>JANYJD010000037.1 GCA_025358555.1 Rhodoferax sp.
GGCCATTTTTGTTGCGCCATTCCGCGCTGCCATGTCGATTTGACCCGCTGTCAAGCGTCGTGAAAGTGAATGCAAAGAGACGTCACTGAATCATTCGCCAGCTAAATTACCACGCACACACCAAGGAGCTCCCATGCTGAAAACCATCCTGATCGTCGCTGCCGCAGCCATTGCGGTGTTTCTGATTTACGTGACGACCCGGCCCGACACCTTCAAGGTGGTGCGGTCAACGCAGATCAAGGCCGCGCCCGACAAAATCTTCCCGCTCATCAACGACCTGCGTGCCTACAACACCTGGAACCCCTATGCCAAAAAGGACCCGGCCATCAAGCTGACGTACAGCGGCCCGGCGGCCGGCAGCGGCGCGAAGTTCTTGTTTGACGGCAACAAGGACGCCGGCAAAGGCAGCATTGAAGTGGTGGCCGCCACGCCGCCCAGCCAAGTGGACATGCGCCTGGTGATGGCCGAGCCGTTTCCCATCGACAACCAGGTGCGCTACTCCGTTGCGCCCAAAGACGGCGGGTCCGAAGTCACCTGGACAATGCAAGGGCCGGTGCCCTACATCGCCAAGATTGCGCATCTGTTCTTCAATATGGACAAAATGATCGGCACCGACTTTGAAGCGGGCCTGGCCAGCCTCAAGGCGCTGGCGGAGGCGCGTTAGCCATCCAGAAAAAAATAAGCTGACCGGATGTCGATTTGACGGTCTCTGATGCGTCGTAGAGACAGGGAGTGTGAGAAAGATTCACGCCAGCCGCAGATCAAGGAAACTTCCATGAGAAAGCTCAAAATCATCGAACACATCTCGCTCGATGGCGTGATCCAGAATTCCGCTGATGACGGCGATTTCCCCTACAGCGACTGGTCTGCGCCCTACCGGAGCCCCGCTGGCCTGGCCGCCATACTCGCGGCGCAGGGCGAGCGGTTCGATCTGCTACTGGGCCGCCGTACCTACGATCTCTGGTCGGGCTACTGGCCAAAGGCGCCGGGCAGTCCGATGGCGGACCGCCTCAACGCCGCGAAAAAATTTGTCGCGACCCATCGTGCAGACAGTCTTGAATGGGGCCCGTTCGAAGCCCTTGGACCGGACATCGCCCTTGGCGTGCGCCGCATCAAGTCGCAGGACGGCGCGGACCTGATCACCTGGGGCAGTTCCACACTGACTTCAACCCTGCTCGAACTGGGGCTTGCGGATGAAGTCCTGCTGGCCGTCAATCCGGTTCTGCTGGGCACGGGCAAGCGCTTCTTTGCAGAGGGAACCCCGGCCCGCTCATTGCATCTTGTCAGCACGCAAACATTCCCGTCCGGCATCATCTTCAGCACTTACAAGGCCGCTGGCCCTTTGAAAGGAACTCAGCCATGAACTACATCGACATCTTTGTCGCGGCCGTGCCCACGGCTAACCGTGCCAAGTACCTGGCACACGCCAACGCCACGACGCCGATTTTTAAGGACTGCGGTGCCTTGAAGGTGCAGGAATGCTGGGGCGATGACGTGCCGGAAGGCAAATTGACATCGCTGCCCATGGCGGTGAAGTGCCAGCCCGATGAAACCGTTGTGTTCTCGTGCGTCACTTGGCCGTCGCGCTCGGTCCGTGATGAGGGCATGAAGAAATTCATGGCCGACCCGCGTCTGGAGGCCATTGACATGCCGTTTGACGGCAAGCGTATGATTTTTGGCGGGTTCCAGACGATGCTTGAGTCTTGAGCCGCGCTTGATGAATGCTGCCTGAATGCCTGCCAAATGACAGCGACGGACACCCGCCAGGCTGCGTCCAAGGACGCGGGAGAGAGCCTTGGCAAGCCCACAGACAAGGCAACGCACCAGGCCATCGCGCTGGTGTGGCGGGCTGAGTCTGCCAAGGTCGTCGCCCACGTGGCGCGCATCGTGCGCGATCTGGGCGTGGCCGAAGAGCTGGCGCAGGACGCGCTGGTGGCCGCGCTGGAGCACTGGCCGACCGGCGGCGTGCCCCGCAACCCGGGAGCCTGGCTGATGACCACTGCCAAAAACCGCGCCCTGGACTGGCTGCGCCAGGTCGCGCTGCACGCCAAAAAGCACGAAGAATTGGGCGCTGACCTGGAAGCGCTGCAAGCCGATGTGACCCCCGATTTTGTCGATGGCCTGGACGCCGCCCGCGAGGACGACATTGGCGACGACCTGCTGCGCCTGATGTTCACCGCCTGCCACCCGGTGCTGTCTCTGGATGCGCGGGTGGCGCTGACGCTCAAGCTGCTGGGCGGCCTGAGCACCGACGAGATTGCCCGCGCCTTTCTGGTCCCCGAGCCCACCATGGCGCAGCGCATTGTGCGGGCCAAGCGCACGCTCACCGCTGCCAAGGTGCCGTTTGAAGTGCCGCGCGCGGATGCGCTGGATGCGCGCCTGGCAGCGGTGCTGGAAGTGGTCTACCTCGTCTTCAACGAAGGCTACTCGGCCACGCTGGGCGATGATTTGATGCGCCCGGCCATGATTGACGAGGCGCTGCGGCTGGGCCGCCTGCTGGCCGGGCTGCTGCCCAAGGACAGCGAGGTGCACGGCCTGGTGGCGCTGATGGAAATCCAGGCCTCGCGCACGGCCGCGCGGGTAGATGTACAAGGCCAGCCCGTGCTGTTGCAAGACCAAGACCGCAGCCGCTGGGACCGCTTTTTGATCCGCCGTGGCCTGGCCGCACTGGTGCGCTCTGAAGCGCTGGGCGGCGCGAACGGAGCGATGGGCCCGTATGCGCTGCAGGGCGCGCTGGCCGCCTGCCACGCACGCGCGCCCACGGCGGCAGCCACCGACTGGCCGCAGATCGTGGCGCTGTACGACGCGCTGGCGCAGGTGGCCCCGTCACCCGTGGTGGAATTGAACCGCGCAGTGGCGGTGGGCATGGCGTTTGGCCCGGCTGCGGGGCTGGAACTGGTGGACCAACTGGGCCAGGAAGAGTCGCTCAACCAGTACCCGTGGCTGGCCAGCGTGCGCGGCGACCTGCTGCACAAGCTGGGGCGCTCGGCCGAGGCGAGCGCCGAATTCACCCGCGCCGCAGGGCTGACGCGCAATGCGCGCGAGCGCGAGTTTCTGCTGGGCCGCGCGCAGGGTGCCGCAACCTAAGCTGAATCACCTAAATTCTAAAGATTTAGGCCTGTAGCCCCCGTCCACATTGCGGTATTAGCTATTTATTATGAAGCAATCATGATGCAACTCCTGGCAACCCAACCCTCAGCCCACGGCTTGACGCGCCGCCAGCGCTGGCTGCCCCTGATGGTGGTATGCCTGGGCCTGCTGATGATCGTGCGGGACGTGACCATCGTCAACGTCGCGCTGCACATCGCGCTGCCATCCATCAAGGCCGACCTGGGCTTTACCGAGACATCGCCGTGCAGTGCATCACGCATCTGCGCCGCTATGTGTGGCCTGCTTAATTCGGGAAGTTCAGACTTTTCAGGCAGCGCCCACTTTCATCAACCCCAAGGAGCAATTGCATGAGCACGACCCTCAACCCCACCTCCACCATCTCCTCTATCGCCGCTAGCACCGGCACCATCACCGTGCACCGCGTGCTCACCTGCACGCCCGAGAAAATCTGGCGCGCCTTCACACAGCCGGATGCGTTTGCGCGCTGGCTGCCGCCCAACGGATTTTTTGCGCACGTGTACGAGATGAATGTAAAAGTCGGCGGCACTTGGCGCATGTCGTTCACCAACTTCAGCACGAAGGGCGAAATGTTCTTTGGCGGCAAATACATTGAGCTGCGCGAGAACGAGTGCATTGCCTACACCTCCAGTTTTGAAGACCCGAATTTGCCCGGCGAGATGACCACGCGCGTCACGATGAAAGCGGTCGCTGTCGGCGTGGAAATTCATGCCACGCAAAGCGGCATTCCCAGCATGATTCCAACAGTAGCCTGTTACCTTGGCTGGCAAGAATCGCTGCGGCATCTGGCTCGGCTGGTCGAGCCGAATATTCCGGGTTGAGCCTTCAGGACCCTATGCACAAGTCAAACGCAGACAAGCCCCAAGCTTGCCCACCACTTTAAAGAGCAGTCACCGTCCCAGCCCACCGGTGATTGCTCAATTTTTTCAAGGGCTAACAACAGGAGATCCCCATGCGAGTCGAACCGTATTTGATGTTTTCAGGCCGCTGCGAAGAAGCACTCAGCTTTTACAAAAGCGCAATTGGCGCGCAGCCGGTGATGGTGATGCGCTTCAAAGAAAGCCCCGAGCCGCCGCACATGC
>JANYJD010000066.1 GCA_025358555.1 Rhodoferax sp.
CATGAAGGGGCCTGGCCCAGCAACCCGGTGGCAGGCAAGCCGCTGGCGTTTTACATGGGCGACGATTCGCGCAGCGAATATGTCTACAAATACGTCTCAAAAGCCGTATGGGCCGCAGCCGACGCCAACCCCGCTGACCGCATGGCCACGGGTGCCAAGTACCTGGACGAAGGCACCCTGTATGCCGCCAAATTCAACGCAGACGGCAGCGGCACGTGGCTCAAGCTTGATTTGAGCAACAGCGCCATCGCCGGCAATGCCGCCTACGCGTTTGCCGATCTAGCCGACGTTCTGGTCAATGCCCGCCTGGCCGCGGATGCCGCTGGCGCCACAAAAACCGACCGCCCCGAGTGGACCGCCGTGAACCCGCAAAACGGTGAAATCTACATCACCATGACCGAGAACCCCGACCGGGGCAATGTGGGAACCACCAGCAGCAACAACAACCCCAACCCCGACGTGGATGCGGCGTTTCCGCGCTACTGGCTTGACAACAAGGGAGTCTCAAGCCAGGGCGCTGCCAGCACGCTCAAGGGCAACGTGAACGGCCAGGTGATGCGCATGCGCGAGACCGGCAATGACGCAGCCAGCACCAGCTTCAACTGGGATATTTACCTGTTCGGCAGCCAGGCAACGGCTGACATCGGTCTGGACAACGTCAACTACCAGAAGAACGTCAACCTGTCGGGCTTGAGCGAGTTCAACGACCTGTCCAAACCCGACGGCTGCTGGTTCTCGCGCGCCAGCGGCATCCTGTGGATTCAGACCGACGACAACGCCTACACCGATGTCACCAACTGCATGCTGCTGGCGGCAGTGCCGGGCAGCTACGGCGACGGCGGCAAGATGGACGTGGTGAACCAGGCCAATGGCAAACCTGGCACGGCGGGCACTGCGCCGGTGACGGTCGCGACCTACGCGGGCAAGAAGATGAACGACACCATTTTCAAACGCTTCCTCACCGCGCCCCTGGGCTCCGAGGTGACCGGCCTGGCCGAATCGCCTGATGGCAAAGCCCTGTTCATCAACATCCAGCACCCCGGTGAAAATACGGCCGCTGCGAACATTGCCGACCCCGCAAAGTTCGAGAGCCACTGGCCGGGCAATGGCGCAGGTACCGCCACCTATGGTCCCGGTGGCGCATTGGCCCGGCCCCGGTCTGCGACGGTGATGATCACCAAGAACGACGGCGGGGTGGTGGGACTATAAGGCTCATCCCGCAGGTGGCGGGGCAGCCGGGTTTTTGTGGTGGGTGAACGTGACCTGCCGGCCCTCCAACGGCTTGCGGCAGTGGCTGCACACCACCTGCGGCACAAACGGCTTGCCGCAGGCTTTGTGCGTGGGGATGATGGAACTGGGCTGATGGAAGTGGTGGCGGCTGGCCCAGCTTGAGAAGCACATGATGTAGCCAAACAAGTCGCGGCTGGCCGGGGTAAGGCGGTAGACCTTGCGCCGCGCGTCCACCAGATCGACTTGGCAGAGCAGCAGGCCCGAATCAACCATATGCGACAGGCGGCGCGCCAGCACGCTGCTGCCAATGCCCAGCACGTGGCTCAACTGGTCAAAGTGGTGGCAGCCCAGCAGCATGGCAGAGACGATCAGCAGCACCCAGCGGTCGGCGCGCAGGTCCAGGCCCACCTGGCCTGCTTGCCCTGGGCTGCCGTTGTTTTCGCCGTCTTGTTTCGCCAGCCGCGACCCGCGCTGGCGCAGCGCGGGCATGGTGTGAGCCGTGGCCTGTGACGTTGCTTGCATGGCCGCCAGCAGATCGGCGTTGACGCAGAGCGAAAACGTAAGGTCACCCACGCCCACCTTGTCGCCACACGCGGTACACGTCAGCTCCGGCACAAAGGCGTGGCCGCAAGGCTGGTGCGACAGGCGGGGCGGCAATGCCAGCAGCCGCGCGCCCCAGCGCCGCTCCCACACCCACATCATCAGCACGTGACTGTACAGCGTGAGGCCCTTGTCGGTCAGGTGGTAGGCATGGCGCAGCGGGCGCTGCTGGTAGGGGCGCTGTTGCAACAGGCCCAGCTCGGTCAGCGCCTTCAGGCGCAGATTGAGCGTGTGGCGCGGAATGTTCAGGCGCGTTTGCAACTCATCAAAGCGGCGCACGCCCAAAAACGCACCGAGGATCACCGCCACGGTCCATCGGTCGCCCAGCAGGTGCAGGCCGTGGCTCAGCGTACTGCTAGCCAGCGCGTCGCGCGTGAGGTCGAGGTCTGGCGTCATTCCATTTCTCAATCAAGCGAGAACGCGAAGGCACGCCGCAAGCAATGCTTCTGAATGACATTCAGCACGACAAGGCGCGCCGACAAAGTGCACGTTTGATTTAGAGCTGGAGTCAAACGCCGCGCGCCACGACAAAGCTGACAACAGTCGCAAACGAGCCGCCAATGTTCAGCGTCTGCATCGTTCGCGCGCCCTCAATCTGGCAGTCGCCTGCCGCGTCAGTCACCTGGCGCGCCGCATCAAACAGCATGCGCGTGCCGGTGGCGCCCACCGGGTGGCCGCAGCCGATCAGGCCGCCGCTCATGTTGACGGGGCAGCGCCCGCCACGCTCAATGCTGCCGTCTTCAACGGCCTGCCAGCTCTGGCCGGGCGGCGTCAAACCCAGGTGGTCAATGGCGACGTACTCGGTGGTAGTGAAGCAGTCATGCGTCTCGATTCCGTCCATCGCCTCAATGCCGGGCACCCCGGCGCGGGCCCATGCGTCTTCAATGGTCTGGCGCAAATCAGGGAACACGTACCTGGCATTCGCGCTGCGGGCGAGTTTGTCTTTCAGCTTCAAGCCCGCATTGCGGTGGCCCCAGCCGGCGATGCGCGCAAGTGCAGACAGGTTCAGCCCATGCTCACGTGCAAAGCGGCCCGATGCGAGAACCACGGCGCACGCCCCGTCGGTGATTTGCCCGCAGTCCTGGCGGCGGCTGCCCGGCTCGATCATCGGGTTGGCTTCATCGTCATCGGTAAAGCTGATCGGCTCAAACGCCCACTTGCGGGTTTGCGCCAGCGGGTTGCGTTTGGCATTGGCGTAGTTGAGCTCGGCAATGCGGTTGAGGTGCTTGCGGTCAAGGCCGTAGCGGCGCTCGTATTCCTGCGCCACCAGGCCAAAGCCCGCAGGCCACATGAACTTGCAGGCAATGTCTTCATGGCCTTGCCACGATGCGGCGTTTTGATTTTGCGAGGCCACGTCTCCGGGCAGATTCTTGAGCTCCTCAGCCCCGACCACCAGCACGCAATCGTAGCGGCCGGCTTCAATCTCGGCCATCGCCGCCAGCACCGCCAAAGATGACGATGCGCACGCGCCCTCATGCCGCATGGCGGGCACGCCCCACAACTCAGGCACCACCTGCGCCACCATCGAGCCCAGATGCGCCTGCTGACGCTGTAGCTCACCGAAGGCATTGCCCACGTGGATGCTCTGGATGGATGCAGCATCGACTTTGCTGGCTTCCAGTGCGCCCAGCGTGGTCTCGCGGATCATGTCGGAGATGTCCTGGCCCTGGCGCGACCAGACTTTGGCAAAGTCGGTCTGGTGGCCACCGAGGATGAAAACGGGTTCAGTCATGGTTGTTTCCTCACGATGTTTTTATGGCTGGTGAATTTACGGGAACTCTCAATTGCGCTGTTGGGTGTTCGGTTGATTATTTTTGAGTTGAATGTCTTGATTTTGAAAGCGCTCAGCACGGGTAGCGCAACCCCTCCATGCGCGTCGTGGCCTGCGCGTACTCCAGCGCCAGCCTGTCGACCACGGTGGCCACCGACTCGATGGCCTTGATGCTGCCCAGGCCCTGCCCTGCGGCCCACACGTCCACCCACTTGCGGGCTGCTATTGGCTTGCTGCTGTCATATTGGCGCTCGGGCGCGGCGGGCATGTTGTCGGGGTCAATGCCCAGCGCGCGCAACGACGGTTTGAGCCAGCTGGCGGGCGTGCCGGTGATGCCCGCACTCACAATCAAATCGTCCACCGTGCAGTCCACCACCATCTGCTTGAAGGCCTGCGCCGCCATGCTCTCCACCACGGGGATGAACCGCGTTCCCATGTAGACATAGTCGGCCCCGCAGGCTATGGCGCCCGCCACACCCCAGCCGTCGCTAATGGCACCGCCCACCACAATCGGGCCATCAAAAAATTCCCGCACCGCGCTCACAAACGCAAACGGCGAGAGCGTACCGGTGTGGCCACCGGCGCCTGCCGACACACACGCCAGGCCATCGGCCCCGGCTGCCACAGCCTTCTTCGCGAGTGTGATGCTGGTCACGTCCGCAAACACCTGGCCACCATAGGCTTGCACGGCGTTGATGGCAGGCTTGGGGCTGCCCAGTGCGGTGACGACCAGCGGCGGCTGGTATTTGGCGATGAGTTCCAGGTCTTCAGGCAGCCGCACATTGGACGAGTGCGTGACGAGGTTGGCGCACCAGGGGCCGAGGGGGGTTTTTGGTTGCTGTTCTTCGTCACGCGCTTGGGCGAGGCCCTCGGTGATCTGTTTCATCCACGCGTCCAGCATGTCGATGGGGCGGGCGTTGGGGGTCGGGAACGCACCGACTATGCCGGCCTTGCAGGCGGCCAGGACCAGATCTGGGCCGGAGATTAGAAACATCGGTGCCGCGAAGATGGGTAAACGGAGATGAAAGTTTTGGTTTTTCATTTTTTTTTGGCGTGCTACCAAGCCGGGTGTCGCCCCGGCAGGCGACTCACTTTCTCTTGCTTCGCCAAGAGAAAGTAAGCAAAGAGAAGGCGAGCCGGATTCGTCGCCCGGCTGCGCCGGTAAGCTGCGTTGCTCAGCGCAGCCGGGGTCTGGCTAAACTCGCTTCGCTCAAACAACGCCAGCCCTGATCCGTCTGCGCTTGCGCTACTCGCCTCCTCATTACGGCGGGGGGTTCGGAAGTCAGAACAGCCGGCAAAGCAAACATCCAATCCAACATCCAAATCACCAAGCCCCACAAGTACGCGCCATGGCGCGTACTTGTGGGGCTTAAATTTTTGCTGCTTCAGGTTTTTGGTTTGATCTTGGTTTTGGTGTTGGTGTGGGTGTTGGTGTTGGTTTCGGAGATCTGAACCCATCCCCCACCCCGTCCTGGCTGGGCCGAGGAGCGCAGAAGCCAGCGGATCAGGGCTGGCGTTGTCTGAGGCGATAGCCGAGTTTAGCCAGACCCCGCTGGCTTCGAGCACCGCAGGTTGCCCCGAAGGGGACCCAGACTGCGGGTCGCCTTTTCTTTGCTTACTTTCTTTTGGCGAAGCAAAAGAAAGTGAGTCGCCTGCCGGGGCGAATCCCGGCCTGCCAGCGCGATACAAAAACCGAAAAAAAGAGAAATCCCCAAGCGCCGCCGGGCACAACCCCGCCTCGCCAGCACAAAACCAAACCACCCCAATCACTCCGACGCCTTAAACCCAGAAATCCGAACAGCCTCCCCCCACCGCTTCGACTCCCCTTGCGCAAAGCGCGTGAACTCATCGGGCGAAGACGGCAGTGGCTCAAACCCCATCGCACTCCATTTGTCTTTGATCTCGGCGCTGCGCAAGGCTTTGCCAAACTCGGTGTTGAGTTTGCTGATGATCGCATCGGGCGTGCCGGCTGGCGCTGCAATAGCCGCCCAGATGTAGATGTCCAGCTCGGGGTAGCCCTGCTCGCGAAACGTGGCGAGTGTGGGGGCCAGCGGCGAGCGTTGCGGGCTGGTGATGGCCAGCACTTTGACTTTGCCCGAATCGACGTGCGGCTTCACGGCCAGCAGCGGCAAAAACGCGGCATTGACCTGGCCGCCGACCAGGTTTTGCACGGCAGGTGGCGTGCCGTTAAAGGGCACATGCGTCATGTCCAGCCCGGCGCGCTGGTTCAAAATGACGCCGGCAAAGTGCGATGAGTTGCCAGCGGTGAATGAGGCAAATGACACTTTGCCCGAGTTGGCTTTGGCCCAAGCCACAAACTCGGCCACGTTGTTGGCAGGCACGCTGCTGTGGACCGCCATGACCATGGCCGAGCCTAAAAAGTTGGTGACCGGTTTGAAGTTTTTCTCCGGGTCGTAAGGCAGTTTGGCAAATGTGTGGGGGTTGATGGTGAACATGCTGGTGTTGGCCAGCAGCAGCGTGTAGCCGTCGGGTGCGGCCTGCATCACGTTTTGCGCGGCGATGATCCCCGAGCCGCCAGGTTTGGCATCCACCAGCAGTTGCTGGCCGGTGTTGGCCTTGAACACCTCAGCCACCTGGCGCAGCGCGGTGTCCAGCGTATTGCCGGGGGCGAAGGGCACGACCACGCGCACTGGTTTGTCGGGGTAGCTTTGCGCGCCCACGTTTGGCAAGGCAGCCGCCAGCGGCAGGGCCGCCAAGGTGTGAAGCATTGTGCGGCGACTTGTTGTCATCATTGTCATAAAAGAGTTTTCAACAAAGCGGCCAATCGGGCGGGTTGTTCCAGCGGTGTCATGTGGCCTGCAGGCTCCAGCCATTCGAGCGACGCATTGGGCAGCAGCGTGGCCATTTCTTCAGACATCGCAGGGGGCACCACAGCATCGCCGCGCGCGCTCACCACCAGCGCCCTGCCCTGGATACGCGGCAGCAGTGCTCGCTGGTCTGCCCGCGCCTTGATGGCGTGCAACTGGCGCACTGCAGTTTGCTGCCCGGCCTCGCGCATGATGGACAGTGCCTCGCCCATCAAGGCAGTGTCAGCGTGGTGATCTTTATGGATGCCGAACTGCGCAATGCCCTGAATCACGCGCTCAAAATCGCGCTCTGCGGCCTGGATGGTTTTGTCGCGCGCCAGCATGCCATCTGCTGTTTCTGCCCTTGCTGAGGTGTTAATTAGGGCTGTAGCCCTTGTCCTACTTACATAGTTAGATATTAAATATGTAGCAATTAGCTCCAGGGCCACATAGCCGCCCATGGAGAACCCGCACACCACCAAGCGCTGTGTGGCTGGCACATCGGCCACCAGAGCCCAGGCGTGGCGTGCCATGTCGGCGATGCTGGTTTGCGTCGTCACGTCGGCAATGCGGATGTCGGCGTGGTCTTGCATCAGAGGCACCACACGGCTCCAGATGCGGGCCGTGTTGAGCATGCCAGGGATGAGCAGCAGCACGGGTTTCATGCCGGGCTTCTTTCAACAACTCTGCCGACCAAGCCATGAGGGGGCGCTGGTGCGGCAGTGGCAAGCGCCCTGGCCTGTTCGCGCAGCTCGCGCTTCAAGATTTTGCCTACCGGGTTGCGTGGCAGGGTCGCCAGCGGCAGCAGGTACTCCGGCAGCTTGTAGGCGGCAATGCGCTTTTCGTCACGCAAATAGGTTTTAAGGCTGTCCAACGTCACGCTGGCGCCATCTGCGGCCACCACGCAGGCGCATACTTTTTCACCCAGCACGTCATCGGGAACACCCACGACTGCGGCTTCGCGCACGCCGGGGCAAGCCATCAGCAGGTTCTCGATTTCTTCTGACGAGATGTTGACGCCGCCGCGAATCACCAGGTCTTTGGAGCGGCCTACGTAGCGGTAGTACTGCAATTTGTCGCCGGCAATCTCAAACAGGTCGCCAGTCTTGTAAAAACCCTGCGCGTCGAAAGCGCGGTCGCTTAAGGCGGGTGACTCGAAATAGCCGCTGAAAATCGTCGGCCCGGCAAAGCGGATTTCACCCGGTCGAGCAGCGACAGAGATCTCCTCCCCCGTCTGCAGGTCTACCAAGCGCGTGCGGATCTTGCGTGTGGTTGAGATGCTCCACTCAAAGCCGTCCACGCCCGCGCGCGGGAAAAATTGGGCGCGCAGCGCAGGGTCGGGAATGTCAATGTCGTTGCCCGACAGCGCCGCGCCTTCATTCGAGCCAAAGTAGTTGACGATCTGCACGCCATGCCTTTCGGCAAAGCCACGCACCATCCAATCAGACAGCGGGGCCGAGCCCGAGCCAATGCGGCAAAGACGCTTGAAGTCAATGCCCGTCAGCAGCGCCTCGTTTTGCAGCAGCATGTTGAGGATGGCCGGCGGTGCCACGGTGTAGTCAATCTTCTCGTCACGCAGTTGCTGCAAAAACACGGGAAGTGTGAACGGCTGGTGCTGTACCACCGTGCCGCCCAGCACCAGCCACGTGGTGAACGCGGTGGACAAGCCTGCCATGTTGACCAGCGGAAACGGGTTGAGCAGCCGCGCGTGCATGGGGATTTGCGCCGCTTCGATGATGGACGGCGCAATCACCAGCCATTCGTTGTGGCTGCGCGGCACGCCTTTAGCTTGAGCTTCGGTGCCGGATGTCCAGCAGATCGTGAAAACGTCGTTGGCGGTGAGTGCTGCGTCGCGCTCGGCCTGGGCCAAGCGGTTGCGATCGTTTTCATTAACCCCCCCGTGCGTCTGCGCCACGATGTCAACTGCGCCAGACTCAAACTCTGTCAAAGCGGCTTCTGTGTCATCACCCCAAGCCAGCACCGTCTTGAGCGCTGCGTGACTCGCCTTGAGCCCCAGCCACATGGCACTGGCCGCATGCCCGCCCTGGACCTTGCCAATGCGCGAGAAGGTCACTGCCGCCACCGCCTTGGTCAACGCCAGAATATGCGCCAGTTCATGCTCCCGGTATTGCACGGGCACCGGGGTGACGATGATGCCGAGCCGCGCGCAGGCGAGGTACACCACAAACTGCTCCACGCAGTTGGGCAACTGCATCACCAGCACGTCGTCCCGACGCACCTGGTGGGCCAGCAACAGCAGGCAAAACCGGTCTACCTCGTCGGCAAGCTGCACCCAGCTCAGGCGGCGCGGGCTGCCATGGGCAAACTCCGCGCGGTTGGGCGCATCGACCACCGCTTCGGCACCGGGGCGAACGCGCAGGTTGATGCAGAACAAATCCCACAGCGTCTGCGTGCCCCACCAGCCGCGTGCGGTGTAGTCGGCTATCTTGTCCGGCTTGACCAGAATCATGGTCAGTAGCCCCGGGCTAGGCGTTCCCCACTCACCCACGTCGCGTGGAAACCATTGGGTACACGCTGTGGCATGCGGATCTTGCAGACGGGGCCTTTTGAGATGTCGTGCGCGTCAAAAATAGTGACGTAGGAGGCCTGTTTGATGTCGTCCCACATGAAGCCAACCAGGTAGCCGTCGTCTTCTTCCTTCCAGTTGTCTTTGGGTGCAAACGGGGCTTCGCTGAACCATTTGTGCACGCCAGCGTGGTAGGTGGTGCAGGTGTCTTGCTGCAAGTCATAGCGGGTGAAGCCGCAAAAGCGTGGGTCTTCGGCACGGTTCAGGCGCGCCATCAGCAGGTTCCAGGAGTAGCGGGTTTTGTGGCCGACCATCCATGAGTTGATGACCGGGAACTCCTGGTTCACGATGTCGTCAATCACGCGCTCTTTGGTCTGGCCGGTGCGCAAATTGAAGCGCCATTCGTAAAAGATGAAGTCATGCTCCAGGTTGGCCAGCATCTTGGGGAAGCGGTCGACATCGAGGTTGCCGCGCACGTCGGTGGGCAGGCGAAACGGCGTGCCGGTCATCACAATCTCCACGCCGCCCTGGCCATCGTCTTCTTCCCATGAATTGGACACGTGGTAC
>JANYJD010000074.1 GCA_025358555.1 Rhodoferax sp.
ACGCTCAAGGGGGCGGAGTGGATGGGCGGGCACGTCATGCCCACCGGCGACGCGCTGATGTCGGGCTACTACATCAACGAGCTGCTGCTCAATTTGCTGGCGCGTGACGATCCGCATCCGCGGCTGTTTGACGTGTACGCCAGCGTGGTGCAGGTCATTGCGTCGGGTCACAGCGAAGCGCTGCAGAGCGCGCTGCGCACCTTCGAGCTGCTGCTGCTGCGCGAAATTGGGCTGCTGCCCATGCTGGATGTGCAGACCATGACACTGGGCGCGCTTGACGCCCAGGCCCGCTACAGCCTGGTGCCTGAAGGCGGCCTGCGCCAGACCGGTGACGCGGACCGCGCCAGCCTGAGCGGTGCCCAGTGGCTCAGCCTGCAAGCGTCCCTGGGCGACAGCGCACCCTTCACCACCACCCTGCGTGCGTGCGCCGATGTTATGGCCGATCTGAAACCGCAGTTGCGCACGCTGCTGAATTACCATTGCGGTGTGACCACCTTGCGAACGCGGCAGGTGATGATTGATCTGCAGAATCTGTAAAGATGAAAACAACTTCCCTCTCTGTGAATGTCAACCTGGTGGCCCAAGTGCGCAACCGGCGCAATTTGCCCTACCCCAGCGTGACGCGTGCCGCCCAGCTTTGCCTACAGGCCGGCGCGGCGGGCATTACGGTGCATCCGCGCCCTGACGAGCGGCACATCCGAGCGCACGATGTGCATGACCTTGCTGCGCTGATGAAGCAGTGGCCTGGACGAGAGTTCAACATTGAAGGCAATCCGTACCAAAACCTGATGGCGTTTGTTCGCGACGTCAGGCCGCACCAATGCACCTTTGTGCCCGATTCCGAAAACCAGCCCACCAGCGACCACGGCTGGGATTTGAAAACAGACGCGGACCGACTGCGCCCGCTGATTGACGAGGCCCACGCCCTGGGCGTGCGCGTCAGCCTGTTCATGGACGCCGACCCCGCTGCCATGGCGCTGGCCAAAGCCGTGGGCACCGACCGGGTGGAGCTGTACACCGAGCCGTTTGCTGCGGCTTGGGGCACGCCACAACAAGCGCAGCAGACGGAGCGCTTTGCCAAAGCAGCTCAAGCTGCACTGGCAGCAGGCCTGGGCGTCAACGCCGGGCATGATTTGAACCGCGACAACCTCACGGGTTTCCTCAAACACGTGCCCGGCGTGCAGGAAGTCTCCATTGGCCATGCCTTGATGTCAGACGCGCTGGAGCTGGGCTATGGGGTCACCGTGAAAGACTATTTGCGCTGCATTGACGAGGCCAGCCGGTGACGGCGGGCTTGACCGGCGACGGGCCGCCCCTCGCCACCAAGGCCCCCTCGGGGCTGAGCCCTGCGACACACGATGTGCCTGCGCACATCGGGACAGGGGGAAGGACAAGCGCCTCTGGCGCGAGCGCGTCCGGCGCAGCACACGAAGTGGCAAGCGTGGGGGCACGCATCTACGGTATTGGCACCGACATCTGCGACATCCGCCGCATCCGTGCCAGCCTGGAGCGCCATGGCGACCGCTTTGCGGAGAAGATATTGAGCGAGGCCGAGCTGGCCACCTGGCGCGCGCGCAGCAAACGCTGGCCCGAGCGCGGCGTGCGCTACCTGGCGACCCGCTTCAGCGCCAAAGAGGCGTTCAGCAAAGCCATCGGCCTTGGCATGCGCATGCCAATGTCCTGGCGCTTGTGCGAGATTGGCAAGCTGGCCAGCGGCAAGCCCTGCATCGTGCTGCACGGCGGGTTGAAAGACTGGTTTGAAGCCAAAGGCCTGACGGCGCATGTCAGCGTGACCGACGAGACCGACTATGCGGCGAGTTTTTGTCTGGTTGAGGCATAAAATAGGCCTATAGCCCTCGTCCATAGTGCATAGTGAGCTATATAATTAATAGTAATTGAAGCGGGGCCGTTGCAGTGACCAACCGGTGCCCGAGAGGCGACCAACCAATTCCAGAAAGCATCTCCCATGAATCAACACGCTCCCCTCATCATCGACGTTGCCGGATTAACGCTCACCAAAACGGACCGCCAGCGCGTGAAGCACCCGCTGGTGGGCGGCATGATCCTGTTTGCGCGCAACTGGCACAGCCGCGAGCAGCTCACGGCGCTGTGCCGCGAGATCAAAAGCGTGCGCGCGGATCTGCTGATCTGCGTCGATCACGAAGGCGGCCGCGTGCAGCGCTTCAAGACCGATGGTTTCACACACCTGCCGCCCATGCGTGCTTTGGGCGAGATGTGGATGGACGATGGCAAAGCGGGGCAGGGCAAAGACCAAGGTTGGGGGGCCATGCAAGCCACCAATGCCGCCACCGCCTGCGGCTACGTGTTGGGTTCCGAGCTGCGCGCTTGCGGCGTTGACTTGAGCTTCACGCCCGTACTTGACCTTGACCACGACACTAGGACCCCCACGGAAGCGCAAACGCTTCCTGCCCCCCACGGGGGCAGGACGCGTTTGGGGCGGCCCGGCGCTTCCCGTAGCGGCGTGATTGGCGACCGCGCCTTTCACCGCGACCCGCGCGTTGTTAGCCTGCTGGCCAAGAGCCTGATGCACGGTTTGCTGCAAAGCGGCATGGCCAATTGCGGCAAGCACTTCCCCGGCCACGGCTTTGTGCGGGCCGATTCGCATACCGAAATCCCCGTGGACAAGCGCAGCCTCAAGGCGATTCTGGCTGACGATGCCGCGCCCTACCACTGGCTCAACACCACGCTGGCGAGCGTCATGCCAGCCCACGTGGTCTACCCAAAAGTTGATGCTCGCCCGGCCGGTTTTTCATCCAAGTGGCTGAACGACATTCTGCGCGGGCAGCTCGGATTTGGCGGCGCAATTTTCAGCGACGACCTGTCCATGGCGGGAGCCCGCCTGATTGATGGCCAGGAGGTGAGCTATGCCCAAGCGGCGGTTGCGGCGCTCAATGCGGGTTGCGATATGGTCTTGCTGTGCAACCAGTCTGACGACGGGGGCCGGGCGCTGGATGGCCTGATCAGCGGGTTGACCGTGGCGCAACTCAAAAATGAATGGCTGCCGCAGGAGCAGGGCGAAGAGCGTCGGCTGGCCTTGCTGCCCGCGACGCCATCGCCCGTGTGGGATGACCTGATGGTCAGCCCCAGCTACATGCATGCGCTGGGGCTCATACCGTGATGCTGCCTGATGCTGGCCTGGTCCGGTGCGATCAGGCCCTTTCCTGAGCCTGATCAGGCTTCTGCTGGAATGCGCAGCTTCTGGCCCGGGTAGATTTTGTCCGGGTGGCTCAGCATGGGCTTGTTGGCTTCAAAAATTGCCGGGTACTTGCTGGCATCGCCATAGTATTCTTTAGCAATTTTCGACAGCGTGTCACCGCTGACCACGTCGTGGTACTCAGACTCGTCAGCTGCCTCGGCCACCACCAGCATGTTGGTGACGCTTTGCACGCCGCCCACATTGCCGCAGCACAACGCCACTTTTTCGCTGGCGTCCTGCGTCGGTGCGTCGCCCTGGACGGTGACCGAGCCAGTCGCGCCATCAAACATCACAAACAGGCCGCTGACGCCCAGGTTCTGGCTCTCGATGTAGGTTTGAATCCCTTTCGCAGCCGAGGCGTTGAGCTCGTCCAGCGTTGGTTTTGCTGCGGGGTCGGCCGCTGCGGCGGCTGCCGCGTTTTCGATTTCCTTGTGACCAAACAGCTTTTGGCCGGCCTCTTTGATAAAACTGAACATGCCCATGTTGATTCTCCACGTGTCTTGAAAATAAGGCTCTGACGCAAGCCGCTTGGGCCGCATCAGAGCGCAAAACAAACGCGCCATCCGGAGCGCTCATTCAAATGCCAATGTACCCTCAAACTGTGACAGATTCGTAAAATTTCGTACTGAATCTCAGGTCTGTGCCAGCCGGTCCGCCGGGCTCCATTCAACGGGCCGTCAGGAAGCCGCCGGGGTCGCTGGTGTTGTTGGTGCTGTTGGTGTTGAAGGTGTAGTTGGGTAGAGCCGGGCAAATGCCTGCGTTGTAATTTGCGTCAGTGCTGCCGCCACGGCTGCGCTGGACTCTTCCAGGCTGTGTTGGGTGTCGAGGCTGCGAAACGCGTCTGCCAAAGCAACTTGATGCGCCAGCATCGCGTCCTCAACTTCTTTTTGCCAGAAACCAGGGGCTTCCATTTCAAAGAACTTTCCGCGCCCCCGGCCAAAGTGGGTGACAGCCAGATAGCGCATCAGGCCCGCCACCATTTGCGTGTGCAGAAAATCCTGTGAAAAATGCAGGCGGGACTGGCCCCGCTGCGTGCTGGAGTTGAAGGCCCAGGTCGCGCCCGAAAACGTCAATGCGCCAATCAAGCCGCCTACCAGCGCCCCCGCGCCAAACGTCAGGCCACCGGCCAGCAGATCGGCCGACAGGCCCGTGGCAGCACCCGAGATAGCCGCGCCCAGCAAGCCCGCCTGGGCGGTGTCAATGGGCGCGCGTACTACAAAGCCCTGCTGCACCCGGTCGTTGATTTTTGCGGCCTCGCCGACGTCCAGGCGGTGCAGTTTGAGCAACTCGGCCGTGGCCTTCAGCACACCGTCGTTCTGGCGTTTGAGCAGCGCGTGCCAGGCTTTGTCCTGGCGCTTTTGCGCGCGCTGCTGGCCCAGGCCAACCGCGCCCAGCAATGTGTCGATGACGGCTTTGCCTCCAGGCTCCATGGGCTCGCTGTCGTGCGCCGCCAGGGCGATCTGCCGTGCAATCACGCGCATGGACGCCTCCAAACGCGCGGCGTTGCTGTGTTCCCAGACCTGCACCAGCCGCGCGTAGGTCGCCTGTTTTTCAACTGGCACCAGCGGATGCAGCGCCTGGTAAAACACACGCTCATGCACCCAGCACCGGGCAAAAGCATCCAGTGCCAATACTACTTTGACGACGGAGAAGTCGGCAAAGTGGCTGTGCCAGCGGGCCTGCTCCGCCTGCTCTTGCGCGAACGGGCGCGGCGGGCCGGTCTGGTTCAGCAAAATCACCACCGGCTTGCCCAGCCACTGCAGAATCTTCATCTCGGGCAGCAGGTAACCGGCATCAATCGGGTCTTCCGATGAGTTGACCAGGTACAGCACCACATCAGCCGCGTCCCGCGCGGCGCGCACCGCCTGCTGGCTCAACCAGAACGCGCGGTCGCGGTACCGGTCAACCACCTCGCGCAGAAACCAGCCAATCGGGTTGTCGGCCATGCGCAGGCGCTTGACCAGGCGCACCGAGTCGCCAAAGCCCGGCGTGTCCCACAGTTGCAGCACATCGCCCGCCGACGTTGCCAAAAGCGTGTGCAACTCGGGCGCTGTGGTCACGTGCGGCGCATCGCGCACCTCGCCCACATCAAAGCCCAGCAGGGTTCTTGCCAGCGTGGTTTTGCCCGCATTGGTGTGCGAGATCAGGGCGAGCTGGATCTGGACGGGCGGCGCGTTCATGGGAGCGTTCATGAGGCGTTCACGGGGCGTTCACGGGGCGAAGGTCGATGGCGCAAAGTTGCGCTCAAGCTCGTCCTTGCGCGTCTCTGGGTGCACCAAGTTGACAATGCTGACCAGGGCTTTGTGCTGGGTGCAAAAGTCGCGCCACAGCGCGATTCGTTCCTGCGTCCTGGCAGCGCCGGTGTTCTGGCCGCCCATGCGCTCAAGGTAGCCCGATTCGTCAATCAATACCGAAAAGCCGGGCCCCCCCGGTTGCAAAAACCAGTCCAGAAATGCGCCGTGGTTTTCCTGCTCAGGTGTGGCGTTCAAGTTGAACAGCACCACCGTCAGCGCCACGTTCGGGTTGTCTGGATTGCCGCTGCCAGGCAATCCCGCAGGCGTTTGCCCATAGCCTGTCGATGGCCGCAGCATTACGCTCGCCCGCTCGCCCAGCAGCAGTTTGGCAACGTTGTTGAGCCCCTTGTCACGCGCTTCATCCACGTTAAAACTGTACGGAAAAACACGCAGCACAGCGGGCAGGGCGGGGCCGATGTTTTGCGTGAGCTTGCGAAAATACGGGTGCCCCAGATCAACCGGGAAGTTGCTGGAAAGCTTTTTTTCCCGCCATCTCGCCACACCGGCAAGCGCCACGCGCGGCAGGATGACCAGCAGCAGCAAGGTGCCGCCATACAGATGCACCCACTGCGCGCCCGCAGCCGCAACGCCAGTGTGCGGCAAGCCCAGCGCCTGCACCTGCGCCAGCGAGAAACCAGGCAACTGGAACACCGACATGGCCGACAAAAACAGCATAGACAGTGCCGTGTGCACCTGCTGCGCATCCAGAAAAGTGCTTTCCCATCCAGCCTGGTATTGCGACAGCAGCCCGCGAACATACAGCGAAATAACGGCGCCCAGAGCAAACGCGGCCGCGCTGAAGTGGATGGCCCGCTGCAGCCGCGCCTGCGTCAGGGGCGCACTGGCGGCCAGCCACTCTGTGGCAAATGTGGTCGCAGCGGCGGCCAGCGGCTTCGGCAGTTTGCCGGGGATTGAAGCCTTGAAGTTGGCCAGGCGCGCCATCCATCCGCGTTGCTCGGGATGCGCCCAGGACGCAGGCGCAAGCCACCAAAACAGCAGCAAGGCATAGACCAACAGATTCCACGCGATGACCAGCAGCAAGGGGGCGGACAGCAAATCCACCCGGTGCGGGTCGCTGATGCGGTCTGCCAAAGCGCCCGCCAGAAGTGCCAGCAACGGCAGCACGCTGGCGAGGCTGCGCAGCCAGTTTTTGGAGACTGTGAGAGCGCCAAACGACGGCGTGCGCTCTTCAATTCTCTTGAGTATCAGCCCGGCGCGCTTTTGCAGAAACAGCGCGGGTGTGACCGGCGACTGGCTGGAAGACGCATCCCACTGGGCCAGCGACTGCGCGCTTTGGCTGGCATAGGCGCGGTCATCGTCGCTCAATATTTGACGTGCGGCATCGGTGCTTTCAATGGCGTGGACCAGCATCACCTGGCGCGCCGCGCTTTCATCCATGCCGCACCCGCGCGTGGACAGTATTGGCTTGGCCCGAAAGATGCATCATGGTGGGCAGAATTCTAGTCGTGGCCATTTTTGATACGCTCAACCTATGAAGCAACAACCCATCCCCGGCTCAACATCGTCCGCATCGACTGACGGCACCGCCCACCCTCGCGTCAACCTCGCCCTGCAGGGCGGCGGCTCCCACGGTGCCTTCACCTGGGGCGTGCTGGACGCGTTGCTGGAAGATGGGCGGGTGAGCTTTGACGGTATCAGCGGCACCAGCGCGGGTGCCATGAACGCGGTGGCCCTGGCGCACGGTTTTGCGTCAAGCGAAGGCAAGCCAAAGGCCGATGCGCGCGAGGCGGCGCGTGAATCACTAGCAGGCTTTTGGAACGGCATTGTGAACATGGGCGCGTTGGGCTCGTCCATCTCCCAGGCCCAGCGCGCGCCGTTTGACATTCTTTTTGGCGGCCTCGGCGGCTTTGGCGGATTGGGTGCAGACAACTCGCCCAGCCAGTTGTGGACCGATGCCATGACCAGCTTTTGGGCGAGTTCGGTGTCGCCCTACCAGAGCAACCCGCTGGACATCAACCCGTTGAAGGATTTTCTGGACAAGCAGGTGGATTTTGCGCGGCTCAAAAGCCTCAAGACGATCAAGGTGTTTGTGGTGGCGACCCGCGTGACCACCGGCAAGGCCGAGATTTTTTCCGGCAAGCGGCTGGACGCGCGCGCGGTGATGGCGTCGGCCTGCCTGCCCACGGTGTTCCGCGCGGTGGAGATTGAAGGCGAGCATTACTGGGATGGCGGCTACTCCGGCAACCCCGCCATCCACCCGCTCATATACCAATGCAACAGCCGCGACATCGTGCTGGTGCAGATCAACCCGATCAAGCGCGACAAGCTGCCCACCACGGCCGCCGACATCATGGACCGCCTGAACGAGATCACCTTCAACTCGGCGTTGATTGCCGAGATGCGCGCCATTGATTTCGTCAAGCGCTTGCTGGCCGAAGGCAAGCTCGACCCGGCGCGCTACAAGGATGTGCTGATGCACCGCATTGACGGCGGCGAGGTGCTGGAGGCATTCCACGCGTCCACCAAATCAGCCACCGATGCGAAGCTGATCCACACCCTGCGGGACTTGGGCGTGTCGTGCGCCCGGCAGTGGCTGGGCAAGAGTTTCAAACAGCTCGGCGTGGCGTCCAGCCTGAACATTGCGCGCGATTATCTGGATGACCTGCGGGTGCCATCGCGCTGAAACGCAAAAACACAAAAGCTACATAATATATAGCTGTTTGTGCACTGTGGACGTGGGCTACAGGCTAATTTACCTCAAGACAGGTGTTTTTGCCTTTTTGACCTGCTTTTAAGGCCGTTCAGCTTGCGAAAGGCGGTTGCGCCAGCAATATGTATAAATTGCTACTAAATATGTAGCATTGCCAAAACACCGACCACAGAGCCCGTCGCTGCTGCAGCAAACATGGCGTATTCCACCCATTTCTTTTTCGTCAGCAGAGCAATGGCAGCCATCGCAATCGCTACCTGCAGCACCGTGGTGGCCTGCGCCCAGCGGTGGTGCTGGTGCATCTGCTCATCGCTTTGCTTGTCCCACTGGGTGGCCTCGGCTTCCAGCTTTTCAGCGCCCAGCTTGATCTCGGTTTTTTCTTTCTCGTAGCGTTCAATTTTGCCTTGGTAGGTGGGCTTCTTGTCGTCCGCAGCCAGGTCGCGCGACAGCTCGGCAAGCGACTGCTTGGTGCTCTTGGCCTGGAAGAAATTCCACTGGTTGGACGCCTCGGTCTTCTTGATGGCAGCGTTGTTCTTGTAAAGCCCGGCATTGGCCTGCGTGGCTCCCCCCATGTACGAGAAAATCGCGCCCACTGTGGCCACCATCGCGGTGAACATGGCAATTTGGTTGATCATGCCGCCGCCTGCGGCGTGGTCGCCATGCTCGGCATGCCCGCCTTGGGCTGCGTGCTCCAGCGCGTGATCGTGCGGGCCGTGTACGTGAAATCCTGCTCCAGACATGTCAGTCTCCTGTTGTGGTGCCAGTGTTTTGGCGATAGGTTGCAAATGAATAGATCAGCCCGGTGGACGATACCTGCGGCAAGCCCGCTGTTTTCGTCCACTGCGGCCCGAATTGTGGCGCAAAAGCGTCGCCGTCAAAATCAGCGTCAATTTCGGTCACAACGGCGCTTGCGGCCAGCGGCATGGCCTGCGCATAGATTTGCGCACCGCCGAGCACCCAGACGGTCGCATGCGCAGAGCACAGCGCAATGGCGTGGGCCAACGATTCGGCACCCACTGCGCCTTGCGCCTGCCAGTTGGGCTGGCGCGTGACCACTACGTTCAGACGCCCAGGCAGCGGTCGGAACTTGGGTGGCAATGAGTCCCAGGTCTTGCGCCCCATGATGACCGGACAACCCATGGTGGTGCGCT
>JANYJD010000078.1 GCA_025358555.1 Rhodoferax sp.
TGCTGGTCAATACCGTGGTGGGATTCATCGGGCCCGAATATCTGTATGACGGCAAGCAAATCATCCGCGCCGGGCTGGAAGACCATTTCTGCGGCAAGCTGCTGGGCGTGCCCGTGGGCTGCGACGTGTGCTACACCAACCATGCCGAGGCCGACTCGGACGACATGGATGCGCTGCTCACGCTGCTGTGCGCAGCCAGGCGCGCAGCCCAAATTTGTCTGGCGTGGCATTGAAGCCCGGTCTGCGGCATTCGGGCACGCACTTGACTGTGGATTGACTCCTTTACAAGCCCAACGCCATTTTGTACAATTTGCATTTCCAAAATTCAATTTGTACAAATGATAGAACGCCAGGCCTTTGCGCTCGCCCAAAAACTGGCTGCGGGTTTTCCTGTCCTGGCGCTCACGGGGCCCCGGCAATCGGGCAAGACCACGCTGGCGCGGCAGGCATTTGCCGGCAAACCCTACTTTTCTTTTGAAGACCCGGAGGTCCGCCAGCGTTTTGATGCCGACCCGCGCCAGTTTTTTGCATTGTTGCCAGAGGGCGCCGTGCTGGACGAAGTGCAGAATTCACCTGATCTGTTTTCTTACCTGCAAGGGGTGGTGGACACGCGTGGACGCGTGGGGGAGTTCATCCTGACCGGGTCGCAGCAGTTTGGGTTGATGGGGCGGATTACCCAGTCTCTTGCCGGGCGTGTGGGATTGATCCACCTGTTGCCGCTGTCCACCACCGAGATCCTGCACGCCGGGTTGCGGCGCAAGGCCATGACCGACGCCGTCTGGGCTGGCGGCTACCCCGCCTTGTATGACAGCCGCAGGCACATCAACGCAGCTTCCCAGTGGCTTGGCGCCTACACCACCACCTATATCGAACGTGACGTGCGCCAGATTTTGGGGGTGGGCAACCTGTCGTTGTTCCGCCGCTTCGTGCTGATGTGCGCGGCCCGCAGCGGGCAACTGCTCAATCTGGCGTCGCTGGCCGCGGATTGCGGCATAAGCCACACCACGGCCAAAAGCTGGCTCACCGTTCTGGAAGCCAGCTACGTGGTGTATTTGCTGCAACCGCACCATCAAAATCTGGGTAAGCGCCTGGTCAAAACGCCCAAGCTGTATTTTCTGGACACGGGCCTGCTGTGCCACCTGCTGCGCATTGACAGCCCCACCACGCTGGCCACCCATGCCATGCGCGGGCCGGTATTTGAAACCTGGGTTGTTTCCGAAACCTTGAAGCACCGCTGGAACCATGGCCTTGACGCTGACCTGTACTTTTGGCGGGACCACCATGGTGTGGAAGTCGATCTTCTCTTTGAAGAAGGCGGCCGCCTGCATGCGGTTGAGGTGAAGTCCGGCACAACCTTCAGCCCCGACTGGTTGAGGGCGTTTGATTTGTGGAAGAAATACGCTGGCAGGCTGGCTGCTGACCCGGTGGTGGTGTACGGCGGCAATGAAAGCTTTGTGGCGCAAGATGTGCGCGTAATGGCCTGGAACCAATTGGGGCTGGTTCATCGCCTGGTTGAGGGGCGGGCGGCCCCCAACCGTTAAAGTGCGTTATGGAAACCAAATGGCTTGAGGATTTTGTGTCTCTGGCGGAAACCCGCAGTTTCAGCCGCTCAGCGCAATTGCGTCATGTGACGCAGCCGGCGTTCTCCCGGCGCATCCAGTCGCTGGAAGCCTGGGCCGGTACCGATCTGGTGGACCGCAGCAGTTACCCGACGCGGCTCACGCCTGCGGGGGAGACGCTGTACGGCCAGTCGATGGAGATGCTGCAGGCCCTGCAAAGCACGCGCGCCATGCTGCGCAGCCACACGTCGGCCGGGCAGGACGTGATTGAGTTTGCTGTGCCGCACACGCTGGCGTTCACGTTTTTCCCGGCCTGGGTGTCCAGCCTGCGCGAGAAGTTTGGGCCGATCAAAAGTCGATTGATTGCGCTCAACGTGCATGACGCGGTGATGCGCATGGTGGAGGGCAGTTGCGACGTGTTGATTGCCTACCACCACCCGTCACAGCCCATCCAGCTGGATGCAGACCGCTATGAAATGGTGAGCTTGGGGCAAGAGGTGATATCCCCCTACGCCAAGCCGGATGCCGACGGTGCGCCGCTATTCAAGCTGCCGGGCCGCGTGGGGCAGTTGCTGCCTTATCTGGGCTATGCGCCGGGGGCGTATCTGGGGCAGATGGTGGACGTGATCCTCAAGCAGTCTGGCACCGCCATACACTTTGACCGGGTCTATGAGACCGATATGGCCGAGGGCCTGAAGGCGATGGCGCTAGAGGGCCACGGCATTGCGTTTTTGCCCTACAGCGCAGTAAAAAAAGAGTTGCGCGCCAAGCGGCTGGTCAGCGCCGTGCCGCCCGACCTGAAGGGGCTGGAGATCACCATGGATGTGCGCGCTTACCGTGAAAGGCCGAGCACCAAAGAACTGTTGCGCGGGCTGGGGCAGGGTGCTGGGCAAGGCCACAAAGGCGTGGCGGCCGATGCCAAGCGTTCTGCGCAGGCGCTGTGGGATTATTTGGTCGCTTCGTAGCCAAGGTTCCATTGGGACAGTTCCCGTGGCTTTTCCCCTCTCGCCCTGGCAGAGGGCTTCCTCCACTTTTGGGACAATCGCATCATGACCCAAGCGCCCGCTCCTAAAACCATCAACCACCTGACGTTGACCCGCCCCGACGACTGGCACCTGCACGTGCGCGATGGCGATGCGCTCAAGACGGTGGTGCCTCACACGGCCGCGCAGTTTGCCCGCGCCATCATCATGCCTAACCTCAAGCGGCCGGTCACCACAGCGGCGCAGGCTGTTGATTACGCCAAGCGTATCCGCGCAGCCGTGCCCCAGGGCATGAGCTTCGAGCCGCTGATGACGCTGTACCTCACCGACAACCTGCCGGTCGATGAGATCCAGCGCGCCAAAGACGCCGGAGTGGTCGCCGTCAAACTCTACCCCGCCGGCGCCACTACCAACAGCGATGCTGGCGTGACTGACCTGCGCAAGACCTACAAAACGCTGGAAGCCATGCAGCGCGCAGGCCTGCTGCTGCTGGTGCATGGCGAGGTCACCAGCCCCGACATCGATTTGTTTGACCGCGAGGCCGTGTTCATCGAAACCCAGCTCATCCCGCTTCGCCGCGACTTCCCTGAACTCAAAATTGTGTTTGAGCACATCACAACGAAAGAGGCTGCGCAGTACGTGCAGGATGCACACCGCTTCACCGCGGCCACCATCACCGCGCACCACTTGCTGTACAACCGCAACGCGATTTTTACGGGAGGCATCCGCCCCCACTACTACTGCCTGCCGGTGCTTAAACGCGAAACGCACCGGCTGGCTTTGGTCGCCGCAGCCACTGGCGGATCAACCAAGTTCTTCCTGGGCACCGACAGCGCCCCCCACCCCGCGCATTTGAAAGAGCATGCCACCGGCTGCGCGGGCTGCTACACCGCGCATGCGGCTATCGAGATGTATGCCGAAGCGTTTGACGCAGCGGGTGCGCTGGACAAGCTGGAGGCCTTTGCCAGCTTCAACGGCGCAGACTTCTATGGCCTGGCGCGCAACACCGGCACCATCACGCTCAAGCGAGAAAGCTGGACGCCGCCTGAGAGTTTTTCGTTTGGGGATGCTCAATTGAAGCCGCTGAGGTCGGGTGAAGCGCTGCCGTGGCGTATGGCCTGAACGCGGGTGTGATGGCCATTGACTGGCGCGCGCCGTGGCTACAACCCATGGCATGCGCCGGGCAGCAGGTTGCGGCCCGCGTGGCGGCGGGCGTGCCGTGCCATGAAGCGCTAAATTTGCAGATTGACGCCATGAATCCTGAAGGCGCTGGAAGCTGTCCGAGCACGCCAATACGCTTCGTCCATCAATCCCAACTGCCGCCCGGCGAAGCCTACGAAAAATACATTTTCAATAGCAAACTGTGCCCTACCCGTGAGGGTTTGCACGATTTTTTTAATGGCTTGTGCTGGCTCCATTTCCCTGCCACCAAGAAGCTGCTGAACCAGCTCCAGGCCCAGCAGATAGAAAATGACGGCATTGGCCACCAGCGCGGTGCCGTGCGTGACGCGCTGACGGTGTTTGACGAAAACGCGGCCTTTTTGCAGGCACCCGACGCGCTGTGGAATGCGCTGGTTGCCAAAGACTGGCACACGCTGTTTGTAACGCTGCGGCCAATGTGGGCGCAGGCCCATCTGGTGCTGTTTGGCCACGCCCTGCTGGAAAAACTGGTTTTACCAAGAAAAGCAATGACAGCCCACGTCTACCGTGCATATTCAGCTACTAAGTCAATAGCGTCCCTGGACACATGGTTAGCAGCGGATTTAAGCAGCGAGAAGCTGGCCCGCAAGCCGTTTGCCCACCTGCCGGTGCTGGGGGTGCCCGGATGGTGGCCCGCCAACGGCGATCCTGGGTTTTATGACGATTCCAGCGTTTTCCGTGCGCCCAGAAAGCCCTGAATACCCACAGAATTTATCGGCTAAGGCCAAAAACGCTTGATTTCCGGCCCATCGCCCCTAACATTCGCGCCATCGGCCCGAATCCGCGGCCACTCTAGAAGGAAACCATGAAACGCATCCTGCTGTTTGTCCTGACCAACGTGATGGTTGTTGCTGTGCTGGGCGTTGTCGCCAGCCTGCTGGGCGTCAACCGCTACCTCACGCCCAACGGCCTCAACCTGACCAGCCTGCTGGGCTTTGCCCTGGTCATGGGCTTTGGCGGTGCCATCATCTCGCTGCTCATCAGCAAGCCCATGGCCAAGTGGACATCAGGCGTGCGCGTCATCAACCAGCCGCAAAACGCCGATGAGGCGTGGATTGTGGACACCGTCAAAAAGCTGGCCGACAAGGCTGGCATCGGCATGCCCGAGGTTGGCATTTTTGAGGGTGACCCCAATGCGTTTGCCACCGGGGCCTTCAAAAACTCGTCGCTGGTGGCGGTGTCTACAGGTCTTTTGCAAGGCATGACCCGCGACGAAATTGAAGCGGTGATCGGCCATGAAATTGCCCACGTGGCCAATGGCGACATGGTCACGATGACCTTGATCCAGGGCGTGATGAACACGTTTGTCGTCTTCCTGAGCCGCGTGATTGGCTATGCGGTGGACGGCTTTTTGCGCAAGGGCGATTCGCAAAGCTCTGGCCCCGGCATTGGCTACATGATCACTACCATCGTGCTGGACATCGTGCTCGGCTTTGCCGCCGCCATTGTGGTGGCCTGGTTCTCGCGCCACCGGGAGTTTCGCGCTGACGCGGGCGCCGCCCATTTGCTGGGCCGCAAGCAGCCGATGATCAACGCGTTGGCCCGCCTGGGCGGCATGACGCCTGGCGACCTGCCCAAGAGCGTGGCCGCGTTTGGCATTGCCGGTGGCATTGGCAAGCTGTTTTCAACCCACCCGCCAATTGAAGAGCGCATTGCAGCTTTGCAGGCCGCAGCCTAGCCTACCCGCTCCAGTATCAGCACCGCAAAAAACCCGAACGCGGCTATCAGCGTCCACTTGATCGTGAGCAGGCCGTAGCGTTTGAAGCGGGGCTGGCCTGTGCCCGCGTAAAACGCGAACGACACCACGGCGCCGAGCAGCAGCAAGAGGATGAGCCAGCGAAACAGGAGCATGGGTTTTTAAAGCCTACCAGGCCCGCGCCAACTGGCCAAAGCCGCTGGGGGCGAGCTTCTCGTCTTCAAACGTCACGACCTCCCAGGCATCGGTGCGGGACAACAGCTCGCGCAGCAGCTTGTTGTTGAGCTCGTGGCCTGACCTGAAGGCGCTGTAGGCCGCAAGCAGGGGCTTGCCCAGCATGTACATGTCGCCCATGGCGTCGAGGATTTTGTGTTTGACGAACTCATCGTCATAGCGCAGGCCGCCCGCGTTGAGCACTTTGTAGTCGTCCATCACGATGGCGTTGTCCAGCCCACTGCCCAGGGCCAGGCCGTTCACGCGCATGGTCTCCACGTCTTTGGTGAAGCCGAAGGTGCGCGCCCTTGCAATGTCACGCGAGTAAGAGTCGCGGCTCATGTCGAATTCAACGCGCTGGCCTGTAGAGTCTACGGCCGGGTGGTCAAAGTCGATCTCAAAGCTCAAGGAATAGCCGTGGTACGGCGCAAGACGCGCCCAGCGTTCATTGGCACCTTCGCCCGCCCGCACTTCCACCGGCTTGCTGACCCGGATGAAACGGCGGGGCGCGTTCTGGAATTCAATGCCCGCGCTCTGCAGCAAAAAAACAAATGAAGCCGCCGAGCCATCCAGAATCGGCACCTCTTCGGCGGTGATGTCCACGTAAAGATTGTCCACACCCAAGCCTGCGCAGGCCGACATCAGGTGCTCCACGGTAGACACCCGCGCGCCGCCATTGGATACCCGGGTGGCCAGCCGGGTGTCGGTGACGGACGTGGCTGACATGGGAATGTCCACCACCTCGGCCAGGTCAACGCGTCGAAACACAATGCCGGTGTCTGGCGGCGCGGGCCGCAAGGTCAACTCAACCCGCTGGCCGCTGTGCAGGCCTACACCGACGGCACTGGTGAGGGACTTGAGGGTTCTTTGTTTGATCACGAGCCGATTTTACCGAGGCATGCTCAGTCTGCCTGCTTTCTGAGGAATGCAGGGATCTCGTAATCATCCATCCCACCGCTTGACAGCGCATCCACCTTGGCTGCCGCCGAGGTGCGGCCACGCCATACGGCTGGTGTACCCATGCTGCCATAGTCCGGCTGGGTATGCCCCACTGACGGTGACGACACAGACGCTGGCCCGCCGACCACTGAATTCAGCGTGGGCAGATGAAACGGCACGTTGTCGGTACCCGTGCGCAGCACCTGCAGCGGTGGCGCAGTGCGGCGCACGCCCTGGCGGCTCAGGCCGGTAGCTACGACGGTCACGCGGATGTCATCGCCCAAGGTATCGTCATAGGCCGTGCCGTAAATAACATGTGCATCGGCCGAGGCATAGGCACGGATGGTGTTCATTGCGAGCTTGGACTCGGTCAATTTCAACGAGCCCTTGCTGGCCGTGATCAGCACCAGCACGCCCTTGGCGCCTGACAGGTCCACGCCCTCCAGCAGCGGGCAGGCCACGGCCTGCTCAGCCGCAATCCGCGCGCGGTCCGGCCCGCCCGCCATGGCAGTACCCATCATGGCTTTGCCGGGCTCGCCCATCACGGTGCGCACGTCTTCAAAGTCCACGTTCATGTGCGCAGGCACGTTGATGATTTCGGCAATGCCGCCCACCGCGTTTTTCAGCACGTCATTGGCATGCTGGAAAGCCTCGTCCTGCGTGATGTCGTCACCCAGCACGTCCAGCAGCTTCTCGTTGAGCACCACGATCAGCGAATCAACATTGGCTTCCAGCTCGGCCAGGCCGGTGTCGGCATTGGTCATTCGGCGGCCACCTTCAAACTCAAACGGCTTGGTCACCACGCCCACGGTCAAGATGCCCATCTCGCGCGCGATGCGGGCGATTACGGGGGCCGCGCCGGTGCCAGTGCCGCCACCCATGCCGGCCGTGATGAACAGCATGTGCGCGCCATCAATCGCCGCACGGATGTCTTCAATCGCCTGCTCGGCCGCGTCGCGGCCCTTGTCGGGCTTGCTGCCCGCGCCCAGGCCGGTGTGCCCGAGCTGGATGGTTTTGTGCGCGGCGCTGCGGCTCAGCGCCTGCGCGTCGGTGTTGGCGCTGATGAACTCCACGCCCTGCACGCCCCGGTCAATCATGTGCTGGACCGCGTTGCCGCCGCCGCCGCCCACGCCAATCACCTTGATCTGGGTGCCCAGGTTGAACGCTTCTTCTTCAATCATTTCGATGCTCATGTGATGCTCCTAAATTGCAGTTGCCTGAATGTGTTGTCTCGATTTTTTGTTTGTCTACTGCCATGTCTCGGCCATGAAGGCGGGCCAGTGCACCGCCATCGGTCACGCACCACGTGGGGCGGGTCGGCCGCGCTATTGATCAGGATTTTTTTCATTGATGGCCCGTCGCGCAGGGCCGCCCCAAGCAGGGCCAGCCCCCCCGGGGCTGAGCGTTGCGGCTCCAAGCCTGCCTGCGCAGGCTTGGACAGCGCGAAGAGCCGTTGCCTATGGCATCGGCCCGTACAGCGCAGTACACGAAGTGACAAGCGTGGGGGCGTCATATCTTTAAAAGTTGCCCACAAACCAGTCCTTGACCTGGCCAAAGGCGGTTTTCATCGATCCATTTTTCTGCGCCACCTTGAAGCCGCGCAGGCGTGCCAGACGGGCTTCTTCCAATAGTCCCATGACGGTGGAGGCGCGCGGCTGGGCTACCATGTCCGACAGGGCACCCCGGTATTTGGGAATGCCCCGGCGCACCGGTTTCAAGAAGATGTCTTCGCCCAGCTCCACCATACCGGGCATGACGCAGCTGCCGCCGGTCAGCACAATGCCGCTGGACAGCACTTCTTCATAGCCCGACTCGCGCATCACCTGGTGCACCAGCGCAAAGATCTCCTCAATGCGCGGCTCAATCACACCGGCCAGCGCCTGGCGGCTCAGCATGCGCGGGCCGCGGTCGCCCAGGCCCGGCACTTCAACCTGGGTTTCTGGGTCGGCCAGTAGCTGCTTGGCACAGCCGCTTTCGACCTTGATGTCTTCGGCGTCTTTGGTGGGCGTGCGCAAAGCCATCGCGATGTCGCTGGTGATCAGGTCACCGGCAATCGGGATCACCGCCGTGTGACGGATCGCGCCATTGGTGAAGATGGCCACGTCGGTCGTGCCCGCGCCAATGTCCACCAGCGCGACACCCAGTTCGCGCTCATCCTCGGTCAACACCGACAGGCTGCTGGCCAGCGGATTCAGCATCAACTGCTCCACTTCCAGGCCGCAGCGGCGCACGCATTTGATGATGTTCTCAGCCGCGCTTTGCGCACCGGTCACGATGTGGACCTTGGCTTCCAGGCGTATGCCGCTCATGCCAATGGGCTCTTTGACATCCTGGCCGTCGATGATGAACTCTTGCGGCTCGACCAGCAGCAAGCGCTGGTCGGTGGAGATGTTGATGGCCTTGGCCGTCTCCACGACCCGGGCCACGTCGGCCGCGGTAACCTCGCGGTCTTTCACCGCGACCATGCCACTGGAGTTGATGCCGCGGATATGGCTGCCGGTGATGCCGGTGTAGACCCGTGTGATCTTGCAATCGGCCATCAGCTCGGCCTCGCGCAAGGCTTGCTGGATGCTTTGCACCGTGGCGTCGATGTTCACGACCACGCCGCGCTTGATGCCGTTGCTGGGCGCCACGCCCAGGCCGGCCAGCTTGAGCTCGCCGCCGGGCAACACCTCGGC
>JANYJD010000079.1 GCA_025358555.1 Rhodoferax sp.
CACCGCGCGCGCTGCGTTTTGCGCTTGCGCAGCCATTTCGCGGCCGTGCACTGACATCCAGATGTTGTGCCAAGCCAGCATGCCAACGGCGAGTGTCAACACTGCAGCGTTGAAAATTTCCTGGCCGACGCCACTGGCCAAGTTCGAAATGAACTCCATGCTGGCAGCCAGCACCGCGGCACCTGCAAGGCCCGCAAGTACGCCACCGGCTAACCAGCGCGCACGCCCGGCAATGCCCAGCGTAGCGGCGGCCAGAATGCTGATGATGAGAGCAGCCTCAAGGGACTCCCGGAACACAATGATGGCAGCGGCAAACATGGTCGAGCTTGGTCCTGTGTGATTATTCGACGACGATGGTGCCCTGGGCACCCGCCTGGGTCTCGTGGTATTCCTCAACAAACGCATAGCGGCCAGGCTTCAGGGGGCCCAACAATATCGTCGCGGTCGATTTGGCTGGAATGAGTTTCTCGCGGTTCAGGGGTTTACTTTCAAACTCGGCAGGGCTGGCGTCTTTGTTAACCACCAACAGTTTAATTTTTTTGCCTGCCGGTACTTTGACTTCTTTGGGCGAGAAAGTGTGGTTCTCAATCACCAGGGTGATTTCACCTTCAGCTGCAACGGAGCTCAGCGCAGCCAAAGAAAGCAAAGTAGCGGATAAAAGACGTTTCATAGAGCCTCACAGTAATAGTGATGCCAATGATAATGATTCGCATTGCTTAATGCAAGCCCCTTTTGTCGGTAGGGATGCACAAACCTTCCGACGCGGTAGCCCCACCACAGCGTCGGTGTCGACGTTTTCCATCCGGGTGGATGTACGCCAGTTAAAGCGCTGGATCGCGATTTTCCCAGCGAATGGTGTCGATTTGCTTCAGCAATTCAGGCGACAACGTGGTACCCCAGGCGTCCACATCCTGGTCCAGCTGGGCCAAACTGGTCACGCCGATGATGGTGCTGGCGACTTGCCATTTGGTGTAGCAAAAGGCCAGCGCCATCTGCGTGGGCGTAAGGCTGTGCTCACGGGCCAGTGCGTTGTAGCGCAGCGCCGCTGTAAAGGCTTCGGGGCGGCCCCAGCGCTGCTTGCGGACGGATTCGAACTTGGCAATGCGGCCCTCTGCGGGTGCCAGCGGGCCGGTGGTGCCGGATTTGTCGTACTTGCCGGTCAGCAGGCCAAAACCCAGCGGCGAATATCCGAGCAGCGACACGCCCAGGCGGTGCATCGTCTCGTCCAGCCCGTTGTCCACCGTGCGGTTAACCAGGCAGTAGGCGTTTTGCACGCTGGCCACACGCGGCAGGCCGTTCTGCTCGGCCAGGCGCACAAACTCATGCACGCCGTAGGGCGTCTCATTTGACAGGCCAATCGCGCGCACCTTGCCCGCCTTGACCAGGCCCGCCAGGGCTTGCAACTGGTCGTGGATGGAGGTCACGGGCACGTCTTTGGCCGGGTCGAAATACACCATGCCAAACGCGGGCACATGGCGCACCGGCCAGTGGATCTGGTACAGGTCAATCACATCCGTCTGCAGGCGCTTGAGCGAGCCTTCGCATGAATCGACGATGTCTTTGGCGGTGACCTGGGTGCGGCCATTGCGTATCCAGTCCATGCCGCGCGCCGGGCCGGCCAGCTTGGTCGCAAGCACCAGCTTTTGGCGCGCGCCGGGGCGCTTGGCAAACCAGTTGCCCATGATGGTCTCGGTTGCGCCATAGGTGGGCGCGCGGGTGGGCACCGAATACATCTCGGACGTGTCCAGAAAGTTGACGCCGCGCTCAAGCGAGCGGTCAAGAATGGCGTGGGACGTGGCCTCATCCACCTGCTCGCCAAAGGTCATGGTGCCCAGGCAGATGGGGGTGACTTGCAGGTCGCTGGTGCCGAGCTGGATTTTGTTCATGGTGCTGATTCATTCACTGTGAGGATGGAGTTTGAAGTTTAAGGCGTGAAGCTCACGCGTGAAGTCGCTGGCCCGAGATGTCGAAATTTATTGCCCCGCCGGCTGCTGTTTCATGAAAAAGTGCGAAAAAACCGACAAAATGACGAGCATTTAAGCCTGTAGCCCTTGTGTAGTGTGCTTGGTTAGCTATAGTTTTAACATTTTTATCTTCGCCACTAATCAGCCCGCCGGGCGGCCCAGAATTGCAGCCACCACATCGAGCGCGTTCTTGGCAACACCTTCCACCATCATGTAGCCAGCGGGCTTGAAGCCATCGCCGACCATCCATAGGCCGCTCGTGGCAAAGGCCTGGGTACGCTCGTCCAGCCCTTGCACCGCCCAATTTACGGGCCAGTCCTGGTTGAAATTGGCGCAGCCCAGCACGGTGCAGGCATCGAACCTGTCGCCAAACAAATGTCGCCAGTCTTGCAGCCCAAGCGCGTATTCGGCGCGCCAGTCGGCACGGGTCGGCAAGGTCTGGTGGCTGATCAACAAATGCTGCCCAGGCGGCGCCAGGCTCGGGTCCACGTTGGTGGCCTGGATGATGCCCGCAACGCGCTGGGTGTCCAGGCAGAACAGGATGGAATCGTGGGCAATCAGGCTGTGCGGACTGAGCACGGTGATTTTGAGGCCGGTCGCTGCGGGTGGCTCTGGCTTTTCTTGTGCCGCCGTCTTGGGCTGGTTGGCATTGATTTTTTGCGATGGCTCTATCAGCTGCCGCGTGGCCCGAGCGCCCGCGTTGCTCACGACAATGGCTGCATCTACGGCATAGCGCCCACCCGTACGGCGGTCGACCACCTGAACGCCCGCAACCTGCCCTGCCTTGCCGGTGCGGGTGCCTGTACCTTTGACGACATCGTCGCCATCGTCGCCATTCCTATCCGGACCGCTGAAGTAAAACGATTCCACCGCACTCCAGCGCCGAATCTCCACGCCATGGCGCACGCAGGCCAGCACAAGCTGGCGCGACACCTCACGCGCGCCACCCATCGGGATGCCGGGCAGACCGTGATCGACGACGCGGCGGATCACCTTGCGGCCTTCTGCATAGGGCACGTCAAACACGCTGGCTGACAGTGCAAACTGGGCAAACCGGTGAAACAGCGCCACGCCGGTGGGTGACAGCCCTTGCAGCACCAGCCAATGGCCAAACGACAGGTCGGACTGCTTGGTGAACTTGGCTTTGAGCACCGTCCAGACCAGGCGCGCACGCTCGGTGCGCGAGGCAAACACCCCAAATGCCTGCCAAAAGGTGCGGGCCACCACCTCTTCACCCCGCACGTGAAAGGAGCCAAAGTGTTTTGGCGTGGGCACAGTGACCGCAGCACCGCAGCGCCGCAGCGCATCGGCCATCGGGCCCCTATTGCCGTGCGGAAAGGTGTGAAAAGCGCCAGTGGCAAGCTCGGTGCCCTGCTGGCGAATGGCGGTGAAGCGCCCGCCTGCAAACCCGAGCTGCTCCAGCACCACCACGCGCTTGCCCGCCTGCGCGAGCTGGCACGCCGCAATTAGCCCGCCAATGCCTGCGCCCACCACCACCACGTCAAACTTCTCAAGCGCCATCAGTTGCTTCAACAGGCCTTGCTCTGGGATGACCCGGGCGCTGCGCCACGATGGCGTTGACGGGGCACACATAGACGCACAGGCCGCATTCAATGCAGGTGTTGAAGTCAATTTTGGCCAGCCCAGACTCAGTTGAAATGCAGTGGCTCACCGGGCAACGGTAAACGCACCACGAGCACGCGGTGCAAGTGTGCAAAACCTGAAGGTAATTCGACACCGTTACTGGCTGCCTCATCGGGCGGGTCGCGCCGCCAACGCGGCCCGCGCCTCTTCCTGCAAGCGCAGCACGCGGCGCTGCACCTTGCCGGTGGTGGTCATGGGCAACTCGTCTACAAATTCGATTTCTTTGGGGTATTCATAGGGCGCGAGCTTGCCTTTGACGTGGGCTTGCAATTCTGCAATCAAATCGGCATCAAATAGGGTTGTAGCCCTTGTGTAGCATGCACGGGCAGTTACAAAATCAGGAGCAAGCACCACATAGGCCTTGACCACGGCCCCACGCGCCGCGTCGGGCTTGGGCACGTCCGCCGCGTTGGCCACGGCCGGGTGCTTGACCAGGCAGTTCTCCACTTCGCCCGGCCCAATGCGGTAGCCCGCTGCCTTGAACACATCGTCACTGCGGCCCTGGTACCACAGGTAGCCATCGGCATCGCGCGTGGCCAGATCGCCCGTGCGGCACCAGTCATCCGGGCCGTTTTTGCCGCAGTATTTGGCCTGGGTGGCGGCGCTGTTTTTCCAGTAGCCCAGAAAGAACACAGGATCGGGGTGGCCATGCACGTCAAAGCGGTGCACCGCCACATCACCCGGCGTGCCCACGGGGCATTCATTGCCGTCCTCGTCAATCACCTGCACGCGGTGGCCGGGGTAGGCCTTGCCCATGCTGCCGGGTTTGGAGGGCCAGTATTTGTCAAAGTTGCCTACGATGTAATTGATTTCTGTCTGGCCGAACATTTCGTTCGGTTTGATTCCAAGCTGCTGTTCGCAATAGCCAAATACCGCGTCCCCCACCGCCTCGCCCGCGCTCATGATGGCTTGGAGCTTGAGTTGGAATTGCTGGCGCACGGTTGCCCCCGCGCGACCCGGATAGGCCTTCATCATCGCCTTTAGCGCCGTGGGAAAAATAAAGGTATGGGTGACGCCGCAATCCTGCATCAGTTCCAGCGCGGTTTGCGGGCTGAAGCGGCCATTGAAGGCGACGATGGGGCGGCCAAAATACAGCGTGGGCAGCAGCGCGTCCATCAGCCCGCCGGTCCAGGCCCAGTCAGCCGGGCTCCAGAACACCGCCTCTGACGACGCATTGGTTTTGCCGTCAAACCCAAACCAGTTCTGGCTGCAGACAAAGCCTGTCAGGTTGCCAATCAGCGCCCGGTGCGCCAAGAGCGCGCCTTTGGGCTGGCCGGTGGTGCCGCTGGTGTAGATGAGGATTGCGGGGTCATCGGCCAGGGTGTTGACCATCTTGAAGCGGTCTGGTGCCTGGCTAAGCGAATGAGCGTATGACACCGTCGCCAGGTTAGCGTGCGGGTGCGCGGGTTGCGCCTCCACCGCATCCACCGCCTCCACCGCCTCCACCGCCTCCACTTCAATCGCCACCCGCAAATTTGGGCATTGCGCGCGCACCGACCGCACGCTGGCCGCAGCACCTGCATCGCAAATCGCCAGCACCGCTTCGCTGTCGTTGAGGCGGTACTCCAATGCTTCCGGCCCAAACAGCATCGACAGCGGCATGGCCACTGCACCCATTTGCAGCACCGCGATGTACGCCACCGCTGTCTCAAAGCGCTGCGGCATGACGATGGCCACGCGGTCGCCACGCTTCACGCCATGGGCCTTGAGCACATTGGAGAGCCGGTTGGCCTGGCGCTGAAGCTGCGCGTACGAAAAAGACGCCAAGTGCGCCGCGAAACCGCTTATTGGCCTCTTTTGGGGGTATTTTATGCCTGTAGCCCTTGTGTAGTATGCACATACAGCTACTATTTGTGTAGCGTTTGGCAAATTCGCCCACTGCCCGCAGCAGGCCTGCGCGATGTTGAACTGCTTTGGCACCTGCCACTCAAAGCGGCCGTGCATTTGGGCGTACTGGTCGCTGGCCACACCCGTGGTGCGCCCTGCGGGCTTGTCTCTGTGTTGACTGACTTTCAAGGCAGGTCTTTCGTATGATGCATGGTGTGTGTACCTATGGGCCCTGAATGTACCAAGTCAAACGAATTTGCCGCAGCGAGTTTGTCCCTATCCGCAACGTCAACTACCACGTGCGGGTGTGGGGCCAGCCCAATCCCGATGTGCCGCCCCTGGTGCTGGTGCACGGCTGGATGGACGTGGCCGCAAGCTACCAGTTTCTGGTGGATTCTCTGTCCGACGCCTTCTTTGCCAAGCGCCTGATCATCGCGCCCGACTGGCGCGGCTACGGCCTGACGACGGCTGCGCCGGTGGACAACTACTGGTTCGCCGATTACATGGCCGATCTGGATTTCTTGCTCGACCATTATTCGCCCGACCAGCCCGTTGATCTGGCGGGCCACAGCATGGGCGGCAACGTGGTGATGATGTACGCCGGGGTTCGCCCGCAGCGCATCCGCCGCCTAGTCAACCTTGAAGGCTATGGTGTGCCACCGACACGTGCCACGAGCGCACCTAAACGGTACGCGACGTGGATGGACGAGCTCAAGGCGTTGCAAAAGGGCGAAATCCGGCTCAAGCCTTACGACAGCGCCCAGGGCGTGGCCCAGCGCCTGATGAAGACCAACCCGCGTCTGGCCCGTGATGAGGCCAGCCGGGGCCGCGCCGCCTGGCTGGCGCCCCACTGGGCGGTGGAAAACGCTTCTGGCCAGTGGGAGATTCTGGGTGATCCCGCGCACCGCATCACGGGGGCGATGGTTTCACGCGTTGACGAAGTGCTGGCACTGTATGCCACCAACACCGCGCCCACCCTGTTTGTGGATGCCGAAGAAAACTCGCTCGACAAATGGCACGGCGGCAAGTTCACGCAAGCCGATTTTGACGAGCGGATCAAGACAGTGCCCAACCTCACGCGCGCCCGCATCATGGATGCCGGGCACATGCTGCACCATGACCAGCCTGAGGAACTGGCGCGATTGATCGAAAATTTCGTCGCTTGATGGCAGTGGACGCCAATTGACGTCATAGGTGCATCGCGCAGGCCGAGCGCAACGCCCGGCGTGAGAAAATACGGGGTTGGCTTCCCCGGTCGATCCCTATAACGGCATCCAACGGCATCCAACGGCATCAAACGGCATCTACCCGCACCCAGCGGCATTATCAGGACACTCCCCATGGACATCGAACGCATCAACCAGATTGGCACCCAACTCACCGACTTGAGCGCGCGTACGCAAGAGTTACGGGGGTATCTTTGACTACCCTGCCAAAGCTGAACGCCTGAGGACCGTCAACGCCTCACTGGAAGACCCAACGGTCTGGAACGACAGCAAAAAAGCGCAGGAGCTGGGCCGCGAGAAAAAAACGCTGGACGGCGTGGTCAGTACGCTCGACACGCTGACCAGCGAGCTGGCCGACAACACCGAGCTGTATGACATGTCCAAGGCCGACGGCGACGAAGCCGGCCTGGCGACGATTGAGGGCGACACCGCCAAGCTCGCGGCCACCATCGAGCAGCTTGAATTCCGGCGCATGTTCAACAACCCGGCCGACCCGCTGAACGCGTTTCTGGACATCCAGGCCGGCGCGGGCGGTACCGAAGCCTGTGACTGGGCCAGCATGCTGCTGCGCCAGTACCTCAAATACGCCGAGCGCAAGGGCTTCAAGGCGACGATTGAAGACGAGTCTGCCGGGGATACGGCGGGCATCAAGGGCGCCACTATCAAGGTCGAGGGCGAATACGCGTTTGGCCTGCTACGCACCGAGACCGGTGTACACCGGCTGGTGCGCAAGTCGCCATTTGATTCATCCGGTGGCCGCCACACCAGCTTTGCCAGCGTGTTTGTCTACCCCGAGATCGACGATTCCATTGTCATCGACATCAACCCCGCCGATGTGCGCACCGACACCTTCCGCGCCAGCGGCGCGGGCGGCCAACACATCAACAAGACCGACTCAGCCGTGCGCCTGACCCACTTGCCCACCGGCATCGTGGTGCAGTGCCAGGATGGGCGCAGCCAGCACAGCAACCGTGACGTTGCCTGGAAGCGCCTGCGCAGCCGCCTGTACGACTTCGAGATGCGCAAGCAGCAGGAAGCCCAGCAAAAGCTCGAAGACACCAAAACCGACGTCGGCTGGGGCCACCAGATTCGCTCTTATGTGCTGGACAACAGCCGCATTAAGGATTTGCGCACCAATGTCGAGGTGTCCGCCACGCAGAAGGTGCTGGATGGCGACCTGGATGTATTCATTGAGGCTTCGCTCAAGCAGGGGGTTTGATGGCCTCTGGCGTATACTTGTGACACATTTATTTTATGGGTGACACGCCATGCAAACCATCAACGTCCGACAGCTGCGCACGACCATCCCGCACCTGCGCGAAACGCTGGAGCGTGAGCACGAACTGGTGCTGGTGTCCAATGGCGAGCCGGTGGCGCGGATTTTGCCGATTCAAAAGGCGACAAAGTTTGAGTCGATGAAATGGTTCAGGGACCAAATTGGCGCGGGCGCATTGCAGCCAGATTCCACCGCCATGATCCGTGCCGAGCGCGACCTGCGGTGAGTCGGGCAGACGAGTCGAAATGAAGGCGTACATTGACACCAGTGTGCTGGTCACACGCTATGTCTGCGAGCCCGGCTCAGATGCGCTTGACAACTTTCTTGTGACCGCACAGCCGGACCTGGTTGCCGGCGAACTTGTCCGGCTGGAATTGGCCTCGGCTTTTGGGCGAAAGTGCCGTGAAGGGCGGTTCCCGCGTACAGATTTGGACAAACTGCAGATTCAGGTGGACACCGATCTGCTGTCTGGTCATTTCGAACTGGTCACACTGAACCGGGAATTGCTGCAGCAGGCACTGAATCTCATGCGCAGACTGGCCCAACCCCTCGCCACGCTGGATGCAATCCACCTGGCCTCTGCCATGGCGCAGCAGGTGGACGTCTTCATGACCGCCGACCAGCAGCTCAGCCGGGCCGCCACGGAAGCGGGTTTGGCAACCTGGCCGACGTGATTCGACTGGCAGGCAGAATGACAGACTCCACCCAAGCCCTATTTCCCGACGGGCCGCCCCTACAGAAATTAGCCCCCTTGGGGCCGAGTGCTGCGGCTCCCATCCCGCCTGCGCGGGATGGGACAGCACGAAGAGCCGTTGCCTCTGGCATCGGCCTGTCCAGCGAACCACGCGAATCGGGGAGCGTGGGAGCGTTCATCTTCGACATGGACGGCACCATAATCGACTCCATGCCGTACCACGCGCAGAGTTGGCTCGAGTTCTGCCGTCGGCACGCAGTCAACATTGACGTGGATGACCTCATGCGCCGCACCACAGGGCGCACCGGGACGGAGTGCATGCGTGAGCTGTTCCAGCGTGAGGTGCCCGCGGCAGAAGCGCTGGACCTGATTCTCGAGAAAGAAACAATTTACCGCGCGCTTTTTGCGCCCGTGTTCACTGAAGTAGCGGGTTTCAGGGCTTTTTCTGAGCAAGCCGCTGCAAGGGGCCTGAAAATCGGCGTTGGCACGGCGGGCGACAAGCACAATATCGCGTTCGCCATGTCGCACCTCAAAATGCGCGTCATGCCTCACACAATCGTGGGCGGCGACGAAGGTTTGCCGGGCAAGCCCGAGCCAGCTATTTTTTTAGAAGCATCTAAGCGAATGAGGACGGCGGCTACAGCCTGCATTGTCTTTGAAGATGCGCCCTTTGGCATTGAAGCAGCGCGCCGCGCCGGCATGCGGGCTGTGGCCATTTGCACCAGCCACAGCGCGGCAGAATTGGGCGGGCCGCACGTGCTGGCCCATGTGCGCGACTACAACGAACTACTGAACTCGAATTTTCTGGAGAAACTGCATGTTGCTATTGAATGATGAAGGGCCGGGCGTCACGCTGGTTCGCCGCGAAGACTATGCGCCGCCCGCGTACCTGATTGATACGGTAGACCTGACGTTTGACCTGGATCCGGCCAAAACCCGCGTGCTCAACAAGATGACGCTGCGCCGCAATGCCGGCGTTGCAGCACAGCCCTTGAAGCTTGACGGCGAAGACCTGAACCTGGCAAGAGTGCTCGTGAATGGCCAAGGCACGTCGTTCAAGATGGAAGGCTCGCGGCTGGTGCTGGAAAACCTGCCAGACGGCGACGCGCCGTTTGAGCTGGAGATTTTCACCACTTGCATGCCCGTCAAAAATACAAAATTGACGGGTCTTTTTGTCAGCAACGACGCCTTCTTCACCCAGTGCGAGGCCGAAGGCTTTCGCCGCATCACCTACTTCCTGGACCGCCCCGACGTGATGGCCAGCTACAGCGTGACCTTGCGGGCTGACAAGGCAAAATACCCGGTGCTGCTGAGCAACGGCAATCTGGTGGCGCATGGCCCGCTGGAAGGCCCGGGCAACGAAGGGCGCCACTTTGCCAAATGGGTGGACCCGCACAAAAAACCGTCCTACCTGTTTGCGCTGGTGGCCGGGCAGTTTGTGGCGCGCGAGCAGCGCATCACCTCGCGTGCGGGCAAAGACCATCTGCTGCAGGTGTACGTGCGCGCGGGCGACCTTGACAAAACCGGGCACGCCATGAATTCGCTGATGGCCAGTGTGGCCTGGGACGAAGCGCGCTTTGGCCTGGGCCTGGACCTGGAGCGCTTCATGATCGTCGCCACCAGCGACTTCAACATGGGTGCGATGGAAAACAAGGGCCTCAACATCTTCAACACCAAGTTTGTGCTGGCCAGCCCGGCCACCGCCACGGACGTTGACTTCTCCAATATTGAGAGCGTGGTCGGCCATGAGTATTTCCACAACTGGACCGGCAACCGCATCACCTGCCGCGACTGGTTCCAGCTGAGCCTCAAAGAAGGGTTGACGGTTTTCCGCGACCAGGAATTCAGCCAGGATTTATGCGGTGAGGCTTCAGCCCGCGCCGTCAAGCGCATTGAAGACGTGCGTGTGCTGCGCACCGCCCAGTTCCCCGAAGACGCGGGCCCCATGGCGCACCCGGTGCGGCCCGACAGTTACATCGAGATCAACAACTTCTACACCGTCACCATCTATGAAAAAGGCGCCGAGGTGGTGCGGATGATGCAGACGCTCGCGACCGAAGGCGCGTCCGATCCTTTGGGAAGGAACGGCTTTGCCAAAGGCATGACCTTGTACTTCACCCGCCATGACGGCCACGCCGTCACCTGCGACGAGTTTGCCCAGGCCATTGCCGATGCCAACCCGCAATCCGATCTGGCCCGGTTATTGCCGCAGTTCAAGCGCTGGTACAGCCAGGCTGGCACGCCCCGAGTGCTGGCGAGCGGCAGCTACGACACGGCTGGCAAAACCTACACTCTCACGCTCTCGCAAACCTGCGCGCCCACGCCCGGCCAGAGCGTCAAGGAGCCGTTTGTCATTCCCGTGGGCGTGGGTCTCGTGGGCGCCAATGGTTCCGATTTGCCGCTGCAACTTGCCGATGAAGCCGTGCCCGCTGGACACTCCCGTGTGTTAGTGCTGACCCAGCCGAGTGAGACATGGACCTTTGTCAACGTCGAGGCGGCGCCGGTGCCGTCAATCCTGCGCGGCTTCTCGGCGCCTGTGGTGCTGGCTTTCGACTACAGCGATGCACAGCTGCTGACCTTGCTCGGGTCTGACTCCGACCCGTTCAACCGGTGGGAAGCAGGCCAGCGCCTGATGCTTCGGGGTGCTATTATTTTAATATCTAACAATGCAGACTTGACAAGGGCTACGCCCCTAAATGATGCTTGTATTGCAGGCTTGCGGCAGGTTCTCCGCAATCCCCTGCTGGACGCGGCATTCAAGGAACTGGTGCTTACCCTGCCCTCTGAAACCTACATGGCAGAGCAGCTTGGCACGGTCGATCCGCAACGCATCCACGCGGTGCGCGAGGCCATGCGCGAGCAACTGGCCCACGCGCTGGCGGCCGACTGGCAATGGGCATTTGACGTGCATCAGGACAACGGCGCATATGTGCCCGACCCGGTCTCCTCTGGCCGACGCGCACTGGCAGGCATGGCCCTGAGCTACCTTTGCCTTGCCGCAAGACAGACCGGTGACCCGGTCTGGCCCGGCCGGGCTTACCAGCGCTTCAAGGATGCCGGCAACATGACCGACCGCCTGAATTCCCTCAGCGCGCTCGTTGGCAGCGGCAACGCGCTGGCCAGTCCAGCCCTCGCCCGCTTCCACGCCCTGTTCAAGGATGATGCGCTGGTGCTGGACAAATGGTTTGCCCTGCAAGCTGGCGCCTGCGACCGCAACGGCGACGTGCTGCCTGCCGTGCGCCGGCTTATGGCGCATGCTGACTTCAACCTGCGCAACCCGAACCGGGCACGCAGCGTCATCTTCAGCTACTGTAACGCCAACCCCGGCGCCTTTCACCGCACAGACTCGGCAGGCTATGTGTTCTGGGGGGACCGCGTGATTGAGCTGGACGGCATCAACCCGCAGGTCGCCGCCCGGCTGGCCCGCGCGCTGGACCGCTGGAGCCGCCTCGCCGAGCCCTACCGCAGCGCCGCGCGCGAGGCGATCGCCAGAGTGGCCGCCAAGCCGGATTTGAGCAACGACGTGCGAGAAGTAGTCAGCCGCGCGCTGAATTAGCTCCCCCCGAAGCGGCCTTTGGCCGCCTCCCCCCAGGGGCGCGCTGCCAGCGGCCCGGCGAAGCCGGTTCCGCGGCCGCGCTATAATCGAGGGCTGATGCCGGTGTAGCTCAGTTGGTAGAGCAGCTCATTCGTAATGAGAAGGTCGGGTGTTCGATTCATCTCTCCGGCACCACCCGGGCATGCAATGCCTGCCCAGCCTCTCGCAGTCGTTCAATGTCTAACCAGGTTTAAAGCCAGGCGTCAGGGCATAGCCCCACCAGAGGGCGGCTAGGACTGTCGGTTTTAATTCACATGGCACCCCATAAGTTGAATGTTTTACGCTTGCGATTTACTTCGCGACCTCAATCGGCGATGATTAGGTAATTACCTTCTGACGTAGTACATTTTCGGTCCATGGCCGCAGTCGAATCCGCTTTCCGAGAATCCCCCACCATTGCCCTTCCGGGGTTGGGCCGCGCGCTGATTCTGGCCGGCAAGCTGGGGCAAAAATCTGCCGAGGACATTTACCGCAAGGCATCCACCAGCCGGACCAGCTTCATTGCCGAACTCACGGGTTCGGGAGTTGTCTCCCCGTCAGACTTGGCCCACACCATGTCGTCAGCGTTTGCGGCCCCCTTGGTGGATCTGGATGCCATAGACGCCAACCGGCTGCCCAAAGGTCTGCTGGACACCAAAATCTGTAGCGCTTACCGAATTGTCGTTCTCAGCAAACGCAACAACCGGCTGATCGTCGCCACGGCGGACCCGTCCGACCAGGACGCTGCGGAAAAAATCAAGTTTGCCACCCAATTGGGCGTTGACTGGGTCATTGCTGAGTACGACAAGCTGCTGAAACTCGTCGAAATCGCGTCCACCAGCGCCGCTGAGGCGATGGATTTCCTCATTGGAAGCGACTTCGATTTTGATGAGTCCCTGGCTGAAGCCATCTCCGACAGCGCCGACAACAGCGTGGCCGAGGTTGAAGATGCGCCAGTCGTCAAGTTTTTGCACAAAATGCTGCTGGATGCATTCAGCATGCGCGCCTCTGACCTGCACTTTGAGCCTTACGAGCACACCTACCGCGTCAGGTTCCGGATCGATGGCGAGCTGCGCGAAATTGCTTCACCGCCTGTGGCCATCAAGGACAAGCTGGCGTCCCGCATCAAGGTGATCTCCAAAATGGACATCTCAGAAAAGCGGGTGCCGCAGGATGGGCGCATGAAGCTGAAAATCGGGCCCGACCGGGTCATCGATTTCCGGGTAAGCACATTGCCTACGCTCTTTGGTGAAAAAATCGTGATCCGGATTCTGGACCCCGGCACTGCCAGGCTGGGCATTGATTCGCTGGGTTATGAGACGGAAGAAAAAGAGCGTTTGATGAAAGCCATCAAGCGACCCTACGGCATGATTCTGGTCACCGGCCCCACCGGCTCGGGCAAGACGATATCGCTGTACACCTGCCTGAACATGCTCAACAAGCCAGGCGTCAACATCGCGACCGCAGAAGACCCGTCAGAGATCAACTTGCCAGGCGTGAACCAGGTCAACGTGAACGAGCGGGCGGGCCTGACCTTTGCCACGGCACTGCGCTCCTTCATGCGCCAGGACCCTGACATCATCATGGTGGGCGAGATCCGCGACCTTGAAACCGCAGACATTTCCATCAAGGCGGCCCAAACCGGCCACCTGGTCCTCTCGACCCTGCACACCAACGACGCGCCAACCACGCTCACGCGGCTGCGCAACATGGGCATTGCGCCGTTCAACATTGCCTCCAGCGTGATTCTCATCACCGCGCAGCGGCTGGCGCGCCGGCTGTGCACTGTCTGCAAGGCACCGGCGGACGTGCCGACAAAGGCGCTGCTAGACGCCGGCTACTCAGCGGCCGACCTTGACGGGTCTTGGGTGAGTTACCGGCCTGTGGGCTGCTCAGCCTGCAACAACGGGTATAAAGGGCGCTTGGGCATCTACCAGGTGATGCCGATCACGGAGGACATTCAGCGCATCATTTTGCGCGATGGCAGCTCTCTTGACATTGCAGACCAGGCCAGGATCGAGGGGGTGCGGTCGCTGCGTGAATCTGGATTGCACAAGGTCAAGCTGGGGTTGACGTCGCTTGAAGAAGTGCTGGCTGTAACCAATGAATGACGCAACGAGAGATGCGTGTACTAACCCCGTGAATAAAACACACAAATCCAAGGGACCTTATGGCTACTGCTGCGAAGTCTAAAAGCGCCAAAGAGTTTGTCTTCGAGTGGGA
>JANYJD010000159.1 GCA_025358555.1 Rhodoferax sp.
ACGCTGCCCAGCATCTGGCGCACGCTGGCTTCTTCAAGCTGGCCGTTGCCAAAGGCGATGGCCTGGTCAGTTAGCGACAGCGCATCGCGCATGGAGCCACGCGCGGCGCGAGCCAGCAGACGCAGCGCGGGCAGATCAGACGCAACGCCTTCGATTTGCAGCACATGCGTGAGGTGCTCGCGGATGGTCTCTGGCGCCATCGGGCGCAGGTTGAACTGCAGGCAGCGCGACAGCACCGTGACCGGCACCTTCTGCGGATCCGTGGTGGCCAGCACAAATTTCAAATACTCGGGCGGCTCTTCCAGCGTCTTCAACATCGCGTTGAAGGCCGGGCCGGTGAGCATGTGCACCTCGTCGATCATGAACACCTTGAAGCGGCCCTGCACCGGCTTGTAGACCGCCTGCTCCAGCAGGGTCTGCACGTCGTCAATGCCCCGGTTGGAGGCGGCATCGAGTTCGGTGTAGTCTACAAACCGGCCCGAATCAATGTCGGTGCAGGCCTGGCACACACCGCACGGCGTTGACGTGATGCCGCCATGGCCATCCACGCCCTGGCAATTGAGCGACTTGGCCAGAATGCGCGACACCGTGGTCTTGCCAACGCCACGCGTGCCGGTGAACAGGTAGGCATGGTGCAGCCGCTGCGAATCCAGCGCATTGCCCAGGGCCCGCACCACATGCGACTGCCCGACCATTTCGGAAAAATTCCGGGGGCGGTATTTGCGCGCTAGGACGAGGTAGGACATGCGCAGATTCTACGGGGTAGGGTATTGCCCTCACGCCTGCAAAACTGCCGTCGCACTCAATTCATGTCTTCAATCGCAAGCGCGTGGTAGCGCTGGGCATGCATGAACGGCACGCGGTGGACCGCGTCCATGGCCTGCTGGGTAGTGGCGTCGTCCGGCGTGGGGAGGATGAGGAACGATGCGCCCTGTCTGGCAAGGTCCAGAAACGCCTGCACAGTGGTCAAGCTGGTGCCCATGCTGGCAATCACGCCCGCCTCGGCCAGATTGTGCTCGGCCATCCGTTCCATCTCATGAGCAGAAACATGGAGACTGTCGGCAAACGCAGTCCCCAGCCCGCGCAACGATTGCAACACCTGGTTTGCGTCACTCGCCTTGTTGAACGCCACGACCAGGTGGCCGGTTGGGTAAAACGCACCGAAATCCTTCATCAATGCGTGGCCGTCTTGGTCAATGATTTTGTTTGGCTGATCCATAACGCCTCCAGTTATAAAAACCACAGGCTAGCGCAAGGCAGGCACAGCGTCTGTGCGACAGCGCACACAGGCCACGCACAGGCCACGCGCAGGATCAGACTGGATAAAGGCGTGCGTAGATTTTTTTGGGGAAGGCGGTTGCACGAGCCGAACTCAGTTGGTTGGCGTCGCCTACAATATCGATTGACGGGCCTTCCCGCATGGTGAAGCGGCCAACCGGGTCAGGTGGGGAACCAAGCAGCCCTAACTGTGGAGCCAGTGCCGGGGTCAGGCTCGTCAACCCCTATTCAGCGCAACGCTATCGGTCGTTTTTAGCCACGTCCGTGATTGGCGTCGTAGCTGTCAGCGTTTCACAAACCTGAACAGAAGTATTGCAAGCGCAGCCAGCAAACCCCAAAACGCAAATTTCATGATGGGGCTCGTGCCCGAGGGTTTTTCACTGGGCTCCGACGTGTCCGTCAGGCTCAGTATTGAGGGAATGGTTGTGTTGGGTTCCATATGACGTCCTGAAGGCTGGCCGGATCTTTGTCCCGATGACCCACAATTCTATCGGCTGGAAGGAACCGGGCGCTAGAGGGTCTCCCCTACACCTTCCCGCGCTCCTGTCCTGCGGTAAAGTTGACAGGGCGTTTGGCCTTATCAAACTGCAACAGGGTCCATCAATATGACAACAACAGTTGGCCTCATCGGCCTGGAAGCCATGGGCGCAGGCATGGCGCACTCGCTTCGCAAATCAGGCTTCACCCGCCGCCGAGGCGATGGCGCTCGGTCTGCGCGAGGGCCTGGATGCAAACGCGCTGTACAAGGTCATCACCCACAGCGCGGGCAACAGCTACTGCGGGCTTTGCCAAGGAAGACGACAGCGCCGTGATCAAGATATTTCCGGGCATTGAGTTGCCGAAGAAGCCATGAGCAGCATTGTTCTGGGGTGTATCGCAGACGACTTCACGGGCGCGACGGACCTGGCCAACAACCTGGTGCGCGCAGGCATGCGCGTGGTGCAGACGATAGGCGTGCCCGCCCAGGCTCTGCAGTCGGATGTGGATGCCGTGGTGATTGCGCTGAAGTCCCGCACCGTGCCGCCACAGGACGCGGTAACGCAGTCGCTGCAAGCCCTGTCATGGCTCAAGGCCCAGGGCGCGCGGCAAATCTACTTCAAATACTGCTCTACTTTTGACAGCACGGCTCAGGGCAACATTGGCCCGGCGCTGGAGGCCCTGATGGATGCGCTGGGCACAGAGTTCACCATTGCCACCCCGGCGTTCCCGGACAACAAGCGCACCGTGTTCAAGGGTTACCTGTTTGTGGGCGATGTGCTCCTGAACGAGAGCGGCATGCAAGACCACCCGCTCACACCGATGGCGGATGCCAATCTGGTGCGGGTGTTGCAGGCGCAGACGCGGCGCAAGGTGGGGCTGATTGACCATGGCGTGGTGGCGCGGGGCGCACCCGCAATCGCAGCGCGCATTGTCGAGCTGAAGGCGCAGGGCGTGGGTGTCGCCATTGTCGATGCCGTCTCCAACGACGACCTGATGCGCCTGGGCCTGGCATTGAAGGACATGCCGCTGGTCACCGCAGGCTCCGGGGTGGCGATTGGCCTGCCACAGAACTTTGGCATCGCACCCTCTGCCGGCGCCAGCCACCTGCCCCCGCGTGATGGCTGGCAGGCTGTGGTGTCTGGCAGTTGCGCCACGGCCACCAACCGGCAGGTGGCGGATTTCATAGCACGCGGGCACCCGGCACTGGCGCTGGACCCGCTGCAAATCTTCCAGGACGTGGCCAAGGGCATTGATGCAAGCGCCAAGGCGCTGGCCTGGGCCGCACCCTTGCTGAAAAACGGACCGTTGCTGGTGTATTCAACCGCAGACCCCGCCGCCGTCAAATCGGTGCAGGCAACGCTTGGCGTTGACGATGCAGGTGCGATGGTGGAGCGCACGCTGGCGGCGGTGGCGCGCGGCCTGGTTGCGCTGGGGGTGCGGCAGCTGATCGTGGCGGGCGGCGAAACATCGGGGGCGTGCGTGCAGGCGCTCAGTGTTGCGCAGATGCAAATTGGCCCGCAAATCGATCCTGGCGTGCCGTGGTGTTACGCAAAATCCGCGTCTGGGGCAGACCTGCATCTGGCACTGAAATCCGGCAACTTTGGCACCGACGACTTTTTCAGCAAGGCGTTGGCCCTGTTGCCCTGATTTTGCTGCAATGACTTGCGCAATGAACCTGCCGTGAGCCCGCCATGAAAGAACACCAAGCACGCGATGAAATCTGCCGCATCGGCAAAAGCCTGTTTGAGCGCGGTTACGTGCATGCCACGGCCGGCAACATCAGCGTGCTGCTGGATGACGCCGATGGCGGAGGCGGTTACCTGATCACCCCGGCCGACGCCTGCCTGGGTTTGCTGGACCCTGCCCGGCTGGCCAGGCTGGACTCTGACGCGCACCAGACCAGCGGCGACGTTGCAAGCAAAACAATAGCAATTCATGTAGCCATCATGAGGGCTAGCAGGCAGTTCGACCATCAAACCCGGTGCGTGATCCACACCCACAGCACGCACTGCGTGGCGTTGAGCCTGCTGCCAGGTGGCAGCGAGTTGCTGCCACCCCTCACGCCCTATTTCGTGATGAAGGTCGGCCATGTGCCACTGGTTGATTACCACCGCCCCGGCGACCCTGACGCTGCCGACCTGGTGGCACAGACCATCACCCGCTATGGCCAGCAAGGCACGCCCATCCGCGCCGTCATGCTGGCGCGCCTGGGCCCCAATGTATGGCACGACACACCGGCCGCTGCCATGGCCACCCTTGAAGAGCTGGAAGAGACCGCGCGCCTGTGGCACATCAGCCAGCCCAAGCCGCAGGCACTGGATGAAGGCCAGATCAGCGAGTTGCGCACGGTGTTTGGCGCACGCTGGTGAGCCGGTCTGTCAGCCAGTTTTTCAGGCCACGTTTTCACACAGCCCTTTCAATTTCAACGCACCAAACCGCCATGCCAAAATTCGCCGCCAACCTCTCCATGATGTACCCGGACATACCTTTCCTCGACCGCTTTGAAGCAGCAGCAACGGACGGATTCAAGGCTGTCGAGTTTTTGTTTCCCTATGCGTGGGACGCGTCAAAAATCGCAGCACGCCTCAAAGGCAATGGCCTGCAGCAAGTGTTGTTCAATACGCCGCCTGGCGGCACAGACCGCAGGACAATCGCCGCCGCCTGGGATTCAGGCATGCGTGGCACCGCCTGCCTGGCCGGGCGCGAAGACGAATTTCACGCCGGCCTGCGCCTGGCGCTGGACTACGCGCAGGCGCTGGATTGCCCGCGCATCCATGTCATGGCGGGGCTGGTGCCTGTCGGCCAAGAGCGCGGCGCCTTGCAGCCCACCTACATCGCCAACCTGCGCTGGGCGGCGGCCCTGGCCGCCAGCGCCGGGCGTGACATCCTGATCGAACCCATCAACACGCGCGACATCCCTGGCTTCTTTCTCAACCGGCAGGACCACGCGCATGACATCATCCAGCAAGTGGGTGCGGCCAACCTCAAAGTGCAGATGGACCTGTACCACTGCCAGATCGTTGAAGGCGACGTCGCGATGAAAATCCGCCAGTACATGCCTACGGGGCGGGTCGGCCATTTTCAGATTGCCGGCGTGCCAGAGCGCCATGAGCCCGACCTGGGCGAAGTCAACTACCCTTACCTGTTTGGGGTGATTGACGAGGTGTCCAAAGAATGCAGTTGGGATGGCTGGATTGGCTGCGAATACCGGCCCCTGAAAGGCGCACAGGCTGGCGGAACGTCAGCGGGGCTGGGGTGGCTGAAGGCTTGGCAATAACCAGGCAGCGCCAGGCAGCGCCAGGCAGCGCCAGAGATGGGCGTATATATTCGTCTGTTAGCGCCATCCAGTCCACCCGGCTCCCGGTCTGGTGCGTTGAGGAAGTTGTCATTCAGAAATTTCTGGAATTGGAGATCGCCATGAAAAACCCTCGCTGGATTCGGTCAGTTTTCACAACATCATCCCGGACAAAACTTTTTTCACGTCTGGTGCTCGCTGCATCGGCGGCAGGTGCGTCCGGGATCGCATTTGGCACCACCTGCTCGCCTGCCACCAGCGGCTATTCAGTGGGTTCGGGTGTCACCTACTTTCTGAAGGATCCCACTTCAAATCCGCCCACACAGGTTGAAAAGGCAGTGGTCAACGCGGACCCCACTTCTTTTGAACTGCTGCGCCTGCCCTTGTACGAGCGGGCTCCGTGTGGCGGGCGGCGGGTTGAGTTTGCGCGGGATAAAAACCATGTGTATTACCGCTGGCAGGTTGTCAAGGGCGCCGATCCCCAAAGCTATGCCTTCATTGACGACCACTACGCCCGCGACAAATCGGCGGTTTACTCCGGAGCGAGCCGCCTGACCACCCGGGTCGACAGCTTTCAAACCCTGGGCGTCTATGCCACGGATGGCAAAAAACATTTTTACCTGGATGTTGTGATCCCAGACCGGGGCTTCAAGCTCCTCGGAGGGGATGCCCAATCGGCACGCGGCTATGCGGTGACAGACTTCAGGGTTTACCACAACGGGCAAGTCGTGGGCCGGGCCGACGCCAGGAGCTTCGAGCTTTTCAAGCCAGAGGTGGGAATCACCCGCGATAAACGTTCTGTCTTTTTCAATGACCAGGTGATCCCCGGCGCAGACCCCAGAACGTTTGAGTAAGTCAAGGGCTACACGTTCAAGGACAAGCTGGGTGTGTACACAGAAGGTCAAAAAATTGCGGGCGCAAAGGCAGCCAGCGTGCGGGCGTCGGAATTTGGCAGCTATTTGATTGACAACGCTGCCGTGTTCAACGACGGCAAGCCAGTCACGCCACGAGACCCTGCCACTTTCGTTGAACTGCAGCCGCAGTGAACCAAGGACAAAAACGCTGTGTACTTCAGGGACGAAGCCGTGCCGCAAATTGATGCGGCAAGCTTCAAAGCCACATCGCTGGACCGGGGGGAAGACCGCAATTACCGCTATGAGGGATTGCGCAAAGTCTGCAAGTTTCGCAGCGACGATGCAATGCTTCTACCGGCCTGCCCCTGATAGGCCAGGCCAGAACGCCGCAACCCTTGAAGTTTACAAAACCGGCGGCCCGAGGTCGATGCCCGTGGCAGCCAAGCCCACCAGCCCGACACTTAGCTGGTTGGCGGCAGACTCTGCCAGCAGGCCCAGAAAGGTGCCCTGCGCCCCGCCTGTTTGCGTGCCTATTGCGTTGACCGCTGCTGCCAGGGTGGCTGCGTCGGGCGCTGCATGGTTGACGGTGGTGAGCAGGTAGTTGGCAATCTGGGCATTCGTCGCGGTGTCGGCGCCGCCATTGGCCAGTGCGCCCCAAATGGGCAAACGCATGAGCGCACCCGCCAAAATTTGCATTGAGTAAATGCCCGTGTCAAACAGCTCGGCCACCGTTCCAATCAATGGCTTTTTTGCCTGAAGCAGGTTGTTGCCCAAGACGGCACCCAACAGCAACACTGAGTTGCCGGCGGATTGTCCCACGCTGAGTCATACGCAACTTTGATATCCGAGAACTCCACGCGTTCAACGTTTGTCAGGGTATCGGTGCCGTCCGAACCGCCGTTGTGGGTGACGACAATGTTGCTGGCCCCTTTGGTAACCGTGTAGCTTGCGCGGACGCCAGAAAATACCGCTGTATCGACCCCAGCACCGCCGTTGATGTTGTCGTCACCGGCACCGCCGGTAATCCTGTTGTTGGCGGCGTTGCCAATAATTGTGTCCGCCTGGGCCGAACCAATGACATTTTCAATCGTCGCATCAAGGGAGATGGTCACGTTCGCGAGTGCATTGGCACCGGATGCAATTTTGCCCACGCTGCTGTACGCGCCAGGCGTCAGATTTACATCCACAGGAACCGTCAGCGCCGAGAAGTCCAGGGTATCGATGCCACCATCGTCGATGATGTTATCCACTTGCAAACCGGTCGCATCGGTGTACTTGTAGGTGTTGTTCTCGGTGGCAAACGCTTTCGTTCCATACAGGTAGCGCAGCGTGAGCATGTCGTAGGGCATGAACCAGGCATCGTTGATGCTCTGGGCAGACTGCCGGTAACTCATGATGGAGTTGAAGAAAGTGTCTTCGTTCACGCCCAGAAAATTGCCCACCTCTGCTCCTCGGCTGGGCTCACCGGCGTTGTAGTTGCCGGGATGGTTCAGGCCAACCGCATGGCCAATCTCGTGCACCAGAGTGGTCCAGCCATAGGACCCCGCGCACCACGCCCGCGCTGTTCGAGCCGATGGCGATCCAAGTGTCTGAGTCAAGGTCATCACCGTTGGCATTCGGGAAAAAAGCGTAGCCTGCGCTCACTGTCTGGATGTTGTTCGAAAACCGCATCGTTCCGTCAGCGACCTCCTGAAAAGTGACGTTGACCTGGTTTTGCAGCTGGCTCAGCACGTCGCGCACAGCTGCTTTCTGGTCGTTGCTGAAGGGCTGCCAGCCTTTGGCGTTATCCCCGACATAGGTTGCAGGCAATGCCGATGGAAAACTGAACGTCACCGTTACAGGCGTTCCAACGGGCGAGCCATTGTTGAAGCGGAAGTTGGCGCCATCAATCAAGGAATCAATGCGTGGATCGCCGGAAATCGATTTTGCAATCACAGTGGCCGGCGGGGCTGGGGGTTGCAGCGGATTGACCAGCGTCGATACCGGGATTGTGGCGGACTGCGGACCGGTGGCCAAGCTTGTCGCGGCCTTCATTGGAAGCGGGAACCCACACAGGCCGCATGCGCACAAGGGTGTGGCGACCGACACAACGGCGGTGGATTCAGGCGCATTTTCGAAGATTTGAGTGTTCATAGCGCTGGATATAAGCAGGTTGAGGGGTGGTTTATTACTGCACCGGGAAGAAGTATGTACGGAAAATTACAATTTATTCAACTGTGTTTCACTCTGGCACTTTCAACAAGCACCATCCGGGAACAAATCCACGATTGCGAAGAAAAAAATGGATCGCTCCCGACCAGACAGGCGCAATGGCCGAAAAAAGTGAACCGGCGAAATCAGCGGCTTCTTCCAGCGCATCTCGCAGCATGTGTTCCCACCCAGCCTCTTGGCACCCGCGCACTAACAAGGACAAAACCTGGCGGGCCATAACCTGGCGGGCAAACCGAATTTACTATTTATATAGCAAACTATTTATACAGAACAAGGGCTACAGCCTAATACGGCTCTAAAACTGAGCCAGAAGCAGCAGCTCAACCCCGCGCCAGCAACCCCCGCCCCACCACCTGCGCCTGGATTTCCGCTGCGCCTTCAAAGATGTTGAGGATGCGGGCATCGCACAGCACGCGGCTGATCTCGAACTCCAGCGCGTAGCCGTTGCCGCCGTGGATTTGCAGGCTGGCGTCGGCATTGCTCCAGGCCACGCGCGCGGCCAGCAGCTTGGCAATGCCGGCTTCGATGTCGCAGCGGTGGCCCTTGTCTTTCTCGGAAGCGGCAAAGTAGGTCAGCTCGCGCGCCATCACGGTCTCGGCCAGCATCAAAGCCAGCTTGTCAGACACGCGCGGGAATTCGATGATCGGCTGGCCAAACTGGCGGCGGTCGCTGGCGTATTTCAATCCCAGGTCATAGGCCTTCCAGGCGACGCCGATGGCGCGGGCGGCGGTCTGCACCCGCGCGCCTTCAAAGGTCTGCATCAACTGCTTGAAGCCCTGGCCCGGCACACCGCCCAGCAGGCCCTCGGCGGGCACGGTGAAATCATTGAAAGCAATTTCGTACTCCTTCATGCCACGGTAGCCCAGCACCTTGATCTCGCTGCCGCTCATGCCGGGCGCGGGGAACGGGTCGGTGCCGGTGCCGCGCGGCTTGCCCGCCAGCAACAGGCTCAAACCGCCGTAGCCCTTGTCGCTGGCACTGGTGCGGGCTAGCACCGTCATCAGGTCGCTGCGCGAGCCATGGGTGATCCAGGTCTTGTTGCCATCAATGCGCCAACTGCCATCGGCAACCTGCGTGGCGCGGGTGCGCAGCGAGCCCAGGTCGGAACCGGTGTCGGGCTCGGTAAACACCGCCGTCGGCAGCACCTCGCCGCTGGCAATGCCGGGGAGCCATCGGGACTTCTGCTCTGCGGTGCCAGCCAGCGAGATCAGCTCCCCGGCAATCTCCGAGCGGGTGCCCAGCGAGCCCGCCGCGATCCAGGCGCGGCTGAGTTCTTCCGTCACCACGCACATGGCCAGCTTGCCCAGGCCCAGCCCACCAAATTCGGGCGCGATGCAGATGCCAAATACGCCCAGCTCGGCCATCTCGGCAATCACGCTGTCGGGAATCAGTTCGTCGGCCAGATGCCACTGGTGCGCATGAGGCGCGATGCGCTCGCGGCTGAAACGGCGGAACTGGTCACGCACGATGTCAAGGTCAGGGTCGGTCAGGCTTTCACTCACCCCGGCGCCAGAACGCACCTGTTCGACCAGCGCGTGGCGCGCCCGCACGGTATTGCCGTGCTCCAGAAACCACGCCACCGCTGGGTCGCGCCGCAACATCTGCACGGCATCATTCAGGCCCAATTCGCCAGGTCGGAAAATTTCGCTCTGGCTCATCGGGATGCCGCCCACCAGCTGCTGCAGGTACTCGCCAATGCCAACGCCAAGCAACAGGTTTTCGGCGGGGCGGTGGGCCAGCTGTGAATGCGCATCGGGACTGGCATCCATGGCCAGGCGCTGGCCCCAGCGGGCGGTGGCGAGGATGGCCTCGGCCGTGGTGGCAATCCAGGCCAACCCGTGCAAGGCGCGCTGGTTGCGATGCGCCAGCGGGGCATCCAGCTGCCCGTTGACCATGACAAGACCTCGTGTTGCCTGCGTGGCAGCAGCGACGTAGGCGTGCACGGGTGCCGCCAGCCCGTTTAGATTGTCAAAAATTTTCATGCTGTTACTTTCATGTTGTCTCAACTTGCGCCATTCATGTGATCTATTGGTGTGATCTATTGGTGTGATTTATTGGCGTGCCCCAGTGACGCGGTCTGATGGCGCGTTCAAGCCTGCGGGCCGGCCACCAGGCCATGGTCGTGCATCTGGCCAATCTGCGTGTTCGACAAGCCCAACAGTTGGGCCAGCACCTGATCGGTGTGTTCGCCTTGCATTGGCGCGCGTGTTGCGTTGGCACGCTCGATCTGGCTGAAGCTTGCTGCCGCGCCGGGCGTCGGGTAGGTCAACCCGCTGGGATGGGTGACGGGGCTGAACAGGGGGTTGGCCGATACCAGCCTCGGCTCCTCGGTCAACGCGGATTTAAGCGTGTGGTACGGACCCCAGCAGACGCCGTTGGCATCAAAAACGGTGCCCAACACATCAGCATTGCGCCGCGCAATCGCCGCTTCCACGAGCGGCGTGAGCACGTCACGATGGGCGAAGCGCAGGCCTTCATCGCGTCTGAACGAGACGCCCAATGCGGCCTCAATCCCGCCCATCGCCGCGCCCAAATCAAGTGATTTCACCAAACCCGTCCACTGCCGGGGCGTGATGGCGACCACCATCAAACGCTTGCCGTCTGCGGTTTTGAAATCGCGCCCGAACGCACCAAACAGGGTGTTGCCCATTTTGGGCCGGTCGCCGCCGCCCTGAACCTCGGCGATCTGGCCCAGGTGTCCGAGCGAAGCGATGGCGATGTCTGATAGCGGCACGCGCACTTCCTGCCCCTGGCCGGTGGTTTGACGGTGGCGTTCGGCCGCCAGCAGGGCAAACGCCGCGTAGGCACCTGCCAGCAAGTCCCAAGCCGGCAAGACGTGGTTGACCGGTTCGGGGGATTCAGCGGCACCTGTCATATACGGCACACCAATCGCCGCATTGACCGTGTAGTCCACCGCCGGCGTGCCGTCGGCCCAGCCCATGATGCGGGTGGTGATGAGGTCAGCGCGACCCTGGCGCAGGCGCTCGTGGGAGAGGAAGCCATCCGCCGGAAAGTTGGTCACAAACAGGCCGCCGCCGTCACCGGGCGCGCAGACCAGTTGTGCGACCAATGCGCGGCCTTCAGGCGAAGCGAAATCCACCGCAATCGACAGTTTGCCTTTGTTCAGGCCTTCCCAATACAGGCTGCTGCCGTTGGCGGACAGCGGCCAGCGGTGCGCATCCGGCCCGCCGCCAATCGGGTCAACGCGGATAACCTGCGCGCCCATCTGCTGCAGGTGCAGGGCGCACGAGGGTGCCGCAATGAAGGACGCGCATTCGACAACGCGCAGGCCGCGCAAGAGCTGGTACATGGTGTCAAAACCCCCGTGACAAATCAATCGACAATGCAAACCTCTTCGCGAAGCGGTGGCCGTCTATGTGGATCCCAAAAAACCGAAGCGCGCCCTGCCCCGCCCGCTTGCCGCTGGCCAGGCAGGCGGTCAGTAGATAGCCGCCCGTGGGCGCTTCCCAATCCAGCATTTCACCTGCGCAAAAAACGCCTGGCAGGTTGGCCAGCATGAGCTGTGCATCCAGGCCCTCGAAGGTGACGCCACCGGCGCTGCTAATGGCCTCGTCCAGGGGGCGCGCGGCTGCCAGTGTGATGGGAAGGGACTTGATGGCAGCGCCGAGCTGGGCGGGATCATTCATCTGGGCCTTGGTCAGCAGCTCATGCAGGATGGCGGCCTTGATGCCTTCAATGCCCAGCCGACTTTTGAGGTGGCTTGACAGCGACCGCGAGCCGCGTGGGTGGCGCACTTCGGCCAGCACTTTTTCCGGCGGCAAATCAGGCCGCAGATCAAGGTGGAACGTGGCCTGCCCGTGCGCTGCGATCTCATCGCGCAGCAGGCTGGACGCAGCGTAAATCAGGCTGCCCTCCACACCGGTGGCGGTGGCGACAAACTCGCCCTTGCGGCGGAATTCGGGCATGTGGACGGCCACGGACTTGAACGGCTGCCCCGCAAACCGGCTGGCAAAGTGCTCGCTCCAGCCGCTTTGCACGTCAAAGCCGCAGTTCGATGGCAGCAGCGGCGCAACCGCCACGCCACGCGCTGCGAGCAGGGGCACCCAGGCACCGTCGGAGCCCAGACGCGCCCAGCT
>JANYJD010000169.1 GCA_025358555.1 Rhodoferax sp.
CGCCATGGGCCTGTTGCTGGCTGTGCACCTTGGCGTGGTGATGGCCCTGTTTGCCACCCTGCCGTATGGGAAGTTTGCGCATGGCGTTTACCGCTGCGCAAACTTCCCATACGGCAGGGTGGCAAACAGGGCCATTACCACGCCAAGGTGCACAGCCAGCAACAGGCCCATGGCGGCACTGTCGCGCCAGAACAGCAGTGCCAGGCCGGTCACGCTGGTGAAAAACAGCAGGGCGATAAAGGCCAGGTCCATCGGTTTTTGTGCCGCATCCTGTTGCAAGGGGTGGCGTCTAAGATGGAGCCAGAACAGGCCAGCGGGGCCGACCACCAGCCCCAAGCCGCCCGCCGTGCCCAGCAACACCGGCAGGCTGGTCAAGGCATACGGCGCGTGCCAAGCCCAGGCGTAGTGGTAGAGCGTGGCGACACACGTCGCGGAAAAACACAGCATGAAACCATAAAAGGTGGCGTGATGGAAACGCCTGCGCGCCAGCGTCCAGGCGTCATCCTCGTTGTTGCAGCCCTGGCCCTGGCCACCGCCGAGGTTTGTCAGCAGCAGTGCATCGCGCGCAGCTTGGCCCAAGGCACCAGCGGCAGGCACTGGCGCGCTGGCTTGTACGGGTGACACGTCGCGCCAGAAGCGCCGCACGCCCAAGCCAAGAGCCAGCGCAGCAAACAGAAAGATGGGCGCGAACAGGCCCACCAGCAGATTGTGCGGGAAGATGGCGTAAAAATTGCCGGCCAGCGGCGCGTGCAGCAGGCCGCCTTTGAGGGCCATGGCGAGGACGAGAAACAGCGCCAGCCCGGCTGCCAGTGCCAAAGCCACCGTCAGGCCATTGCGTTTGTAAAGCGCGCCAAAAGCAGGTGGCCAGGCGTAGTCGGCATAGGTCTGGCCACGCACCTGGGCCATGGCCTGCGGCACGTTCACGGCAAATTCATGCGGGGGCGCGTACTGGCAGGCGTGCAGGCAGGCGCCGCAGTTGTGGCACAGGTTGGCCAGGTAGTGAATGTCGGCCTTGGCAAATTCAAGCCGCCGTGTCATGGCCGGGAACACCGCGCAATAGCCTTCGCAATAACGGCAGGCGTTGCAGATTTGCATTTGCCGGGCGACTTCGGTTTCAGGGGCCGTCATCGGCGCCAGTGGCACCGCGCCATGGGCCAGGGCGCGGGCCTCTGCGGCCAAGGCTTCAAGCTGGCGCATGGTCGGCTTTCGGCTTCAAAATTGCTTCCAAATTAAGAGCAAACTTTGCCGCCTGTTTGCCGGCAATCCGCCCAAATGCAGTGCCAATCGACATGCCAACACCGGCCGTGTAACCTTGGCCCAGCACATTGCCGGCCATCATTTCACCCGCCACAAACAGGTTGGCGCTGGCTTGGCCGCCAAAATGCACTGCCGCAGTTTGATTGGTCTTCAACCCGAGGTAAGTGAAGGTGATGCCGGGTTTAACGGCGTAGGCATAAAACGGTGCTGTGTCGATCGGTCGGGCCCAATGTGTTTTGGCCGGGCTGATGCCCACAGTCGCGCAATCGTCCAGCACGGTGTGGTCAAAACTGCCCGCGCCACAGGCGGCGTTGTAGTCGTCCAGGGTTTGCATGAAGGCCGGCACATCCAGTCCGAGTTGTTGCGCCAGTTCAGGCAATGTGTCTGCCTTGACGCCAGGAAACACCGGTGGCATGAAGCGGCCGCTAGCCTTGGCATCGATGATCGAATAAGCCACCTGCCCCGGCTGTTGCGCCACCAGACGACCCCAGACCGCGTAACGCTTGGGCCAGAAGTCTTCGCCTTCGTCGTAAAACCGTTTGGCTTGCCGGTTGACAACCACGCCCAGCGACACGCAGTCGATGCGGGTGCAGATGCCGCCGTCATACAGCGGCGCGCGCGCGTCAATCGCCACCATGTGGGCTTGGGTGGCGTCGCCCACAGGGTCGGCCTCGGCGTCCAGCAAGGCCTTGAGCAACACGCCCTGGTTGAAGCGGGTGCCGCGTATCAAAAAATTGTCAGCCGGCCATTCACCCAGTGCGTTCTGGCCCCAGGCTTCGCGCAGCCAGGCTAGGTTGGACTCAAACCCGCCAGCGGCAAGCACGCAGGCTTTGGCAGTGATGCGCTCACCGCTTTTCAGCAGCCCGGCTTTAAATTCGCGCCGTCCAGATTCG
>JANYJD010000198.1 GCA_025358555.1 Rhodoferax sp.
GCGCACTGCGCATCACCCGATGCCAGCACCAGGTGGCGGTCTTTTTGCGGCACTTTTTTGATGGTCACGTCCAGTCCGTATTTTTTGTAAATGCCGGCTTCCTTGGCGAGGGTCAGCGGCGCAAAGCCGGTCCAGCCCGAGATGGCAATCACCACCTTGGTTTCTTGCGCATTGGCCATGCCGCTGGCGAGTGCGGCCACTGCCAAAGTGGCGAGGGTGGCCAAGGCCTTGTTGTTGATGGTGAGTTTCATGTTGTTCCTTTCGGTGGTGGAGTGGACGGTGAATGACGCAAGATGATCGGGAGTGGCAATGGTATCCCTCAGGACGCGACCCAAAGCGTCGGCAAGCCCGGCAGGGTACGCAAAATCTGCGCCAGCTTGCCCTGGCGCACCAGCAAGGTGGCGTGTTCAATGTCGGGTGCCAGGTAGCGGTCTTGCGGCATGGCGGGCACCTGCTGGCGCAGCATCGCATGGGCTTGCTCCAGCGCTGCCGAGCTTTGCAGCGGGCGCAAAAACTCGATGCCTTGCGCGGCGGCCAAGAGCTCGATGCCCAGAATGTGCGCGGTGTTGCTGATCATGCTTTGCAGCCTGCGCGCAGCAAACGTGGCCATAGATACGTGGTCTTCCTGGTTGGCGCTGGTGGGCAGGCTGTCTACACTGGCCGGGTGGGCCAGTGATTTGTTTTCGGATGCCAGGGCGGCAGCAGTGACGTGGGCAATCATGAAGCCGCTGTTCAAGCCCGCGTCTGCTGTGAGGAATGGCGGCAGGCGCGACACGCCGCTGTCAATCAGCATGGCGATGCGGCGCTCGGCAATCGCGCCCACCTCCGCAATGGCCAGTGCCATCCCATCGGCGGCCAGGGCAACGGGCTCCGCATGGAAGTTGCCACCGGAAACCATTGAATCATCTTCATCAAACACCAGTGGGTTGTCGGTCACCGCATTGGCCTCGCGCACCAGCACCAGCGCTGCGTGGCGCAATTGGTCCAGGCAAGCCCCAATCACCTGCGGCTGGCAGCGCAGGCTGTAGGGGTCTTGCACCCGGTCATCGCCATCACGGTGCGAGTTGCGGATGGCGCTGCCCTGCAACAGGGCGCGGTAGTACTGGGCCACGTCGATCTGCCCCGGCTGGCCGCGCAGCAGGTGAATGCGCGGGTCGAACGGGCCGTCGCTTCCCCGCGCGGCGTCTACCGTCAGCGCGCCAATCACCAACGCGGCTTCCAGCACCGGCTCAAAACTGAGCAGCGCATGCAGCGCCAGCGCGGTCGAGGTCTGGGTGCCGTTGATCAGCGCCAGGCCTTCCTTGGCGCCCAGGGTCAGCGGCGTGATACCTGCTTGCTGAAGGGCAGCGGCAGCCGGCATGCGCTTGCCGTTTTGCAGCATCTCGCCTTCGCCAATCAAGGCCAAAGTCATGTGCGCCAGCGGTGCCAGATCGCCCGATGCGCCGACCGAGCCTTGCGACGGTACGTAGGGCACCAGGCCCGCGTTGTGCACGGCCAGCAAAGTGTCAATGACGACCTCGCGCACGCCAGAGTGCCCGCGTGCCAGGCTGGCGGCTTTGAGCGCCAGCATCAGGCGCACCACTTCTTTGGAGAGCGGCTCGCCCACGCCCACACTGTGCGAGCGGATCAAATTGAGTTGCAGCGTCTCCAACTGCGATTTGCTGATGCGCTGGTTGGCCAGCTTGCCAAAGCCGGTATTCACGCCGTACACCGCCTGCTCGCCATCGGCGGCGCGCTGCACCACCTGCTGGCTGGCGCGGACTTTTTCCCGGCTGGATTGCGGCAGCGTCAATTGTTGGACGCTTGCGTGAATGGCCTGCAGTTGCTCCAGCGTTAGCTGGCCGGGGTTGATTGTGAATCGGGTTGGCATGTGCTTCAAGTCTTCACCAGTTTGGTCAGTGCTCAAACGCAGCCCAGCATCGGCAGGTTCAGGTGGTTGTCCCGCGCGCTCGCCTTGGCAATGTCATAGCCTGCATCGGCATGGCGCATCACGCCGGTGGCCGGGTCGTTGAAAAGCACCCGCTCCAGCCGCGCCGCTGCTTGGGGCGTGCCGTCACACACAATCACCACACCCGCGTGCTGTGAATAGCCCATGCCTACGCCACCGCCATGGTGCAGGCTGACCCAGGTGGCGCCGCTGGCGGTGTTGAGCAGGGCGTTGAGCAGCGGCCAGTCGCTCACCGCATCACTGCCGTCCATCATCGCCTCAGTCTCGCGGTTGGGCGACGCCACCGAGCCGCTGTCAAGGTGGTCGCGGCCAATCACGATGGGGGCCTTGAGCTCGCCGGTGCGCACCATTTCGTTGAACGCCAGGCCCGCCAGATGCCGCTCGCCCAGGCCAATCCAGCAGATGCGCGCGGGCAGGCCCTGGAAAGCGATGCGCTCTTGCGCCATGTCCAGCCAGCGGTGCAGTGGCATGTTTTGCGGAAAGAGCTCTTTCATCTTCGCATCGGTTTTACGGATGTCTTCGGGGTCGCCACTGAGCGCCACCCAGCGGAACGGGCCCACGCCGCGGCAAAACAGCGGGCGCACGTAGGCGGGCACAAAACCGGGGTAGTCAAAAGCGTTTTCCACGCCGTAATCCTTTG
>JANYJD010000221.1 GCA_025358555.1 Rhodoferax sp.
TGTGCAGGTGCCGCTGCACAACTTTCAGGCTTTCTCACAACTGATGGGGTTTGACTGGGTGGCCAAGTTTGATGCGGCCCATGCGCCAGTGGATCAAAGCAAGGCTGAAGGCAAGGCATGACTGCCGACGACATCTACCGCAAGCAAAACCTGGGCAACGCATCAGGCATCGGCGCGCGCTGTGCCTTGGTGCTGGTGGATTTTGTGAACGGCTTTGTGGACGCAGCGCAATTCGGCGGGCCGCACATTGCAGCGGCAGTGCATGCCACGCGGCCGCTGCTGGCGGCATTTCGCAAGGCCGGTTTGCCCATCGCGCACACGCGCGTGGTATTTGCCGATGACGGATCCAACAAGAACGTGTTTTGCATGAAGGTGCCGCCTTTGCTTACGCTGACTGAAGGGGCCTTCGCATCGCAAATCGTAGAGGATTTGACGCCCATGGAGGGCGAGTTGGTGCTGCGCAAAACCTCCGCGTCCGCCTTCTTCTCAACCGGCCTGTCAGAGTGGCTGCGTCTGCGCGGCGTGGACACTGCCGTGATCGCGGGCTGCACCACCAGCGGCTGCGTGCGTGCCACGGTGGTGGATGCCATGCAGTTCAACTTTCGCACCATCGTGATTGAAGACTGCGTGGGCGACCGGGCTCTTGCGCCGCATGAGGCCAATCTGTTTGACATGCGGCAGAAGTATGCGGACGTGATGCCGCGTGACGCGTTTCTTGTATTGCTTGCAAAGGGCTGACTATGGATCACCTGGGCTACCGCATGAAGTTCGGCGCACTCGGCCCTTCCACCAACACCATCGTCCAGCCGGACTTTGACGACATGCGCCCGGTGGGGGTGACCAACCACTACAGCCGCATCATCATCCCCAACAACCCGGTCAATACTGACGGCGATTTCCTCAAGCTCGTGGACAGCATCCAGGGCAGCACGCTGCAGGCGGTGGACGTGCTGAAAAGCTGCGAGATGCAGTACCTGGTGATGGGCATGTCGGCTGCCACGTTTTGGGATGGCCGGGCCGGGGCCGAAAAGTATTTGGCCATGATGCGCGAGCGGGCGGGTGTGGAAGTGTCTTGCGGGTCTTTCGCAACCGAAGCAGCGCTCAACACCTACAAGGCCAAGCGCATCGCATTCTTCTCACCCTACTTCCCCGTGGCCAATGCGCAGGTGCGCCGGTTTTATGAAGACTGCGGTTTCACCGTGGTGCGCGACATCTGCCTGCAGCGCCCCAGCCCCGTGCAGATTGCCCACACCACAGATGACATGTGCCGCAACGCGCTGCGCCAGTTGGACGGCGATGACGTGGACGCGATTGTGCAGGTGGGCACCAATCTGTCGATGGTCCGGTTTGCGGCGGCGGCAGAGCTGTTTCTGGGCAAGCCGGTGATCGCAATCAACACGGCGACCTACTGGCATGCGCTGCGCGCGGTGGGCATCAACGACCGGCTGCAGGGGTTTGGGCGGTTGCTATCCCACTATTAAGGAAGCGCTGAAAAAGCCCCCTGCGGCGTGCGATCAACCGGACTCGGGCGGTCTGCTGCGTTGAATTTCTTGCCTGTGCTTCAGAGGATAGGCGGGGCTATTGCCTGCGAAATCCGCCTTGCATCCCATCCCGATCCGGCTGCCGCACATCCGCCAGGACTTATTCAGCGCTTCCCTAAACAAGCCAACGCCTGGGCGATCCTGATCAAATTCATGAATGCTATACTAATTGTATCTAGTTATGCACGATGGACAAGGGCTACAGGCCTTTTTTATTATCTAAAGCGTCTTTTTCCGGGTTTTCAAGCTCGCCATGCTTGCGCCCCGAGAACATGGTCCACCAGACGATCAGGATCAGCAGCACCATGGCCCCCAGGGCTTCAAGCAAAATCAGACTCATGAAACGTCTCCTTGGTGTGGTGGCCTATGCGGTGTGCAGTGGGCTGATTGTAGGAATGCTGGCAGCCTGCGGGAGTTCGCCGGTGCGGCCACCCACGTCCGCATCGGGGTCGACCTCTGGTTCAACCCCCGGTGCGCCGTCGCAGGCGACGCCTATGCCCCAGGGCACAACGTCAACGCCCGCTGCGCCACCGCCCGGCGCCCTCACGCTGCCGCAAGACACTACCCCGCTGCCACCCCCAATCGTGCAAGGCAAAAGCCGCTGGGTGCCCGTGCGCTGGGCCGAACTGCCGGGGCTGGCCGAAGACCCGCTGCACGAGGCGTGGAACGCGTGGCTCAAGAGTTGCGAAAAGCCGGGCACCACGTTTGCACCGCTGTGTGGCGAGGTGCGGCGCTTGAGCATTGGCACGCTGGACGAGCAACGCACCTGGCTGGTGACGCGCCTGCAACCCTACCGGGTGGAGCCGGTCCAGGCCGACCCCGGCGGCACGCAGGGCCTGCTCACCAGCTATTACGAGCCCGTGCTGGAGGCCTCGCGCAGCGCCAATGCCGACTTCAAGGTGCCGCTGTACCAGCCGCCGCTTGCCGCTGGGGGACAAGCCCTGCGCAAGCCTTGGTTCACTCGCCAGGAGATTGACACCCTGGCGCAGGCGCAAGCGGCGCTCAAGGGCCGCGAGATCGCGTTTTTGGCCGACCCGGTGGATGCGCTGGTGTTGCAGATTCAGGGCTCGGGGCGCATCCGCATCACACAGCCGGATGGCTCCAAAGTGCTGGTGCGCCTGGCGTTTGCGGGGTCCAACGAGCAGCCCTACAAAAGCGTGGGCCGCTGGCTGATTGACCAGGGCGCGCTCAAGGATGCCACCTGGCCTGCCATCAAGGCCTGGACGCTGCAAAACCCGCAACGTGTGCAGGAGATGCTGTGGAGCAACCCGCGTACCGTGTTCTTCCGCGAAGAGCTGGTGCTGGAAGCTGACAACTATGTCGGTCCGCGCGGGGCGCAGGGCGTGCCGCTCACGGCGGGGCGCTCCATCGCGGTAGACCCGGCCAGCATTCCCTATGGCACGCCGGTCTGGCTGGCTTCCAGCGGGCCCGTGGTGAACCTGCAAAAGCTGGTGCTGGCGCAAGACACCGGCAGCGCCATTCTGGGTGCGGTGCGGGCCGATTATTTTGCCGGCACCGGCTACGACGCTGGTGAACTGGCCGGGCGTCTGAAGCAGCCGCTCAAGCTGTGGGTGCTGTGGCCCCGGCGCTGAAGCCTGCAAATCCAGTCATCGGCAGTTCTCCAAAGCCAATGTCGCTGCGCCATGACATTCCATCGCTTGGGGAATACACTCGCTTTTGAGTCAGGCGCGGCACGCAACCCGCAAACCGCGCCAGCCAACCTGCCCACAAGGCAGTCATTCAACCACTTGGAGAAAATTGCCCCATGAACGCACCGTTACCCGAACACATCCGCAAATCGCTTGAGACTGTCACCCTCGACGATAAATATAGTTTGGACTATGGCCGTGCCTTCATGAGTGGCGTGCAGGCCCTTGTCAAGCTGCCCATGTTGCAGCAACTGCGCGACAAACTGGCGGGCAAAAACACGGCCGGCTTTATCAGCGGCTACCGTGGCTCGCCGCTGGGTGGTTACGACCAGGCGCTGTGGAAGGCGGAGAAATTCCTCAAGGCGCAAAACATCATCTTCCAGCCGGGCGTAAATGAGGAGCTCGCCGCGACGGCTTTGTGGGGCACGCAGCAGCTCGGTTTTGCGCCACCGGGCAGCAACAAGTTTGATGGCGTGTTTGGCATCTGGTACGGCAAGGGACCGGGTGTGGACCGCTGCTCGGACGTGTTCAAGCACGCCAACATGGCCGGCACCACCGAGTTTGGCGGCGTGATTGCCGTGGCGGGTGACGACCACATCTCCAAAAGCTCCACTGCCGCGCACCAGAGCGACCATATTTTCAAGGCCTGCGGCACGCCGGTGTTCTTTCCGGCCAACGTGCAGGAGATATTGGACCTGGGCATTCACGCCTTTGCCATGAGCCGCTTCTCGGGCGTGTGGGCGGGCATGAAGACGATCCAGGAGATTGTCGAATCCAGCGCCACCGCCATGATCGACCCCGAGCGGGTTGAGATAAAAATCCCGACTGATTTTGTGATGCCGCCCGGCGGCGTGCACATCCGCTGGCCCGACGCCGCGCTGGAGCAGGAGGCGCGCCTGTTTGACTACAAGTGGTACGCCGCACTGGCCTATATCCGCGCCAACCGGCTCAACTACAACGTGATCGAAGGAAAGAATGATCGCTTCGGCCTGATCGCCAGCGGCAAGGCCTTCAACGACACGCGCCAGGCTCTGCTCGACCTGGGGCTGGACGACGCCACTTGCCAACGCATCGGCATCCGCCTGCACAAGGTGGGCGTGGTGTGGCCGCTGGAGGCGCAGCTCACGCGGGAATTTGCCACCGGCCTGCAAGAGATTCTGGTGGTGGAGGAAAAGCGCCAGGTCATTGAATACCAGCTCAAGGAAGAGCTGTACAACTGGCGCGCCGACGTGCGGCCCACCGTGCTGGGCAAGTTCAACGAGGTGGAGAGTGGTGATGCGCAGCACCGTTACGGCAGCGGCGGCGAATGGTCCATGCCCAACCCAAGCGCCAACACGCTGCTGCGCGCCAATGCCGATTTGTCGCCCGCCATCATCGCGCGTGCCATTGCCCAGCGCATCAAAAAGATGGACATTGATGCCGACACCACGGCGCGCATCGATGCTCAACTGGCAATTCTGGACGCCAAAGAAGCCTCCATGCATGTGCTGGAAGTCAGCGGCGTGAAGGGAGCAGACCGCCAACCCTGGTTCTGCTCCGGCTGCCCGCACAACACATCCACCAAGGTGCCCGAAGGTTCGCGCGCCATGGCCGGCATTGGCTGCCATTTCATGAGCATCTGGATGGACCGCAGCACCACCGGTTTCACCCAGATGGGCGGCGAGGGCGTGCCGTGGGTCGGCCAGCAGCCGTTCAGCAACGACAAGCACATGTTTGCCAACTTGGGTGACGGCACCTACTTCCACAGCGGCCTGCTGGCAGTGCGCCAAAGCATTGCGGCGGGCGTCAACATCACCTACAAAATTCTCTACAACGATGCCGTGGCCATGACCGGCGGCCAGCAGATCGGTGAGCGGCCCGAAGGCCACTCGGTCGTGCAGATCGCCCAGTCCATGCGGGCCGAGGGCGCGGCCAAAATCGTCATCGTCACCGATCTGCTAGAAAAATACCAGGGCGTCACGCTGGTGGCCGATGTGGGCGTGCACCACCGTGATGAGCTGGACACGATTCAAAAGCAGTTTCGTGAGATCAAGGGCACGACGGTCATCATCTACGACCAGACCTGTGCTACTGAGAAACGCCGCCGCAGAAAGCGCGGCACGATGGTGGACCCGGCCAAGCGGGTGGTCATCAATGAGCTGGTGTGCGAAGGCTGTGGCGATTGCGGCGTGCAGAGCAACTGCCTAAGCGTGGAGCCGCTGGAAACCGAGTTTGGCCGCAAGCGCCAAATCAACCAGAGCACCTGCAATAAAGACTTCTCCTGTTTGAAAGGCTTTTGCCCGAGCTTTGTGACGGTCGAGGGCGGGCAGCTTAAAAAGAAATCGAAAACGGGTGAGGCCGGGAACGCGCCGTCGCCGTTTGACAATGCGCTGTTTGGCGGGCCATTGCCCGAGCCGGTGCTGCCGGAGTTGGGCAAGCGCGCCGAAGGGGCATGGGGAATGGTGGTTGCCGGCGTGGGCGGCACGGGTGTCATCACCATCGGCCAGTTGCTCGGCGTGGCCGCGCATTTGGAGGGCAAAGGCATCGTCACCCAGGACGCTGGTGGCCTGGCGCAAAAGGGCGGTGCCACCTGGAGCTATGTGCTGATTGCCGACCGCCAGGACGACATCCGGACCACGCGCGTCGGCATGGCCGGGGCCGACCTCATTATCGGCTGCGACCCGATTGTGTCCGTGGCCAAGGAAACC
>JANYJD010000300.1 GCA_025358555.1 Rhodoferax sp.
GGCATGATTGCCAGCGGCCCGCTGGTCTGGGCTGCCAGCACCAAGCTGCCGGTGAGCAACATGAAAGAGCTGGTGTCGCTGGCGCGCAAAAAACCCGGTGCGCTCAACTACGGGTCGGCCGGCGCTGGCGGCGTCAACCACTTGGTGCTGGAACTGCTGAAGGCGCGCACGGGCACCTTCATCACCCATATTCCGTACCGGGGCGTGGCGCCCGCCACGATGGACATGATTGGCGGGCAGATTGAGCTGGTCACGGGCACAATCCCCGCGCTGCTGCCGTTCATCAGGGATGGCCGCGTAAGGCCGTTGGCTGTGACCAGCGCCAAACGCTCGCCCGCCTTGCCCGACGTGCCCAGCATGTCTGAGGCGGGGCTGTCGGGCATTGACGTGGTGAACTATTTTGCGCTGGCCGCGCCCATGGGCACGCCACCCGCCGTGATTGAAAAACTCAACCTGACGCTGAACAAAGTGGTGGTGTTGCCCGAGGTCACCGCCCGCTTCAAGGCCGATGCGGTGGAAGCCGCGCCGGGCTCGCCCGCGCTGTTGGGCCACTTCATTGAAGCCGACTACCGTGCCTGGCGCAACGTGGTGAAGACGCAGAATTTGAAGATTGAGTAAGTTCCACGCATGGGTCGCTGCGGGGTATCTGTCTACAGCGGCGGCCTACAACTGTCCTTCGGTCAAAGTGTCCAGCTGAAAGCGCCCGCTGCTGTCCCACAGCCACACATCCGTGTAGGTGACGCGGCCCATGCGCGCCGGGGCTGGAAACGGCGCGGCCTGGCGCACCGTGCGCTCGATCTCGGCCACCACCTCGGGCGCGTGGGTCGGCGCGCGCATCCAGTTCAGGCGGCTGATGTTGCCTCGGCTGTCCACATCAACCTGAAGCACACCAATGGCGTACAGGTTGGGAGGCAATTTGCCCTGGAAGATGCGCTCTGCGTTGTGACCATAAAGGTGGCTGGCCGCATCGCGTCGGTAGTCATGCGGCGTGGCGGCTGCGGATGGGCGTGCGGGAGGCAGTGCGGCGCGGGGGCGCACGGGAGGGTTTGACTGCGCTGCCGGTGTCGAGGGCTGCGTCGGCGGCGAGGGGAACGCCGGTGCGGGCGAGTCCGGCGGCAGCGGGGTTGAAGTGCAGGCTGACAGGGTGAGCATCGTGCCGACTTTGGCGGCCCACAGCCGGGCTTGGCGGCGTCCGGATGGTGGGGTGATGGGGGATTGATTCATGGGATGTGTTCTGGGCAAGGGCCTGTACTTCCTGTCGCGCATTATCTCAGGGCCATGGGCAAAGCGTGACGGACCCCCGGCAAGAGGCATACTTTGCAGCGCAGCATCGCTGCCGTTTCGGCAGCAGGTGTTTGCACAGGAACCGGCGATTGAAACCACAAGACATTTTTTTGACGCTTTTGGCCGCGCAGCCGGGTTGCCTGGTCAGCGTGCATGCCTCGCGCGGGTCGGTGCCGCGCGATCAGGGTGCATGGATGGCGGTTTTCGCAGACACGGCAGTGGGCATGGGCGACACCCTGGGTGGCATCATCGGCACGATTGGTGGCGGCCAACTGGAGTTTCGGGCGATTGACGAGGCGCGGCGCTTGTTGCGCGAAAACATTTACGGCCCGAAAAACAAGCCGAATGAAGAATCGCCGGGTTTGCCGCCCCTAGTTTTGCCACCCCCGGTTTTACGTTACCCGCTAGGCCCGGGCCTGGGCCAATGCTGCGGCGGCGAGGTGCACTTGCGCTACGAGTTGGTGAGCAGTGCAGATTTGCCCGCGCTGTCCCGCCGACTGGTGCGAACCCTGTCGCCGCTGGCGCTGTTTGGCGGCGGCCACGTGGGCAAAGCGCTGGTGCAGGTGCTGGGCAACCTGCCACTTCAGGTGAAGTGGATCGACAGCCGGGATGAAATTTTCCCCACCGTGGTGCCAGACAACGTGGCTTGTGAGCATTCCGACCCGGTGCACGCTGCCGTGGCCCGGCTTGCACCGCAATCGCGCGTGATCATCATGAGCTTCAGCCATGCCGAAGACCTTGACGTGGTGGCCGCGTGCCTGCATCGCCAGCGCGCGCAAGGCGATCTGCCTTTTATTGGCCTGATTGGCAGCCAGACCAAGTGGGCCACGTTTCGCCACCGGCTGGCCGCGCGTGGTTTCAGCGATGCAGAGCTCGCAGGGGTGCGCTGCCCGGTTGGCATGCATGGCATTACCAGCAAAGAGCCCGAGGTGATTGCGGTGTCGGTGGCGGCGCAAATCTTGCTCGATTTGTCTCAAGTAAATGCCGAAACCAGCGGTGCCACGTAGGGTTTGCGCCGCCCGCCACCGGTCTCCCGGACCCATCATTTTGATGGTGTATACACTTGCGTAAACAAAATTCTTCCCGAAATAGCCTTTACCTGAAACAAGTGCACAAGCGCCAGTACCCGGAAACGACGGGCACAAGGTCGGCTCGCAAAACGAAGCAGTGAAAGGTCAAAACAAATGGAAAGCTATTACCTCGACTGGGCCAACCTGCTCTTGCGCTGGGTGCACGTCATCACGGCCATTGCGTGGGTGGGCTCCTCGTTTTACTTTGTGTTTCTGGACAGCAGCCTCACGCCACCGGTCGATGAAGACCTGAAAAAACAGGGCGTGGACGGCGAACTGTGGGCCGTGCACGGCGGCGGTTTTTACCACCCGGTGAAGTTCAATGTATCGCCGCCCAAGCTGCCCGGCCACCTGCACTGGTTCTTCTGGGAAAGTTACACCACCTGGCTGTCGGGCTTCGCGCTGTTCACCGTGTCGTACCTGTGGAGCGCCAGCACGTACCTGATTGACAAGTCGAAGATGGACTGGTCGTCCGCCATGGCCATTATGGTGGCGCTCTCTTTTCTGGTGGTGTTCTGGCTGCTGTATGACGGCATCTGCCGCATTTTTGGCCAGCGCAAAAATGGCGATGCGATTGTCGGTGCGCTGGTGTTGGTGCTGGTGTGCATGGCCTCCTGGCTGGCCTGCCACTGGTTTGCCGGGCGCGCAGCCTTTTTGCTGGTGGGGGCAATGCTTGCCACCGCCATGAGCGCCAGCGTTTTCTTCTGGATCATTCCAGGGCAGAAAAAAGTCATTGCATCCATCAAGGCCGGTCAGCCGGTGGACCCGGTCCACGGCAAGCGTGGCAAGCAGCGCAGTGTGCACAACACTTACTTCACTTTGCCAGTTCTGTTTGCCATGCTCAGCGGCCACTACAGCTTTACTTACACGCATCCGCAAAACTGGTTGGTTCTGATTTTGATGATGTTTGCCGGGGCGGCCATCCGCCAGTTCTTTGTGATGCGCCACGGCTACAAGCTGGGGCGCAACGCCAACCCGCGGCCCTATGCGCTGGTGGGTGTGGCGGTGATTGTGGGGGCGATTGTGTGGATGAAGCCGGACGCCGCGCCGGCCGTTGCTGCGCCATCGCCCGCATCTGTCAATGCTTCTAATTCAGTAGCTAATTATGCAGATAGGACGAGGGCTAAGGGCCAATTTGGCTATTCAGAAATGCAGCAAGTGCTGGAGCAACGCTGCTACATGTGCCACGGCGCACAAGTGCAGATGAAAAACGTGCGGCTCGATTCGCCGGCGGGCCTGAAGCTGCAAGCGCAGAACGTCTACCAGCAAGCCGTCGTCACCAAAGTCATGCCGATGAACAACTCCACGGGCATCACCGATGCCGAGCGGCTGGTCATCAAGCAGTGGTTTGAGGCGGGGGCGAAGACGCAGTAAAAAATCGCGTGCGGGAGCTCTGCCGGCAAAGCGAGATGTTCATGCCAATTGCGCCAACTGCGTTGCCAGCACGTTGTGCCGCGCCAAAAGGGGAGCCAGCTCGATGGTTGCCAATCGGCCCTCACGCACCACCACTTTGCCATTGACCACGGTGTAAGCCGCCTGCGCGCTGGCGCACAGCATCAGGCTGCCGACTGGGTCATGCACGGCGCCTCCGGCAAAGCCCAGCGTGCGCAGGTCAAACATTGCCAGGTCGGCGCACATGCCGGGGGCAAGGTAACCAATATCGCTGCGTCCCAGCACCTGGGCTCCGCCGCGTGTGGCCATGTGCAGCACGTCACGCGCCGTCATCTCGGCTGGACCCAGGTCACAGCCAAAGAAGTTGCGGCCCTCGCGCATCTCGGGCGGCTGCATGGCGCGGCCCACACGGGCCAGCAGCAGGGCTTGGCGCGCCTCGTTGACCATGTGCGCTGCATCGTTGCTGGCGCTGCCATCCACACCCAGGCCCACTGGCACGCCGGCGTTGAGCATCTTGCGAATGGGGGCGATGCCGCTGGCCAAGCGCATGTTGCTGCACGGGCAGTGGGCCACGCCGGTGCGGCTGGCGGCAAAAAGGGAAATGCCGGGATCGTCGAGCTTGACGCAGTGCGCGTGCCAAACGTCGGCTCCGAGCCAGCCCAGGTCTTGCGCGTATTCGGTGGGGGTGCAGCTGAATTTTTCCCGGCTGTAGGCTATGTCGTGGTCGTTCTCTGCCAGGTGGGTGTGCAGCCGCACGTTTTGCCCCTTGAACGACCGCGCCAGCAGGGCAGACTCGCGCATCAGGTCGCGGCTCACGCTGAAGGGCGAGCACGGCGCCACCGCCACGTTCAGCATGGAGCCATGGGTTGCATCGTGGTACGTCTCAATCAGCCGCTGCGTGTCTTTGAGGATGAAATCTTCCCGCTCCACCACGCGGTCGGGCGGCAGCCCGCCTTGCGATTGCCCCACGCTCATGCTGCCGCGCGTGGCCACAAAACGCATGCCGATTTGCCGTGCCGCCTCAATGCTGTCGTCCAGCCTCACCCCATTCGGGTAGATGTAGAGGTGGTCGCTGCTGGTGGTGCAGCCGCTCATCAGCAGCTCGGCCATGGCTATCTGTGTGCTCACCTGCACCATTTCGGGCGTGAGCCCGGCCCAGATCGGATACAGCCCGCGCAGCCAGCCAAACAGCTCGGCGTTCTGCACCGCAGGAATCGCCCGCGTCAGGCTCTGGAACATGTGGTGGTGCGTGTTGACCAGGCCGGGCGTGACAAGGTGGTGCCGCGCGTCGATCACCTCGTCAGCCGCCGCCTTACAGCTTGGTGGCAGTTCTGCCGTGGGGCCGATGTGCTCGATCCGCTTGTTGCGGATGAAGATGGATGCATCGGCCAGCTCGGCTTGCGCATCGTCCAGGGTGGCAATGCAGCGGGCGTTGTGAATCAGGAGGGTCGCCACGCCACGCTTTGATTAGCCCGCCGCGCCTTGCCTAACCGGCTTCAGGGATTGGCTTGGCCTTGGCTTTTTTGCCCTTGTTTTTTTTCTTGTAGGCCGCGGTCTGGGGCAGCTTGTCGCCGATTTTCTCGCCCGTGCGCGCAACCGCCGCGCCCGCCTTGCCTCCGTCTGCATTCCTTACTGCATTCACCGCCTTGTCGCCGACCCGGTTGGTCGCATCGCCTGCTTTCTTGCTGGCGGCTTCGGCGCGGGACATCGCGGTGGGTGCTGCCGCAGCAGGTGTAGCGCTGCTTTGGGCGTAGGCCGACATGCCCCAGCCGGCAGCAAGCAAGGCCAGCATGGCGGGCAGCGGGCGCAGGATGTTGTTGGATGATTTCAAAAAAGTGCTCCTTGAAAAAAAATGCAAGACAACAGTATGCCGCTTTTCATGGGGCATTCATTTCAGTTTTTGTAACTTTAGGGTCGTCTATTGCGCGTCGCAAGCGCTAAAGTTCAACCCTGGCTTGATATTCACCCAACAGGAAACACCCCATGAAGACCTACAAAATCGCCTGCATCCCCGGAGACGGCATCGGCAAGGAAGTGGTGCCTGCGGGTCAGACCGTGCTGACTACATTGGCCGCCATCAGCAATAGCTTCAAGTTTGATTTCGAGAACTTCGGCTGGGGCGGCGACTGGTACCGTGCGCATGGCGAAATGATGCCGCAAGATGGGTTGGACGCATTGCGCCACAAGGACGCCATCCTGTTTGGCTCGGCGGGTGACCCGCACATCCCCGACCACATCACGCTGTGGGGCCTGCGCCTGAAGATTTGCCAGGGGTTTGACCAATATGCCAACGTGCGCCCCACGCGCATCCTGCCAGGCATTGACGGCCCGCTCAAGCGCTGCGGCCCGCTTGACTTGAACTGGGTCATCGTGCGTGAAAACTCCGAAGGCGAATACGCCGGCGTCGGTGGCCGCGTCCATCAGGGGCACCCCATCGAAGCTGCGACTGACGTGAGCATGATGACCCGTGCCGGTGTGGAGCGCATCATGCGTTTTGCCTTCAAGCTGGCCCAGTCCCGCCCCCGCAAGCTGCTGACGGTGGTGACCAAGAGCAACGCCCAGCGCCACGCCATGGTGATGTGGGACGAGATTGCGCTGCAAATCAGCAAAGAGTTTCCCGATGTGACGTGGGACAAGGAACTGGTGGACGCCGCCACGGCCCGCATGGTCAACCGCCCGGCCACGCTGGACACGCTGGTCGCCACCAACTTGCACGCCGATGTCCTCAGCGACCTGGCCGCCGCGCTGGCCGGCAGCCTGGGCATTGCGCCCACTGGCAACATCGACCCCGAGCGCCGTTACCCCAGCATGTTTGAGCCCATCCACGGCTCCGCGTTTGACATCATGGGCAAGGGCCTGGCCAACCCCGTAGGCACCTTCTGGAGCTGCGTGATGATGCTGGAGCATCTGGGCGAAGCGGCAGCGGCCAAGACCTTGATGGCAGCGATAGAGCAGGTGACCGCCGACAATTCTCTGCACACGCGCGACCTGGGCGGCAATGCAACGACGGGCCAGGTGACTGCGGCCGTATGCGCGCGCCTGTCCGCCGCTGCAAGATAATCGCATTGACACTCTGGAGACAAACCATGAAAAAGCTGCTGCTTGCCTTGGGCTTGATCGTTGTTGGGCCACTGACGTTGTTTACGTCGCTGGCCCATGCCCAAGCCTGCCCCGACAAGAGCCTGCTTTACTGGCAGGCCTTTCCGCCGGGCGGCGAGTCTGACCTGTCGGCACGGCACCAGCAAATCGTGCTCAAGAAAAAATGCGCCGCCATTGACACCATCATCCAGTACAAGGCCGGCGCGGGCGGCGCGCTGATGTGGACGCAGATGAACCAGTTGCCCGCAGATGGCCTGAACATCGTGGGGGTCAACCTGCCGCACATCGTGTTCCAGCCGATTGAGGGCGAGGTGCAGTACAAGACGGCTGACGTGACGCCAGTGTTCTGGTTTCATTTCACGCCCGACGCACTGGTGGTGCCCGAAGCCAGCCCCTTCAAGACGTTTGCCGATTTCCTTGCAGAGGCCAAAAAGAACCCTGGCAAGATGAACCTGGGCGGCTCAGGCCTGAACTCCGCCAACCACGCATCGCACGAGCGGCTGAACGCGGCGTTTGGCATGAAGAGCACCTATGTGCCCTACAAGGGCACGGGCGACATGTCGCTGGCCGTGGTGGGCAACCAGATTGACGGCGCTGTGACTTACACCGCATTTGCCATCAACAACAAGGGCAAAGTGCGCGCCCTGGCCGTCGCCATGGACCAGCGCCACCCGCTGCTGCCCGATGTCCCCACGTTCAAAGAGCTGGGGGTGGATTGGGTGGACGGCGCCTGGCGCGGCATTGGAGTGCCCAAATCGACCCCGCCCGAGGCACGCAAGCGCCTGTCGGACCTGTGGGCCAGCCTTAACAACGATCCGCAGATGAAAGAGCTGGCTGCCAAAAGCGGTTTCGAGCTGGTCAACGTCGGCGTGGAGCAGATGGACGCCTTCATGAAAGACAAGACCCGCCTGTACACCGAGGGCGCTGCCCGTCTGGGGTTGGGCAAAAAATGACCACGCCTGACGCCACGTCGCCAAACCCGGTGCGGCAGCCGCGCGAGTTCCTCGAACATCTGTACCGCACCGCCGTACAGCGCGCGCTGCCGCTGCATAACACTGCCGCGTATCTGCCGGCCCCGCCCAGCAAGCAGAGCGGCGGCCGCACCCTGGTGCTGGGCGCAGGCAAAGCCGGTGGCGCGATGGCGCAGGCGGTGGAGGCGCTGTGGCCTGCGGATGCGCCCTTGAGCGGCTTGGTGGTAACGCGCTACGGCCACACGCCGCCGCGTCCTCGGGGATTGCCCGAGCGCATTGAAGTGGTGGAGGCATCGCACCCGGTGCCCGATGCCGCAGGCCTGGCGGCGGCACAGCGCATTCTGGCGCTCACCAAGGGGTTGACCCAGCACGACCTGGTGCTGTGCCTGATTTCTGGCGGCGGCTCGGCCCTGCTGACACTGCCCGCTGAGGGCCTGAGTCTGGAGGAAAAACAGCGCATCAACAAGGCCCTGCTGGCCAGCGGGGCCAACATTGCCGAGATGAACTGCGTGCGCAAACACCTCTCACGCATCAAGGGCGGTCGCCTGGCCCAAGCCTGTGCGCCTGCCAGGGTAGTGACGCTGACCATCAGCGACGTGCCGGGCGATGACCCATCCATCATCGCCAGCGGCCCGACCGTCGCGGACGCCACCACCTGCGGTGATGCGCTCGCAATTTTAGAGCGCTACGAGATTGATGTGCCTGGGCCAGTGGCCGATTTGCTGAGAAGCGGCGCGCTGGAAACGCCCAAGCCCGGCGACCCGGCTTTCAGTTTTGAAGGGCGCCCGCACCCGGTTCACCTGATCGCCACGCCGCAGCAGTCGCTGCAAACTGCGGCCGACGCGGCCCGCGCTGCGGGCATTGATGCGTACATCCTCAGCGATGAGATGGAAGGCGAATCGCGCGAGGTGGGCAAAGTGCATGCGGCGCTGGCCCGTGCGGTGGCGCTGCATGGGCAGCCGTTCAAAAAGCCGTGTGTGATTTTGAGCGGCGGCGAGACGACGGTGACGATTCGCAAGCAGCCTGAAGGAACTCCACGGGGCCGGGGAGGCCGGGCCGGCGAATTCTGCATGGGCCTGGCGCAGGCGTTGCAAGGCATCAGCGGTGTCTACGCGCTGGCCGCAGACACCGACGGCATCGACGGCGTGGAAGACAACGCAGGCGCTTTTGTGGCACCCGACACGCTGCAACGTGCCGCCCAGATGGGCATGAAAATCGACGCCTACCTGGACCGCAACGACGCCTACGGCTACTTCGAGCCGCTGCGTGATTTGCTGATCACCGGGCCGACGCACACCAATGTCAATGATTTTCGTGCGCTATTAGTAATATAGCTAACTATGCATGTTGGACAAGGGCTAGAAGCCTATTTTATCCCTAAATTGGCAAATTTCCAGCCTGGTTGTCAAAACCGCCGTACCGCTGCGGGACCACTACCGTACCGTTGTAAGCTCAGCAGACTCATCAATTTTCAGGAGATACAAGCATGACGTTCAAACCAGTCCTCTTGGCAGGCATATTCGCAGCATTTTTTAGCAGCGCCTTCACCGCCTGGGGCCAGGCCTACCCCAACAAGCCCATCAAGGCGATCGTGCCATTTGCCGCTGGCAGCGCCACGGACCAAATTGGCCGTGCATTTGCGGCCAAAATGTCAGAAACGCTGGGCCAGGTCATCGTGGTGGACAACAAGCCCGGCGTCAACGGCATGCTGGGCGCTGATGCGGTGGCCAAGTCAGCACCCGATGGCTACACCTTCCTGATTGGTACCAACAGTACCAACGCGGCGCTCAAATTTTTGATGAAGTCCTTGCCTTATGACCAGGACAAAGCGTTCGCGCCGGTAGGCTACCTGGGCTCGGTGCCGCTCATCGTCGCGGTGAACAACGACGTGCCCGCCAAAACCTTGCGTGAGCTGGTCGACATGGCCAAGGCCAAGCCCACGCAAGTCACGTTTGCCAGCGCCAGTACCTCACAACTTGTCTCCACGGAAATGCTGGCCGGCATGGCTGGCGTGCAGATGACCAACGTGCCGTACAAGAGCGGCCCCGCGGCCATGACCGATCTCATCGGTGGCCAAGTCAACCTGTTTACGGCAGACTTCGCCGTGATGCTGCCCCAGGTCAAGGGCGGCAAGGTGCGCGGCCTGGCAGTCACGTCAGCCAAGCGCTCGCCCGCCATCCCTGAGTTGCCCACCGTCAACGAAGCGTTGGGCCTTAAAGACTACGAGCTGATTGCCTACTTCGCCATTTTTGCGCCCGCAGGCACACCGCCAGACATCGTCGCCAAGCTCAATCAGGCCGTCAACGTTGCGGCCAACAGCAAAGACATTCAAGAGAAATTCGCTGCCCTGGGGTTTGCTGTGGAGCCCGGCACGCCAGAAGCCCTGGCCCAGCGCAACACCCGTGAAACCACCAAATGGGCCAAAGCGATCCGGGATGCGAAGATTGAGCAGCAGTGATGGCGGTGCCGCATTTTTTTTAGCACGCCAAAAAGGCAGGTGAAATTGGGGTCAGATCGCAATTTTTTTGCAAGCAAGGCGTGGCACCCGCAAGGGTCGGCCAAGGGCCGAAAAAATTTGGGCTCTGACCCCAATTTCGCCGGGCTACCCGCCACGAGCGAATCTTTTAACCAATTGAACTGCGTCGCACAATTGTCAGACAGCGACGCAACGCGCGTCCATATTTACATTCAGCCGCGACCGTATCGCATGAAAAATCGCGGCCAAATTGTCCATGCTGGGGTTCCCCGACGGTGACAGCATGCGGTGCAGGCTTTTGCTGGGCTTGGCCGTCAGTTTGGACAGCTGCTCAAATCCTATCGTCGCATTGACCAGGTCACGCAATATCAGGCGTGCCGTTTCCGGCTCACCGTTGAGAAACAAAGTTGCTGCTTCATCCAACAGAGCCTGTGCAAACGCGGCATCGCCGTGTACCCGAGCCAGAACGGTTTCTTTGAAGCTTCGCGTAAGAGCCATAAATCTCATCCTTTCTCCAGTCCGTTAAACCAAGCTTGGTACGGGCTTGAGGAGTTCTCCCGGATGTACTCCTCGACACGTATTTTCATGCGTTATGGTAACATATAAGTTACCAATAAAACGATTGTCAACTTACCCCGCAGGCAGGTCTACCGACTGACCTGATCGCGCACTGCGTGCAATCGCCTCCAGTGTGGCGGCAATGTCCAGGCTGGCACGGGCGGCGCGCTCAATCGCGGCGAAGTCTTTGTTGGCAACAACTTCTGCAAAGGCTTCTGCAGCAAACAAAAAGCCACTGCCGGTGGCTGATGTGACGTCTTCAAACGCAACGCTGTTGGCCGTGCCTCGGCGCACGCGCATTTGGCTGGGCCGGTAGCCCCAGGGGTGACCGGTTTGCGCGCTGGTGTGGTTGAGGTACTCGGTCTCCACCGTGCCCTTAGCGCCCATGATGGTAGCCCGGCGGTGGTTGGCGGCGTCCATGGCGCAGCTCATCTGGGCACGCCGCCGATCAGCGTAATGCAGCGTTGCCATCAGGCTGATGTCCACACCCGTAGCCGACCA
>JANYJD010000302.1 GCA_025358555.1 Rhodoferax sp.
TTTTGGGGCCCAGCAGATCTTGGGATCAGCCGAGCCCGATGTTGGTCAGCGCGGTGCGGCGACTGCGCGGCGAATGGCCAGCACGGTCTCGGACACCACGGCGTCAACCCCCAATTGTCCCAGAACTGAAGTGGCCAATCTGGGATCGCCCACCGTGCCGCCGCTGGGGCCCTCTTGCGCGGCGGATGCGAGCTGGTCAGGGCGAACCATGCTGGGCTCAATCGCCAGCGACAGTGCGGTGTCCGCCACACCACCATGCAGGCCAATCTGGTGCTCGCTCAGGCCTTTGCTGCGCAGCGCCTTGACGTAAGTCGTTTGTGTTGCGGCGTAGTATTCGCTGATGAAATGGGCCCGGGCCGTGCTTGAAGAAGTTTTGGACCAGTCGCGGTTCAAACTCGCCGCCACCGCCTTCAGGGCAGGCTGGTAGCCGCCATGGTCGCCCAAAATCACAATGTTGACAAAACCGTGCTGCCGCAAGCTGCGCGCCGCCCCGTCGATGATGCTTTTGAAGGCGCTCTCGGGCACCGACACCGTGCCAGCAAAACGCATGTGCCCGCTGGCAGGGTCGATACTGCCTTCGGGCACATAGGCCACCACAGGGGCCACAAGCGTGTTGCCCAGGGCCTCAGCCACTTTGGCAGACATCGCCTTGACCCGGACATTGTGTTTGCCCAACGCGACATGCGGGCCGGTCTGTTCGGTGCCGCCGACCGGGATGATGACGGTGGTTTTGCCATCTTTGACAGCCAGGCGCACCTCTGCGCTGGTCATGTCGTCCAGAAAAATGCGCTCAGGCGCCGCCCAGGCGGGCGATAAACCAAGTGACAGCAAAACGGCCACGGCAGCCGCCGGCAGTCTATGCATGAGGTTCGGATTGGGGTTCGGCTTGGGGTTCGGGCCGGGGTGGGAGGATGCTAAGGTCACGCCCTATTTTAGTTGCCCAACAAGGCGCCCGGTTATTGCGGCTGCAGACCAATCCCCCGCGCGACCTCCTGCCAGCGTTGAGACTCAGTGCGCATGAAACTGCGCAACTCGTCGCGGGTGCTCCCTTTCAGGTCGACGCCCAACGTGTGCATCCTGTTCTGTACAGACTCATGGGTCAACGCCCCAACGGCCTCCAGTCTCAACCGCTCCAGTTGGGCAATCGGCGTTGTGGCCGGGGCGACCAACGCCCACCATTGGTTTACCTCAATGTCTTTGATGCCCAATTCTGTCAACGTAGGGACATTGCGCAAGGAAGGAACATCCATGCGACGCTTGCCGGTGACGGCAAGTGCGGTTATTTTTCCCGCCGACAGCAGGCTGGCACCGCTGGCCAGTGTGGCAAAGTGTCCAGCCACCAGCCCGGCTGCCACATCGATTAGCGCAGGGGCCGAACCGCAGTAGGGAACCATGTTGAACTTGATCTTGGTACGGGCCGCAAACAGCTCCCCCACCAGGTGGCTCACGGTACCCGACCCACTGTGCGCCAAAGCGGGCGGGTTGGCCGCCGCCGAAGCAGTACGCACAAAGGTTTTCAGGTCTTTATTTGTGGCACCCGTGCCGGCAAACAATATCAGCGGTGAGGTACCAATCAGCGTGATCGGGGTGAAGTCGCGCAGCAGATCGTAGGGCAACTTGGCAACGACGGCAGGTGCAATGGCGTGAGGCAGTTCCACGATCGCGAGGGTGTAGCCGTCTGGCGCTGACTTGGCAGCCGCATCGGTGCCAATTTGGCCACCTGCGCCCGCACGGTTGTCTACCAAAATCGACTGCCCCAGGGTCTCGCCCATGCGCTGCGCTATGGCCCGGGCAATCGCATCCGTACTGCCACCGGGTGCCCACGGCACGATGAGCTTGATGGGTTTGTCCGGGTAGGCAGCCCAGGCAATACGGCTGGCACCCAAAAGACTCAGGCCAGCCAAGCCCACGGCGGTGCGGCGATTCAAAAGCAGCATTTGATTTCTCCTGAAAATTAGACGAGGTCTGGCCAAGTGGGATCATCGGCAGCGCTGGCGGTCAAAATCAACAGCACCGAAGCGCTGGATGAGAGGGTGCCGCTATCCCGCAACTGCCGCACCGCCGCCAACCCGGCTGCTGCACACAGCTCGGCGCTAATGTCGGCCCGGGACATTTGGCGGCGTGCCTCCCGGGCAACGCTGTCTGTCACGACCACCGCGCCACCGCCAGTAGCCGTTGTGGCCTGCCATTGGAGGTAAGTGACCGTGGCACCCGCCGTAGAAAACTGGTCGGTATGCCCGGCGTAACTGCCATGCAGCGGCGCGCCCCCCAGCACATGAGTCAGCCGTGCAAAGGGCTCCACAATCCACAGTTTGGGCAGCTTCTGAATTAGCCCCGCCTGCAACATGTCGCGAAACCCCGCGTAAATGCCCCATGCCAGGTCACCCCGCGCAGTGGGAATAAAAATGTGCTCTGGCAAGACGCCTTGTGCATGGCATTCCTGGGCGATACGCTTGTAGCCCTCGATGGCGAGCGGCGAACTGCCCAGCGCCGGCAAATGGTAGTTGGTCAGTGCAAAGAAGCCGGGTGTGCAGGCGCGCTCGCGCACAAAATTCCACCGCCCTGCGTTGTCTGCAAAAGAATGCCGTTTGGCACCGGACGCTGTCAGTTTTACCGCATAGGCAGCAGGCATTGCGTCATAGGTGGCCACCTCACAAGCCAGGCCCGCAGCCTGCGCGTAATGGGCCGCTGACACGGCCGCATTGCCTGACGAGGCCAGCACAATCGTATGCGCGCAGAAGTCCAGCGCCTGGGTCACACCCAAGGCAGACATGCGGTCTTTGTGCGATCCGGTGGGGTTGCGCGATTCGTCCTTTATATTCAGGCGACCAACACCCGCCCAGCCCGCCAGTTCAGCCGAGGCCAGCAGCGGTGTGTTCCCTTCTCCCAGCGTGAAGAACTTGGCGTAGGGAAAGTGTGATGGCCCAATGGCATCGCCGGGCAAGCCAGCGCCGTAACTTGCAGCCAGGCCCACGTGCACGCCATCCGCCTTGCAGGCCTCACAGGGGTCGTTCGCCAGGCTCAATGGATAGACATGCTGGCAGCGCAGGCACTGCAAGCCGACAAGGGCGGTGTTTCGAACCGGTCGAAACCGGCCCGCCTGCCTGGATTCGTTCGCGGGTTCGTGCGAGTGTTCGTCCGGGAGCGAAATTGGCGCAGCAACGCTCACTTGGCTGGTGCCGATTCAATCAGCTTCAGCGCCTGCTTCATGCTCTCGACACCTTCGTTCTCAAGCGCGTCGTAGGCTGGCTTTTCTGCCAGCAGGGGTTGGTACAACGCGCGTGCTTTGGCAAGTTTGGCGGCGTCCGTTGTTTTTGGATTTGCCAGCGCCATCTCTACCCGTTTCATTTCGCTGGCAAGAAAGGCCGGCTGCTCGCCCAACTCCCGCAACGCTGCATTGGTCAGCCCCCGAATGCGCAGCAGCATTTTCACGTCTGCCTGTTCCATGACGCCTTGGGACCGTTCAAGCGCCACACGCGCAGCGATGGCTTCTTTGCTGTCGAGCTTTTTGCCGCCAGCCGTCTGGTTGTACTTAGCAATGTCGTCCGTAAAGTCATGCGCCAGTGCAGCACCGTGATTCACGGCAAGCGCTGCGAAAATCGCAATCAATCGGGAAGGATTTTTCATGGACATTCCTTTTGCTTTATGGAGTTCCAATGCTAATTCGCCAGCAATAAAAAAATGAAAATTTACTTATAGCGCTGATAAGATAACTTATCAATGCGATTTGCAGAAATAGAAACCTTCCGCGCGCTCATGCGCAGCGGCTCCACCCGCAAGGCTGCTGCGTTGCTGCACGTCACGCAACCGGCCATCAGCCAGTCGCTAAAGCGCCTGGAAGCGCAAGCGGGCCTGGTACTTTTTCAACGGGCAGGCGGCCGCCTCGTGCCCACGCCAGAGGCGCGGGCTTTGCTCAATGAAGTGGAGCGGGTCTTCATCGGCATGGACGCCATAGAGCACCGGCTGCGCAGCCTGCGCGACTTTGGCGTCAACCAGTTGGAGTTGAGTTGTTATCCTGCCTTTGGCCTGGGATTCATGCCGCGCGCACTCGCCCGGCTGAAGGCGCACACGCCCGGTCACCCCTGGCCGCAGGTGTCCCTGCAAGTGCTGAGTTCCAAAGACGTGCGCGAGCGGGTCGCTGTAGGCCTATCGGATTTTGGCTTGATGGCCGACGAGCTGTCGCTGGACGGCATTGCCCACTCCACTTTTGCAAAATTTCCGGGCGTGGTGGTCATGCCTTCAGGCCATGCGCTGGCCCGGTTCAGCACGGTCAAGCCAGCACAGCTAGCTGAGCTTCCCTTTTTGGCGCTCAACCCGGAAGACGCCTCGCGCAGGCGGCTTGACGCTGCCTTGGCAGAGCATGGCGTCGCGCTGCGAGTGGCGGTGCATACCCCCTATGCCGCAAGCGTGTGTGAAATGGCGCTGCGCGGGCTGGGTGTTGGACTGGTCAACCCCATTACCGCACTGGACTACGCGGAACGCGGCTTGGTGGTGCGCAAGCTGTCGGTCGATGTTTCATTCGCGTGCCTTCTGGCTTTGCCCACCGGGAAGGTACTCTCAGGTGCCGCCATGCAGTTTCTGTCGCTGATGCGTTTGCAACTGGCTGATGACCAGAAGCGCCTTCGCAGCTATCTGCGGTAGCAACCCAGCAATGCAGATAACCTTTTGCCATGGAACTATGAGCAGAAAAAGCTATCATTACTACATGCGCCGTATATTCCTGATCGTCATGATCGCACTGCTGCCCTTGCGTGGCTGGGTGGGGGACGTCATGGCGATGGAAATGGCGGCACAAAGCGTAAATACTACTAATTCAGTAGCTACTCATGCACACGGGGCAAGGGCTGAAGGCCAATTTGACAGCGAAAAAGTCGCTTCAACTCACGCCGAATGCCCTGGACATGCCGCCACGGCTTCCGGCCAGGCTAGCACTGCATCTGACGCCTTGCCTGAAGGTGACAGTGATTCCGCCAGCGGCCTCTGCAACACCTGTGGCGTATGTCAAATCTGCCATACCGTCGCATTGGCCAATGCCCTGACCGGGTCTGCGCCTGGTTTCATACCGCACCCACTGCCTGCCATAGGCAGCACCCGCTTTGCCAGCGCCGTCACCGCGCTGAGCCAGAAGCCACCCATCTCCTGATTCGTCGCAGCCTTAGTTCGTCTGCAATTTGCCTGTGAGGGCGAGTTGCAGGCCATCAGCAGGCATTTTCTGCAGGGTCTTGCGGCCCTGCCGATGTCAATCAGGAGTTCAAGGTGAAAAAATCGTATTTCTTTTTAGGCATGCTGCTTTTCTGCAGCATTGCGGCTCCGGGCATTGCATGGGCACAGACAACGCCCGCTGGGGTGGTGCCTTCTCCAGCCAAACCCGCGTCCACGGCCACAGTGACCGACCCCGCCGCCACCGTGCCATCGGTGGTCTACCAGTCGGTGTTTGCGGGCACGCCCACCGGCGTGGAAATGGAGTCCGCTGACTGGAAAAAAGCCAATGCCGAGGTCGGCCAGTTCAAACGGGGCCATGTTGACATCTTGAAGTGGGAGGAAGCGCAGACCCCAGCCCCGATGCAGCCCAAACCCATGGCCGCTGACGCTCCAAAGCCTGCCATGCCCCCGACACCTTCATCGACACCTTCATCGACACCTCCATCGACACCGCCTTCTGCACCCCCTTCGCAGCCACCGCAGTCAATCCCCGCACCGCAAGCACCCAGCGTGCACAAACACTGAGGACCCGGTATGCCACGCCACTTCATGAAAATCTGCAAACCCGCAATCAGCGCAGTCGCATTGACAGTGCTGGCGGGCTGCGCATCGCTCTCGCCGGACGGCAATACGGCGGACATTTCCCAGCTCACAAAGGGTAGAACCGGCGGCGTTGACGCGTCCTCCTCCGTGGCGCTGGCCAGAGACCCGCAAGCTCGCCAGGACGCCGTCAGCGAGCGGCTCAAGAACCCCATCACCGCAGAGGCCGCAGTGCACATTGCGCTGCTCAACAACCCCAGCCTGGAGGCCTCGATGGCCACCCTGGGCATCAGCGATGCGGATCGCGTGCAGGCCGGGCGCCTGCCCAATCCGCACTTTTCCATAGGCCGGTTTGTCGAGGGCGACATACGCGAGATCGAACGCATCCTGCGCTTTGACGTCATTGGCATTTTGACGCTGCCCTGGAGGGCCAAATGGCAAGGCCAGCAGCATGAGCTTGCCAAACTGCAAGCCGCACAGGACGTGGTGAAACTGGCCACTGCCACGCGCAAGGCATGGATAAACGCCGTCGCTGCACAGCAGACCGCCTTGTACATGGCGGACGTGAAAGAAGCTGCAGAGGCCGGTGGCGAGCTGGCCCGGCGCATGGCGCGCGTGGGCAACTGGAGCAAGTACCAGCAGGCGCGCGAACAAGTCTTTTTGGCTGATGCCACGGCCCAACTGGCCAGGGCCGAGCAGACAAATTTCAGCGAACGCGAAAAGCTGATCCGCCTGATGGGCCTGTGGGGTGCACAGATCCAATTCACCCTGGCCGAGCGCCTGCCTGACCTGCCAAAAACCGTGACCGAGATGCCCGATGTAGAGGCCCGCGCAATGCGTGAGCGGCTGGACGTGCGCTCTGCCATGGCCGAATCGGGTTATGTGGCAGACCAGTTGGGTTTCAAGAATGTGACCGGTTACCTTGATGGCATGACACTGGAGGTGACCCGCAGCACCCTTTTCAACAATGCAACGGGAATGCGCGAAGCGCGCAATGGCCTGGCGGTGGAACTGCCCCTGCCCATTTTTGATTGGGGTGGCGCCCGCAATGCACGCGCCCAAGCCATGTACCTGCAATCCGCCGCTCGCGTGCGCGACATGGCCGTGAAGGCACGCTCTGAGGCACGCGAGGCATACCACGGCTACCGCACGGCGTATGACCTGGCGCGCCATTACCGCGACGAGATCGTGCCGCTGCGCAAGTTCATCAACGACGAGCTGGTGCTGCGTTACAACGGCATGTTGGCTAGCGTGTGGGAGCTGCTGGCCGACAAGCGCTCGCAGGTGATGAGCATCAACAGCGCGATAGAAGCCCAGCGTGATTTCTGGCTGGCCGAGGCCGATTTGCAAACCGTGCTTACCGGCACCTCGCCAGGTGGCCTGTCAGGCATGAAAGCCAGCGCAGGCGGCATGGGCGCCGAAACTGCCGCTGCGCACTGAACCCCGCTCTCTCAATTCAGGACGACACAATGGAAAAACCACCAACGGACAAGCGAGCCATGGCAAGCCATGCGCTGGACAGACGAAAATTTCTCGGACAGGCCGCCTTCACTGCGGTTGCAGCAGCCAGCGTCAGCAAAGTCGCCATGGCCGCCCTGCCAGAGCCGGTGACGATGATGAAGCCCGACACCGCGCCGCCCCTCGTCCCGCAAACCGGCAGGCCCTACAACCCGGTCGTCACCTTGAACGGCTGGACCTTGCCCTGGCGCATGAACAATGGCGTGAAGGAATTCCACCTGGTGGCTGAGCCGGTGATTCGCGAGATCGCGCCGGGCATGAAAGCGACCTTATGGGGCTACAACGGCCAGAGCCCCGGCCCGACGATTGAAGTGGTCGAAGGCGACCGAGTGCGAATGTTCGTCACCAATAACCTGCCCGAGCACACCACCATGCACTGGCACGGCCAGCGTCTGCCCAACGGCATGGACGGCGTGGGCGGCTTAAACCAAAAGCAAATTCCGGTGGGCAAGACTTTTGTATACGAGTTCATCGCACGCCGCCCTGGCACCTTCATGTACCACCCGCATGCCGATGAGATGACGCAGATGGCGATGGGCATGATGGGGTTTTGGGTGACGCACCCAAAAATGGACAGGGGACAGAAGCACCCGCTGATCGACGAGGTCAACCGCGACTTTTGCTTCCTCCTGAATTCATACGATATCGACCCCGGAAGCACGACGCCCAAGCCCAACACGATGCTCGACCAGAATTTGTGGACATGGAACAGCCGTGCCTTTCCCGGCATCGATTCGCTCAACGTGCGGCTGAACGACAAGGTGCGTATCCGCATCGGCAACCTGACCATGACGAATCACCCTATCCATCTCCACGGCCACGAGTTTTTAATCACCGGCACAGATGGCGGGCCCACGCCCAAAAGCAGCCGATGGCCCGAAGTGACGACCGACGTGGCGGTGGGCCAGATGCGCCAACTGGAGTTTGTAGCCGACGAAGAAGGCGACTGGGCCTTGCACTGCCACAAGAGCCACCACACCATGAACCCCATGGGCCACACCGTGCCCAACATGATTGGCGTGGACCACCGGGGCCTGATCAAGAAAATCCAGAAGCTGGTGCCCGACTACATGGTGATGGGCGAGCGCGGCATGGCCGACATGGGCGAGATGCAAATGGAAATCCCTGAGCAGACCCTGCCCATGATGACCGGCACCGGCCCGTATGGCCCGGTCGAAATGGGCGGCATGTTCACCATGGTCAAAGTGCGTAAAGACCAGAACCCGGGTGACTACAAAGACGCCGGCTGGTACCGGCAGCCACCCGGCACGCAGGCCTTTGAGTGGACCGGCGCGCTGCCGGAGCCCGCCCGTTTCCAGTCAGAAATCGCTGCCAACAACGGTCTGGTCGTCGGCCTCAACAACCCGCCCGGCCACGCCCATGGCGCTCAGACGATGGACAAGCCAGTCGAGCTCAAGGTGCGCAAGCCCACGGGCCACATGCAGCATTGATTCAATCACCTGAATACTTGGCTATTTGGCAAAAAAGAAAACCAGGGA
>JANYJD010000314.1 GCA_025358555.1 Rhodoferax sp.
GAGCAGGAAATTTTTGCGCCCGCCATGCTGCAGTCGCGCGGCCTGCCACGCCTTAGGGCGCTGTTTGACAACTGGATGAAGCGGGTTGCTGTAGAGATTCAATCCGGCTGTATTTTCATCAGCGGTGCGGTGGAGTTTGACGACCGCACGGGGCCGGTGCATGACGCGCTGGCCAGTTCGGTTAAAACCTGGCTGCGCGCCGTTTTCCGGGCCGTGGTGCAGGCCAAGGAATGCGGGCACCTGGGTGTGGATGCCGACGAGCAGCAAATTGCTTTCGAGATTCACGGATTGATTCTGGCACTGCATTACGAGGCGCGGTTTTTGAAGAATCCGGGGTCGGTGGCGCGGGCCAATGTGGGCTTCAACAACATCCTCAAGACGTGCGGCGCCCTGGCTGCCACACCGGCAAAGCGCGCCGCCATGCCAGCCTCCATTTGAATTTTCAAGTCTTTCATTTTTTCGCTTTTTAACTTTTGAATAAGGGATCAACCCATGCCCAGCTACACCCCGCCCTTGCGCGACATGCAATTTGTGATGTACGAGGTCTTGAACGTCATAGACGACTTCAAGGCCATGCCCAAGCATGTCGATGTTGACGCGGACACCATCAACGCGGTGCTTGAAGAAGCTGGCAAGTTTGCTGCCGAGGTCGCTCTGCCCATCAACATCAGCGGCGACACCGAGGGCTGCACGCATGACAAGGTCACGCATGAGGTCAAAACGCCCGCCGGCTTCAAGGCGGCCTACAAAAGTTTTGTGGAAGGCGGCTGGCCCGCGCTGAGCTGCGACCCCGCTTTTGGCGGCCAGGGCCTGCCCTTGGTGGTCAACCAGTGCTTATACGAGATGCTCAACAGCGCCAACCAGGCCTGGGCCATGTACCCCGGCCTCACCCACGGCGCTTACGCCGCGCTGCACACCCACGGCACCGAAGAGCAAAAGCAGACCTACCTGCACAAGATGACCAGCGGCGAGTGGACCGGCACCATGTGCCTGACCGAACCGCATTGCGGCACCGACCTGGGCCTGATGCGCACCAAAGCCGAACCGCAAGCCGACGGCAGCTACAAAATCACCGGCAACAAGATTTTCATCAGCGCAGGCGAGCATGACATGGCTGCCAACATCATCCACTTGGTGCTGGCCCGCCCGCCCGATGCGCCCCCCGGCATCAAAGGCGTGAGCCTGTTCATCGCGCCGAAATTTCTGGTGAACAAGGACGGCACGCTGGGCGCGCGCAACGGCATTTACTGCGGCGGCCTGGAGCACAAGATGGGCATCCACGGCAATGCGACCGCGCAAATCGTGCTGGACGGCGCTTACGGCACGCTGGTCGGCCAGCCGAACAAGGGCATGAACGCCATGTTTGTGATGATGAATGCGGCGCGCCTGGGCGTGGGCAACCAGTCGCTCGGTCTGACGGAAGTGGCCTACCAAAACGCGCTGGCGTATGCCAAAGACCGCATCCAGATGCGCAGCCTCTCCGGCCCCAAAGCCAAAGACAAGCCAGCCGACCCCATCATCGTGCACCCCGATGTGCGCAAGATGCTGCTGACGGCGCGAGCCTATGCCGAGGGTGGCCGCGCGCTGGCTGTGTTTTGCGCTGTGCTGTTGGAAAAAGTGCACAGCCACCCAGACGAAAAGATCCGAAAAGACAGCGACGAAATGCTCTCGCTGCTCACGCCAATCGTCAAGGCCTTCATTACCGACAACGGGTGGACGGCCACATCCATGTGCCAACAGGTGTTTGGCGGCCACGGATACATCAAGGAATGGGGCATGGAGCAGTTTGTGCGCGATGCCCGCATCAACATGATTTACGAAGGTACCAACACCATTCAATCGCTGGACCTGCTGGGGCGCAAGGTGCTGGGTAACAACGGCGCCACGCTCAAGAAATTTGGCAAGCTAATCGCCGCGCTGGTGGAAGAAGAAGGCGTGAACGAGAAGATGGCAGAGTTCATCAACCCGCTGGCTTACCTGGGCGACCAGATGACCAAGCTGACCACCGAGCTGGGCTTTAAAGGTTTCCAGAATGCTGACGAAGTAGGCGCTGCGGCGGTGGACTACCTGCGCATTGCGGGGCATTTGGTATTTGGCTACTTTTGGGCGCGCATGGCGCAGGTGGCGCTGCGTGAAGTCGCGGGGGCAGAGTCAGAAAAAAACCCGGTTGATCCGTTCTATCTGGCCAAGCTGCAAACGGCACGCTTTTATTTTGCGAAACTCTTTCCCGAGACCGCGACCCTGCTGCGCACGGCCCGTGCAGGTGGCAAGGCGCTGATGGACACGGATGCCGTTTTTGCCTGATTTTCACCTTTAAAAACGATTGGAGCCCTTATGTACCTTGCATGGTCAGCTATTATATTTGTAACATACTCGCTTTCAGCCCAAGCGCAGATGAGCCCTGTTGGAAATTGGCATACGGTGGATGAAAAGAGCGGTGAGGTGAAATCCCAGATTCGCATTTCAGAAGCCAACGGCCTGCTCACGGGCTCTATCACCAAGTTGCTGCGCAAAGACACCAAGCAAGATCAAGTTTGTGAGCAGTGCACTGACGACCGCAAAGACAAGCCGATCATCGGCATGCAGATCATCCGGGGTGCGAAGAAGGCCGAGGGCAAGGACGTGTGGGAAGACGGCAAGATCCTCGACCCCGAAAACGGCAAAACCTACGGCCTGCGCCTCACGCCCATTGAGGGCGGCAAGAAGCTTGAAGTGCGCGGCTCCATCGGCCCGTTTGGCCGCACCCAGACGTGGGTTAGAACTCAATGACGCTCACCCCTGTTGCTTGCTCACTGCGTGTAGCGTCATCCCCCCTCAAGGGGGCAACACCAGCGGCCTGGCAAAGCCAGTTCTGCGGTGTTCCTGGACGGAAACCCTTCAATCGGAATTAGATCAATGTCCCGCTTCAATGTGAAAAAAGTTGCCGTCCTCGGCGCAGGCGTGATGGGCGCGCAGATTGCTGCACACCTGGTCAACCTCAAGGTGCCGGTCATTTTGTTTGACTTGCCTTACCAGCCCAAAGAGGGTGTGCCGACCTTGCCCGGTGGCAAAAACGCCATCGCCATCAAGGCAGTGGCAGGCCTGAAAAAACTCAAGCCCGCGCCACTGGGCGTGCCGGAGGATGCGGCGCTAATTCAGGCGGCCAACTACCAAGAGCACATGGCGCTGCTCAAAGACTGCGATCTCATCGTCGAAGCCATTGCCGAGCGCATGGACTGGAAGACGGATCTGTATCACAAGATTGCGCCCTTCATCAGCGAGCGCGCGATTGTGGCCAGCAACACCTCGGGCCTGTCAATCACCCAACTCAGCCAGGCTTTGCCCGACGCCATCAAGCCGCGTTTTTGCGGCATCCATTTCTTCAACCCACCGCGCTACATGACGCTGGTGGAGCTGATCAACACGCCAACCACGCAGCCACAGATTCTGGATGATCTGGAAACCTTTGTCACCAGCGTGCTGGGCAAGGGCGTGGTGCGGGCCAAAGACTCGCCCAACTTCATCGCCAACCGTGTCGGAATTGCCGGCATGCTGGCCACCATGAAGCAGGCTGACAATTTTGGCCTGAGCTATGACGTGGTGGACGATTTGACCGGCAAAAAACTCGGCCGCGCCAGCTCGGGTACCTTTCGCACGGCAGACGTGGTGGGGCTGGACACCATGTCGCACGTCATCAAGACCTTGCAGGACAATTTGAGCCTAGAAACCGA
>JANYJD010000001.1 GCA_025358555.1 Rhodoferax sp.
TCTGCCTTTAGGCCCTGCACCAGCATGCGAAGGCAGGCACTGGCCTGCTTCTGCGTGAACTCCGTGGGCAAAACCAGCACGCTCAGCCCTTTTTGCCACCGGCCTTGTTGCGCTCAACCAAGGTTGAGATCAGGCCATCAATGCCCTTGGACGTGATTTCCTGGGCGAATTGGCTTTTGTAAGTCTCCACCAGCCAAATTCCCAAAACATTGAGGTTGTATATTTTCCAGCCATTGCCCTGCCCCGGCGTTTTCTCCAGGCGATAGTCCAGCTGGATAGCTTCGCCGTGGCCTTTGACCTCGGTCCGGACAACCACTTCCTTGTCTTCCGCCGCAGCCCGCAACGGCTTTACGTTAATGACCTGCTCGCTGACCTCGGATAGCGCGCCCGCATAGGTGCGCACCAGCAAGGTCTTGAATTCCTCTTGCAGCCGTTTTTGCTGCTCTGGGGTTGCCTGGCGCCAGGCCGGGCCGACTGCCGAGGCCGTCATGCGCTGAAAGTTGACATTCGGCATGATTTTGCTGTCGACCAGCGCAATGATGCGCGACGTATCGCCGGCCTTGATAGCTGTGTCGGCCTTGATGCTTTCCAGCACCTCGGTGGACAGGCGCTTGATCAGAACGTCTGCTGCCTCGTCCGCAGCCAGAGCAGGCTGGGCAACGCCCACCGCCACGCTGCAAACCAGAGCCGCAGCCAAACGGTACAAAACACGGCGATTCATCTTTGATCCTTTACATCCCGGGAAACCGGTAGAAGCGTCTAACGCGTCAGGCAGGGTTTGGGCTGACTAGACAAAAAATTGAAAACCAATTTTGCGCAAAATGGTGCGCACTACAAGCTCCAGCAGCCGCTATTTTGCCGGTGGTTTGGCTTCCGCGTCTTCATCGGGGGGATTGCCGTCATAAATCAAACTGCGCCGGGCCTGCAGGTAAGCATCTCGCGTGAACGTGTATTTGTCCAGGGCGGCACCTTCAATCAGCGAACTGGCATTCAAAAATTCAGCCCGCGTGTCAACGAGATTCAGCGCTTTCAATGAATAGCGCGATCGTTTGTGGCTTAAATTGCTAACCATGTCGCCCTTGAAGTCCACTGGCAGCGCAGAAGCGTCCCTGAGCGTGAAGTTTCCCAGAAACGGCAACACTACATAAGGTCCGCCGGGAACACCCCAGTGCCCCAAGGTCTGGCCAAAGTCTTCCTTGTGCCGTTCGATGCCCATTTCTTCTGCCAAATCTATCACTCCGGCGAGCCCGAGAAAAGTATTGACGCTGAGGCGCACGGCCGTATCGACGACCGCCTGGCCCTTTAGCTGCATGACACTGTTTGCGAGCGACCAGAAATCTTCCAGGTTGGAAAAAAAGTTGCCGACACCTGTGCGCACCACACCGGGCGTCACGTTCCTGTAGGCTGTGGCGATCGGCTTGAGAACCGTCCGGTCAACCGCGTCGTTGAATCCAAAGACAGTCCGGTTATAGGGCTCAAGCGGGTCGCGCGGATTCGCGTTGGGCCCGGTGGCGCAACCGGCCAGCGTCAAACTCAGGATCGCCGCCACAACTGCAATTCTCATTTTTTTTCCTTTGGTGCCGCTGGCGTCGCCCCGTCCGCCGCCTTGCTGTACAAAAACTGGCTGATCAGATTCTCCAGCACAACCGCCGATTGGGTGCTGGAGATGCTGTCCCCCGCTACCAGCGTCTTCTCTTCAGCACCCGCTTCGATGCCGATGTACTGCTCGCCCAGCAAGCCGCTGGTCAAAATTTTAAGCGAGCTGTCTTTTGGAAAAGCGTAGCGGTTTTCCATTCCCAGCGTCACGCGGGCTTGGAATGATTTGTCATCAAATGTGATGGACTCCACGCGTCCCACCACCACGCCTGCGCTTTTGACGGCAGCTTTTGGCTTGAGCCCGCCAATGTTGTCGAACTTGGCCGTGACTTTGTAGTTTGACTGAAAGCTCAGGGACAGCAGGTTGGCCGACTGCAGCGCCAGAAACAGCAGCGCTGCCGCGCCTATCAGCACAAACAGGCCGACCCAAAAATCGTTGGATGAACGTTGCATAAAACCTCTCTTAAACGGTTGAGGACAGAGCTGGCCCACTTCGTGTGGCTGCGGACTGTCCCACAAATAACTTAGCTTAAATGCTAAACATCAACGCGGTCAGGATAAAGTCCAGACCCAGAATGGCCAGCGACGCGACCACCACGGTTCGGGTGGTTGCGCGCGACACGCCCTCTGGCGTCGGCTGGGCGTTAAAGCCCTGAACCAGCGCGACAAAGGTGACGGTGAATCCGAATACCACGCTTTTTATCACGCCGTTGCCCACGTCCAGCCACACATCCACCCCGCCCTGCATCTGGCTCCAGAAAGCGCCTGAGTCCACACCAATCATCAACACGCCAACAATCCAGCCACCCACAACGCCCACGGCGCTGAACACCGCCGCCAGCAGCGGCATGGTGATCACACCGGCCCAAAACCGGGGTGCCAGAATGCGGCGCACCGGGTCAACAGCCATCATCTCCATCGCGCTCAATTGCTCGCCGGCTTTCATCAAACCGATCTCGGCTGTAAGTGACGTGCCCGCGCGCCCGGCAAACAGCAAAGCGGTGATGACGGGCCCGAGCTCGCGCACCAGCCCCAGGGCCACCAGCAGGCCCAGCGCTTCAGATGAACCATACCGCTGCAACGTGTAGTATCCCTGCAAGCCCAGCACAAAGCCCACAAACAGCCCCGACACGGTGATGATGGCCAGCGAGTAATTGCCCAAGAAGTGAATCTGGTCGCGCACCAGCCCAAACCGCTTTAGGCTGGCTGGCAGCAGCAGCATGAGCCGTGCAAACAACCGCGCACTGGCGCCGATGTCCGCCAGCTTGGCGCGGACCGCGAATCCAACATCGGCGGGCTTGTACCAACTCATGGCCGCGCCCCCTTACCCGTTCCTGCCGAGAAATCTTCTTCGATAGAAGGGCCTGGGTAATGAAAACGAACCGGGCCGTCGGGCAGTGCGTTGACAAACTGGTGCACCAGCGGGTCGGTGCTGTGGCGCACTTCATCGGGCGTGCCCTGGGCGGCTATCTTGCCGTTGGCCAGGATGATGACTTGATCGGCAATGCCGAACGTCTCATCCAGATCGTGAGAAACCACAATGCTGGTCAAACCCATGGCGTCATTGAGCTGGCGGATCAGCCGGGCGGCCGTGCCGAGCGAAATCGGGTCCAGCCCCGAAAAAGGTTCGTCGTACATGATGAGTTCAGGGTCCAGCGCAATGGCACGGGCCAGCGCCACCCGGCGCGCCATGCCGCCAGAAATCTCACTGGGCATCAGGTCCCGCGCGCCGCGCAGGCCCACGGCATTCAGCTTCATCAGCACAATGTCGCGGACCAGTGCAGCAGACAGGTCTGTGTGCTCGCGCAAAGGAAAGGCCACGTTGTCAAACACGCTTAAATCGGTGAACAGCGCGCCAAACTGGAACAGCATGCCCATGCGGCGACGAGCGGCGTACAGCTCAGTCGGGTTCATTTTGCCAATGTCTTGAGGTTGCCCATCTGTGGCGGCTGGACCCAGCAGCAATTCCCCCTTTTGCGCCCGGTACTGGCCGCCAATCAGTCGCAGCACTGTGGTTTTACCGCCGCCCGATGCGCCCATCAGTGCCGTGACCTTGCCGCGCGGCACGGTCAGGGAAATGTCGTCCAGAATCTTGCGGCCATCACCGCTTGCGCCATAGGCGAAAGTGATGTTGCGCAGTTCAATGAGGGACGGGGAAGGCGTGGGCATTAAAAAAAAGCCGGAGGGTTTCCGGCTTCTGAATGATACGAGATTGTTCTGGAATGTTCTGGAATGTTCAGGCTAGCGTGGCAGGTCACTCATTCCCATCAGAAACTCATCCACCGCACGCGCCGCCTGGCGCCCTTCGCGGATCGCCCAAACCACCAGGCTCTGCCCGCGGCGGATGTCGCCTGCTGCAAAAACTTTTGGCACATTGGTGGCGTAACCACCAGTGAATTCCGTGCTGGCTTTGGCATTGCCACGTGCGTCCTTGTCCACGCCAAAAGCCTCCAAAATGGAGGCAACCGGGCTGACAAACCCCATGGCCAGCAGCACAAGATCGGCCTTGAGGGTTTTCTCGGTACCGGGCACCTCCAGCAGCTTGCCGTCTTTCCACTCAACCTGCACCGTTTTCAGACCCGTGACTTTGCCGCCCTTGTTCCCTTTGCCCTCGCTGCCGACAAATTCCTTGGTGGAGATGGCAAATTCGCGCTCGCAGCCTTCCTCGTGGCTGGAGCTGGTGCGCAGCTTGATGGGCCAATAGGGCCAAGTCATGGGCCGGTTTTCTTCCACCGGGGGTTGCGGCATGACCTCAAATTGCGTGACGCTGGCTGCGCCGTGGCGGTTGCTGGTGCCCACGCAATCGCTGCCGGTGTCGCCCCCGCCGATGACGATAACGTGCTTGCCGTCGGCGCGGATTTGGCCTTTGAGCTTGTCTCCCGCATTGACCTTGTTTTGCAGCGGCAAGAATTCCATGGCGAAGTGCACACCCTCCAGCTGGCGTCCCGGCACGGCCAAGTCGCGCGATTGCTCTGCGCCGCCGGTCAAAATCACCGCGTCAAAGTCTTGTTGCAGTTGCGCAGGGGTGATGGTTTCTTTAGCCCAGTTGATGACTTTGGAATCCGCCGGCAAGCTGGCCACCATGACGCCCGTGCGAAACACCACGCCCTCTTGTTCCATCTGCGCCACCCGCAAATCGATGTGGGATTTTTCCATCTTGAAATCAGGAATGCCATAGCGCAGCAGGCCGCCGATGCGGTCGTTCTTTTCAAACAGCGTCACACGGTGGCCCGCGCGCACCAGTTGCTGCGCGGCCGCCATGCCGGCCGGGCCGGAGCCGACCACCGCCACTTTTTTGCCGGTCTTGGCTTTGGCGATTTGGGGTTGCACCCAGCCCTCGGCCCAGGCGCGGTCGATGATGGCGTGCTCAATGCTCTTGATGCCCACGGCCTCGTCATTCACGTTCAGCGTGCAGGCGGCTTCGCATGGCGCAGGGCAGATGCGGCCCGTGAACTCGGGGAAGTTGTTGGTGCTGTGCAGCACATCAATCGCGTTTTTCCAGTCGCCACGGTAAACCAGGTCATTGAAATCCGGAATGATGTTGTTGACCGGGCAGCCGCTGTTGCAAAACGGCGTGCCGCAGTCCATGCAGCGAGCGGCCTGTTTTTTGGCTTGCGCGTCGTCCAGACCCACCACAAACTCTTTGTAATTTTTGACGCGCTCAGTCACTGGCTTGTAGCCCTCTTCGATGCGTTCAAACTCCATGAAACCTGTCATCTTGCCCATGAAACTGTCCTTGAGTGATTGTGTTGCGGTGGCCTATTTGGCGGGAATTGCTACTTTGTTAATAGCTACTTGTGCACTGTGGACGAGGGCTACAGCCTCTTTTTCTTCCAATTTACCGGCTTTGGGGGCCTTTTTGGCCGCCATTTCACCCAAAGCCCGTTTGTACTCGGTGGGGAACACCTTGACGAACTTGCTGCGCGCCGCATCCCAGTCGTCCAGCAGTTCGCGGGCACGCCTGCTGCCAGTCCAGCGGTTGTGGTCCTGAAGCAATTGTTTGAGCTGCGCTTCGTCGCTTTGGGCGCCCTGCCGGCCGACGTGCCAAATGGCTTTGGGCTGGCTGGCCTCCTGCTCGCTGGCGGGCAGCACTTTTTCAAGTGCCACCATGGCGGTGTTGCAACGTTTGGCAAACTGGCCGTCTTCGTCATACACGTAGGCGATGCCGCCGCTCATGCCAGCGGCAAAGTTGCGGCCGGTCTTGCCCAGTACAACCGCTGTGCCGCCGGTCATGTACTCGCAGCCGTGGTCTCCAGTGCCCTCCACCACGGTGGTGGCACCCGACAGGCGCACGGCAAAGCGCTCACCCGCCACGCCGCTAAAAAACGATTCACCGCTGGTCGCCCCATACATGACCGTGTTGCCCACAATGGTGTTGCGCACCGCGTCGCCGCGGAAATCAATGCTGGGGCGCACGATGATGCGACCGCCACTCAAGCCCTTGCCGGTGTAGTCATTGGCGTC
>JANYJD010000072.1 GCA_025358555.1 Rhodoferax sp.
GTTAAATCAGCCACCAGCTTGTGGAAAAACGGCGTCTTCTTACCCAGCTTGTAGCCATGTCGAATCGCACGGCGAATGATGCGGCGCTGCACATAGCCGCGGCCTTCGTTCGACGGGTTCACGCCGTCGCTGACCAAAAACGCAGTGGCACGAATGTGGTCGGCAATCACGCGCAGGCTCTTGTTGTTCAGGTCTTTTTCGCCCGTCTCGCGGGCAGCGGCCTTGATCAGCGCGTCAAAAATGTCGATCTCGTAGTTGCTGTGCACGTGTTGCAGGATAGCGGCCAGGCGCTCCAGGCCCATGCCGGTGTCCACGCAGGGCGCGGGCAGCTTGACCAGGCTGCCATCGGGCTGCATGTCAAACTGCATGAACACGTGGTTCCAGATTTCGATGAAGCGGTCACCGTCTTCACCGGGGCTGCCGGGCGGGCCGCCGGGAATATGGTCGCCGTGGTCGTAAAAGATTTCCGAGCAGGGGCCGCAGGGGCCGGTGTCGGCCATCATCCAGAAGTTGTCGGACGCGTATTTTTTCCCCTTGTTGTCGCCAATGCGGATGACGCGCTCGGGCGGCAGGCCGATTTCCTTCGTCCAGATGTCATAGGCTTCCTGATCGTCGATGTAGACGGTAGCGGTGAGCTTGTCAGCAGGCAGCTTGTAGACCTGGGTCAGCAGTTCCCAGCCCCACGTAAGCGAGTCGCGCTTGAAGTAGTCGCCAAAGCTCCAGTTGCCCAGCATTTCAAAAAACGTGTGGTGGCGCGCGGTGTAGCCCACGTTTTCCAGATCGTTGTGCTTGCCACCGGCGCGTAGGCAAGCTTGCACGGAGGCCGCGCGCACGTAAGAGCGCTTGTCAGTACCCAAAAACACGTCCTTGAACTGCACCATGCCCGAGTTGACAAACATCAAGGTCGGGTCATTGCCGGGGACCAGCGAGCTGGAGGGCACCACGGTGTGGCCCTTGCTGGCGAAAAAATCGAGGAAGGACTTGCGGATGTCGGCGACTGAGAATTGGGGAGTAGACATAGTTCTAACGGGGTCAATATGGGGGAAAAGGGTAGCCGTCAATTTTCACTTCAAAAGGTCAAGTTTGAGGCCCGGAAACAGCTTGAAATCTTTGTCGAAACTGCCAATGGTGGCACCGTGTTCGATGGCCAGGGCCGCAAGATGCGCGTCGTTGGTCAAATTGCCTGCTGTCCCTGCAACGAGAAGTAGCCTGGCCAGAATATCGCCGTGCCTATCAGTGGGTTGAAGTATGCGGGCGCGAGGGTGGGACAACCACGCGTCCATCAACTCCAGTGCGTTGGCTGGCGAGAGCGGTGTTTTTAAAATGCCTCGCTGCGTTGAGACGCGGACAAACCCCACCAACGCGAGCCACGCAAATCCGATGCCCGTCTCACTGTCAAACGCCTGTTCCAGCCACGTTGCGGCCTGGTCGCGGACAGCGCTGAATTCGTTGACCGAATTAACCAGGACATTGGTGTCAGGCAGCTTCATTGGCGCGCTTGCGTGTCCGCGCTGCACGCTCAAGGCGGGCCGTCAATTTGATGAATTCCAGGTTGTCCAGCTCAGCCACCAGGCGGTTCATATTGGTCTCTTTCACCAAAAGAGGCCCCATATTAAACGTGCGCTGCACAAATTTGGGAATGACTTGCACAGGGGCCACTGGCTTGGCGTGAAGGGGCACAATCTTCGCCACAGGTTTGTTGTGCCGCGTGATGATGACTTCTTCGCCGGCCTCGGCGCGCGTGACGTATTCGCTCAGATGAGTCTTTGCTTCAAACAATCCGACTGCATGCATGACGGCTCCTTCAAGAGATAAAATTTTAGTTGATTCAACCAGATTTTAGCATTTTCAAAGAATCGCTCTGACCATATTAAGATCGCTCCCCTTCGCTCTTGAACGACCCCAGCTTTGGGAATTTCCTCAAATGGAAAAGGGATGCAGGGGACAGGTGCCACCGATAATTTGCAACGCTGCGGGTGTAGATCAATGGTAGGAGGCTAGCTTCCCAAGCTCGATACGTGAGTTCGATTCTCATGACCCGCTCTACGCACATGCGGATACCCGGCTTGCACTAACCCAGCAGCCTGCGCTCCTCCATCCACCCCAAGCACAGGTTCACGGCCTGCTTCAACAGCTCGGGCTGGCCAACAAAGTAGTGGTTGGCGCCCTTGATGACTTCCATGGTCTTGTCGCGGCTGGCAGCAGCTTCAAATATACGCCGCGTATGTGGCTTGGGCACGGCGTCATCAGCGCTGTGTTCAATCGCCAGCATGGGGACGCTGATGCCGGCGGCCGATTTTTCCCCATGTGCATGGGTGTCGTCGGGCGACCACTGTGACAGCCAGGAGCGCAATGTAGAAAAGCGCGCCAGACCGATGGGGCCGTTGTTGGCCGTCTCGGGCACGCCCATAAAACAGGTGCCAATCGGCCGGTCGTTGGGTTCGATGGTTCCGTCCAGAAAGCGCGGCTCGGCCATGGTGCGGTGGGTGACAAAGCCGCGCTCGATCTCGTTGCCGCCCTTGCGCTTGAGCATCTCCAGCGTGTCGCGCACCCAGGCCGTGCGGCGGCGCACGCGCGCCAGCTGCGCGGCACGGAAACGCGCCAGAAATTCAGCGCTGTAGGGGGGCTTGATCGCCGGGTTGTAAATGTCCAGATCCGGATCGCGCAGGTCAGGGTCGTTCTCGTCGATCACGCTGGGGTCGATCCAGTCGGCAAAGGTGACGGCCCGCGACACATGCGCCGCCTGGAAAATGAAGGCGTCGGCAGGCAGCAGCCCCGCCGCCATGATGTGGCACGGGTCACCCGCCGGGGTGTGGGTGATGCTGGGGCGCTCGGCCTGTGACTGGTACATCAGCGACAGCGAGCCACCGCCCGACCAGCCAGCCAGCACAATCTTTTCATAGCCCCAGATCTCGCGTGCATGGCGCACATAGGCGCCCAGGTCCACCACCACATTTTCCATGATGAGCGCGCTGTCATTGCGGGCGTAGCGGCTGCCGGCACACAGCACATGCAGGCCGTGTTCGGCCATCGCGCGTGGCATGGGCAAGAGCTGCAAGGTGGTGGCCGGGTGCATGTAGATCAGCAGGGTCTTCGAATTACGGCCCTTGGGCGTATAGCGGATGCCTTCGAGGTGCACCGTACCCAGCGATCCGGCAAAGCCATAGACGGCCTTGAAAGTGGCCTTCTCCGCAAACTGCACGTGGACCCACTCGGCCTGGGTCTCATATTTCATCGCGGCGTTCATGCGGGTACCTTGCTCGCCGCGCGTGAAACTTTCTCGCGCGTCCAGGCATCCAGCGCTGGTCGCGCATCCCTCCTGTATTGCGCCAGCGTCTGGTCAGTGGCGGTATTGGTGGTCAGCTCGAGGCGGATGCCGTTAGGGTCAAAAAAGTAGATCGACAGCACAAATCCGTCATGGTCCACCGGGCCGATCACATCGACCCCGGCGGCCTGCAACCGGGCCAGCGCAGTGCGCACCGCGTCGACCGAACCCACCCGCAGGGCAATGTGGTTGGCCCAGCGCGGCGTGTTGGGCGATGGTGCGGACGCGATGTTGTCGCCCAGGTCAAAAAAAGCCATCGAGCTGCCATCGGTCATCTCGAAGAAAAGGTGCACATAGGGGCAGTGTTCTCCCGTGCTCGGGATGGTGTCCGCCCGCACGATGTGCGTGAGCGGCAAGCCCAGCAGGTCTTCGTAGAAGTACCGTGTTTCCTCGGCATCGCGGCAGCGGTAGGCAAAGTGGTGCAGCCCGTGGATCGGGACCATGGGGGTAGACGGGTTCATGGCAATCTCCTTGGAAGGGTCAGGGTGGGGCTGACGGGTCCGTGTGCGCGGTCAGCGGCTTGCAGGCAGGTGCTGCGTCACGGCACGCAGCCATTCGGGGTCGTCACTCAGGGTCTGCAGCTCCTTGAGCGCCTCTTCGCGGGTCTGGGTCCAGCGTTCGACCACATGCACGTCGGCGCCGTCGTGCTCCTGCCAGGAGTATTCGAGGCGGATGCCATTCGGGTCAAAGAAGTAGAGCGACCAGGTCTGGGCACCCACATTAACCGGGCCAATCAGTGGAACACCTTCGGCCTGCAGGCGCGCGTGCAGCACCTGAAACTGCTGTTCGGTAGTGGTAAAAGAGCAGTGTTGCATGGCCGCCAGCGCATCGCGGTCGCCCTTTTGCTTGGCTCCTTTGGGCATTTCAAAAAAAGCCACCAGGGTGTCGCCGCCCGCGTCAAAGAAGTAGTGGCGCAGGTTCTCAAAAGGCGGATTGCCGCGGTTGCCCGGGCCAGTACCCACGCCGGGCGGCACCTTGAGCGCATGGACAAGCGGCATGCCCAGAACCCGCGTGTAGAAGTCGATGGTGGACTTCATGTCGTCGGTGTTGAGCGCCAGGTGGTGGATGCCGCGGCTGTCAGGCGGCTGGCTGTGGCGGGCTCGCATGGGTTGGGGCATGAAGGACTCCTGCATGGGACGGCTAGGCGGCTTCAGCCGCCAGCTTGAAATACAACTGGCCCAGATCGTCACGTGCAGCCAGCTGTTCGCTGCGCTCGGTCAAGGCAATGCGCCCCTTGATGATGACGAAGGCACGGCTGGTAAACGGCAAGGCAATGTCGAGCTTCTGCTCCACCAGCACCATCGTCAGACCGTTGGCGCGCAAAGCATCGAGTGCGCGGCGGATTTCTTCGACCACCATGGGCGCCAGGCCCAGAAACGGCTCGTCCAGCAGCAGCACGCGGGGCGACGACATCAGGGCGCGGCCAATCGCCACCATCTGCTGCTCGCCGCCCGACAAGGTGCCAGCACGCTGTAGCCGTCGCTCGGCCAGCCGAGGGAACATGGCGTACACGTAATCAAAGCGCTCGGCCACGCCGGCAGCGGAATTGTTTTTCAGGCGCACAGTGCCCAGGCGCAGGTTGTCTTGCACCGTCATGGGCGCAAAAACGCGCCGGCCTTCGGGCACCTGCACCAGGCCGTGCTGCACGATGCGGTGGCTGGGCAGCGCGCCAATCTCCAGCCCGTCCATCACCACGCGGCCACTGCGCACCGGCAGCGTGCCTGACAGCGCCCCGAGCAATGTGGACTTGCCCGCGCCGTTGGGGCCCAGCAAGGCGATAGTTTCGCCCTTCTCCACCCGCAGGCTGATGCCCTGCACCACCGGGCCGTGGCCATAGCCGCCTGTGACCTGATGCAGCTCAAGCATGGGCCACCCCCACATCGCCCAGGTAGGCAGAGACCACGACCGCATTGGCCTGAATTTCGGCAGGCGTGCCTTCAGCAATCTTGCGGCCAAAGTTAAGCACCACCACCCGGTGGGCCAGTGCCATGAGGAAGCGCATGTCGTGCTCGATCAGCAGCACGGCAATGCCGCGCCGGGATATCTCGCGGATGATGTCTGACACGCGGTCGCATTCAGCAGGTGTCAGGCCAGCGGCCGGTTCGTCGAACAGTATCAGCTTGGGTTCGGCCGCCAGGCTGCGGGCAATTTCGAGCAGCCGCCCCTGGCCAAAGGACAGAGTGCTGACGTCGGCAGTACGCCATTCGCCCAGACCGACGAAGTCCACCAGCGCGTCGGCGCGCTTCGCCGCATCACGTTCGGCCTGCGCCGCGCCACGCGTGCCAGCCAGCACCTGCCAGAGCGAGCCGCTGAAGCGGGTGTGCAGGCCCATCATCACGTTTTCGCGCACCGACATGCTGGCGAAAGGCTTGTTGTGCTGGAAGGTGCGCATGATGCCCCGCGCCGCCATGGCATGGGTCGGCAACCCGTTCAAGGGCTCGCCGTTGAATTGCAGCGTGCCAGCAGACGGTACCAGCGCGCCTGCAATCATGCTGAAGGTCGTGCTCTTGCCCGCGCCGTTAGGCCCGATGACGCCCAGGATTTCACCTGCGTGAACTTCCAGGTCCACATCGGCCACAGCCACCAGCCCGCCAAAGCGCTTGCCCAGGCGCGTACAGGTCAGCAATGCGGCGCTGCCTACTGGGGTACCTTCACCCTGGCGGGCTGCGATGCGAGCTTGCTTGGGGCGGCCCGGCGCTGCGCTCATGCCCGGCTCCTGCGTGCCCGCAGCCAATCCCACAGGCCGATCAAACCTTTGGGCTGAAACAGCACAACCGCCACCATGAACACCCCAAACACCAGGGCATGGTGGTGACCAATGAGGGGGGACAACACCAATGGCAACAGATACAGAAGCACGGCACCCACAATGGCCCCCGCCTGCCGCCCGCTGCCGCCCACGATCACCATGAAGAGCAGCAGGAATGAGTTCTGCAGGCCAAAGATGGGCGGGTTGACCGTGTTGTCCACAAACGCATAGACCATACCGGCAATGCCCGCCAGCGCGCTGGTGACGGTGTAGGCCACGATTTTGGTGCGCGCCACGTTCACGCCCATCGCCTGTGCGGCCTCGGAGTCGTCGCGCACGGCGCGGCAAGCACGGCCGAAATACGAGCGGTCCAGCCGCCACAGAATGGCCAGCGTTCCCAGCATCAGCAGAACGATCACCACCGTGTACCAGGGCCCGCTGACCCGCGTGCCAAACACATCGGGCAGGCGGTAATTGGCCAGCCCGCCAGCCGAGCCGGTGACCGAGCCGCCTTCGTCCAGCACCACAATGAACAGCTGCGCAAAAGCCAGTGTGGCCAGCGCCAGGTAAAAGCCCTCCAGCCGCGTGGCCGGAATGGCCACTACCAGTGCCAGCGCGATGCAGATCACCACACCGGCCAGGATGGCCAACGGCAGTGGCAGCCCGACCTGGAAGATCAGGATCACGATGGCGTAGGCGCCGATGCCATAGAACGTGAAATGCGAAAACGCCACCTGCCCGGCAATGCCGAACAGGAAGTTGTAGCTCAGCGCCAGCGTGACCCACAGCAGCAGCTTGCGGTACACGTCTGTCTGGTAGGAGCCCAGCGTGAAGCCGATGGCCGACAGCGCGATCGCAGCCACTACAAAGCCCAGCCACTGCTTCATGCCCGGGCCTCCCGCGCGCGCAGCAACCCGGTAGGCCGGATCAGCAGAAACACAATTAGCAGCACCAGCGGCACACCCATGGCCAGCCCGGGTGGTATTGGCGCATAGCGTACCGTCAGTTGCTCGACAAACGCCAGGATCAGGCCACCCAGCAGGGCTCCCTCGACCCGGCCAACGCCGCCAATGACGAGTGCCGTAAACCCCTGGATAGCCAGTGGCAACCCCATGAGGTAGTGGGCCGATACGTTGGGTGCCACCAGCACGCCCGCCAGCCCGGCCACCACCGCGCTGGCAGCAAACGCCAACGCGGTCACACGGCCCAGGTTGATGCCCATGAGCGCCGCCGCACGCCGGTCAATGGCCACCGCTTCAAACGATTTGCCCGCCAGCGTGCGTTCAAAGAAAAACCAGACCGCAGCAAACACCGACAGCGCCACCGCAATGATGAAAAAGCTTTGGTACGAACCGGCTATCAACCCAAGCTCCAGCCGCCCAAATCCAAAAGCCGCAGGCACCGGCTGCGGGTCAGGGCCAAACCCCAAGGACACGACCTCACGGAATACGACCAGCATGCCCAGCAGCGCCAGAATCGGAGCCAGCGGCGGCGCGCCCCGCACCACCAGCGGGCGCACCGTGAGCCGCTCTGTCGCCCAGCCAATTCCGAACATGGCGACCAGGGTGATGGCGATGCCCACCGGATACGCAAGGCCGGCCTTCGACAGCAACAGGAAGCCACCAAATGCCGCCAGCATGGACCACTCGCCCACCGCAAAATTGATGATTCCCGTAGGCCGGGTCACCAACAAATAAGACAAAGCCACCAGCCCGTAGATGCACCCGCTGGCCAACGCGCCAACGGTCAATTCCAGAAAGTCGTTCACTTGGGCTGGTCGCGGCTTATTTCGAGCCTACGTGCAACACCTTGCCCTGCTTGTCGTCTTCATAGACACGCACGACCATGCCGCTCATGTCAAAGCCGGTGCGCTTGCCTTCGGCAAAGCCGTAGGTAGCATCCACGCCGCCCATCACGCCCTTGTAAGCCTTGGTGGCCTGCATGGCAACGCGGACCCTTTCCTTGTCGGTGCTGCCAGCGCGTGTAATGGCGTCGGCCACCAGCATGATGCCGTCATAGCCATAGCCATTGAGGTTATAGGGCTCGGTGCCGGAGTCCTTCTTGAAGGCTTCGATGAAACGCTGGGTGGCCGGCTTGGCAGGGTCAAAAGCATCCACAAACGTCACGCCGTCTATGAGGCCCTTGGCCGCTGTCATATACACGGGCACCGACATGTTGTAGTTGGCCAGCACGGGGGTCTTCAGGCCCAGTTGCCGGTAGGACTTGAGGATCAGCAGATTGGGGCCGGTGACAATGCCCGTCATGAACAAAGCCTCGGGGTTCGCCGCGCGGACCTTCTGCAGCTGCGGGTCCGCCGTGGTGGCGCCGGTGGGCACCACTTCTTCGGCCACGATCTGGATGCCGGCGCTCTCCAACCCGGCCTTGAAGAACTTGTTTGTCAGCTGGCCCAGGTCAGAGTTGTCCCCCACCAGCGCCACCTTCTTGTAGTTCTTGTTTTTGGCGTAAGACAGCAGGGTGGCAATCTGGGTGGACGCCAGCGGCCCGGTCTGCCAGAAGTTGGGGTTGTCAATCTGCGTGGTCAGCGTGTCGCCGCTGTTGGACGGCGTCATGTGGGGCGTCTTGCTCTCCTTGGTCACCGACTGCGCCTGCTGCGTGGCCGGCGTCAGGGACACCGACAGGATGAACACCGCACCGGCATCCACCAACTTGCGTGCCACGGTGGCAGAGACGTCGGGCTTGGCCTGGTCGTCTTCCACCAGAAGTTCAATCTGGCGCCCCAGCAAGCCGCCCTTGGCATTGAGCTCTTTTACCGCAAAGCTCACGCCGGCGGCCACCGGCTCGGCGTAGGCTTTGGCAATGCCGACCTTGTCGGTGATCATGCCGATCTTGATGGTGTTCTGTGCGAACGCGGACGGCGCCCACATCAGAGCGCCAGTCGTGGCAGTGGCCAGCATGGACAGGACAATTCGAAGGGAATGGCTTTTCATGGTTTGCATCCTTTGGTGGTTTGTCTAACAACTGCTAAAAAAACGGGCTGGCTCGATTTCTCCGCGGACGGATGCGATGCTGGTCTGCGGGGCCGTCGTTCGGTCGGTCAAAATCTTGCAATGGCTCGTGAGAGTGACTGGCATTGGCACCCAACCGGTTTTGCGGCGTGCCGACAGGTACCCCACTCTTGAAAAGGACAAAGTCTTCAGGTCCAGTGAGAATCCCGCGCAGGTCGCACTGGCTGCGGGCACCACCCAGCTGCCCCGTGTTGAGCGTAAGCTGTAGAAACTTCCCAATGACCTGCGCAGGCGCAACGGGTTTGACATGAAGTGGCACAATCTCCGGAACCGGCTTATTGCGTCGGGTGACGATGAACAAAACTTCTGCTGCTGCCCACAGTCCAGACTCGCTGAAATGGGTTTTCGCATTGAACAATCCGACCGCGTGCATGAAGGCTCCTGCACGAGAACAATGATCATTACGTTAGTTGATGCAACCAGATATTACCAGTTCCAAAGGAATCACCATGGACATGAAAACCGCCCCACTCTCCCTGCTGAACGACGCCAGCCTGCTCAAAACCGATGCTTTGGTGAACGGCCTATGGGTCAAGGGCAGCACGGGCACCCGCTTTGATATTCTGGACCCCTCCAACGGCCACAAACTGGCCGACGTAGCCAATCTGGGCGCGGCCGATGCGACAGCAGCCATCGCCGCTGCCAACGCTGCCTGGCCCGCCTGGCGCAGCAAGACCGGCAAAGAGCGCCATGCCATTTTGATGAAGTGGTTTCAACTGCTGATGGCCAACCAGGAAGACCTGGCGCGCATCATGACCGCCGAGCAGGGCAAGCCATTTGCCGAAGCCAAAGGCGAGATTGCCTATGGCGCGAGCTTTGTGGAATGGTTTGCCGAAGAAGCCAAGCGCGTCAACGGCGAGACCCTGCCCCAGTTTGACAACAACCGCCGGCTGACCGTGATCAAGCAGCCGATTGGCGTTTGCGCGGCCATCACGCCGTGGAATTTTCCGCTGGCAATGATCACGCGCAAGGTGGCCCCGGCCTTGGCCGCAGGCTGCCCGGTCGTCATCAAACCCGCCGAGCTGACCCCACTGACCGCCCTGGCCGCGGCTGAGCTGGCAATGCGCGCAGGCATTCCGGCCGGCGTGCTGAATATTTTGACGGCGGACGGTGACAACAGCATCGCCATCGGCAAGGTGATTTGCGCCAGCGACACCGTGCGCCACATCAGCTTTACCGGCTCTACCGAAGTGGGCCGCATCCTCATGGCGCAAAGCGCGCCGTCGGTCAAAAAGCTCTCGCTGGAACTGGGCGGCAATGCGCCCTTCATCGTGTTTGACGACGCAGACATCGATTCAGCTGTGGAAGGCGCGATGGCCAGCAAGTACCGCAACGCCGGCCAGACCTGCGTCTGCGCCAACCGCATCTATGTGCAAGACGGCGTGTATGACCAGTTCGTTGCAAAGTTTGCCGCCAAGGTCAAGTTGCTCAAGGTGGGCAACGGGTTTGAAGAAGGCGTGACGCAAGGCCCGTTGATAGAAGACGCCGCCGTAGACAAAGTGCAGCGTCATGTAGCGGACGCCATTGCCAAGGGCGGAAAGCTGCTGGCCGGCGGCCACAAGCTGCATGGCCAGTTCTATGAGCCGACGGTGATTTCAGAAGCCACGGCGGACATGCTGTGCGCCAAGGAAGAAACCTTTGGCCCGTTCGCGCCGGTGTTCCGCTTCAAGTCCGAACAGGAGGCGATTGACGCCGCGAACAACACCGAGTTTGGCCTGGCCAGTTATTTTTACAGCCGCGACGTGGGCCGCATCTACCGCGTGGCCGAGGCGCTGGAGTACGGCATGGTCGGCATCAACGTAGGCGTGATCGCCACCGAGCACGTGCCCTTTGGCGGCGTCAAGCAATCCGGCCTGGGGCGCGAGGGTTCACGCCATGGCATGGAGGAGTACTTGGAAATGAAATATTTGTGCATGGGCGACATTCTTAAATGACCGTGCTGGCTGACAAGAAAGGCGGGCCGACATGAAACGCAGACTCGTAATTCAGGCCGGTGCGGCGGCATCGCTGATTGCGGCGCAAATGGTAATTGCTCCTTTTTTAGTAGCTATTTATGCACAGGGGACAAGGGCTACAGGTCAGAATGATGGTCCAAAACGGCACAAAATCGTGATCCAGGTCAGTGACGGCGATGTGGCCAAATGGAACCTCGCCCTCAACAACGCCAAGAACCTGCAGGACGACGTCGGCGCCGCCAACATTGACATTGAAATCGTCGCCTACGGCCCCGGCATCGGCATGCTGAAACTGGAATCGCCTGCCGCAACGCGCGTCGCTGAGGCCATGAAAGCCAACGTCAAAATCATCGCCTGCGAAAACACCATGCGCGCCCAGAAACTTACCCGGGATGACATGCTGCCAGCGCTGAGCTACGTGCCCGCAGGCGTGACCGAGATCATGACGAAGCAGTCGCAAGGCTGGGCTTATTTGCGGCCTTGACGCGCGGCATTGGCGCGTCGCCAGCCCTATAATTGAAAGCCTCGCGGGTGTAGTTCAATGGTAGAACGAAAGCTTCCCAAGCTTTAGACAGGAGTTCGATCCTCCTCACCCGCTCCAGGCTCCATACTCCAGGTTCCTGGCCCACATTTCCGCTTCGGCCATTCCCCCCCCCAAGCGCTGCACGCCAAATCACCGCATGACAACGATGGCGATTCCGATCAAGGCCAGCGCGCCGCCCAGCAGCGTGTTGCGTGTGACATCGCCACTGTTTTTAAACAGCAGGTGGCTCAGCGGAAACACCAGCAGCGGCGTGCACAGAGTCATCAGTGTTGCCACGGACAGGGGAATGAAGCGCATCGCGCCAATCAGGCACATTTGGCCGGAAATGGTGCAAACTCCCATCAGCGCGTAGAGCCAGACGCCTTGGCGGTTTGCCTGCTGCAGGCGGCCCACAAGGCCACTTTTGTCAGGGCTAAATGCCAAATGCAGGGCCAGCCCGAGCACAGCACCGACCAGCGCACCCACCACCGGCTCGTTCCAGCTTCGCACCGCTGAGCCGCGCAGCACATTGCCAATCGCGTAGGCGAACGAACTGCCCAGGCCCAGCAGCAAAACCGATTGCAATAATTTCTCCCGCATGGGCCGCGGCGTTGGATCCACGGTACCCTTTGAAGGGTTTGCAGACGCGCGAGCGACATCTGACTTCGGCATCTGCTGTGCCACTGTAGCGTCAGCAGTCTGCCCGCGCGGCTTATAACTGACCAGCATCAATCCGGCAATCGCCACACCCAAGCCGACAGCCGCCGTGAGGCTCAAATGCTCACCCAGCCAGAGCCATGCGATGAGTGCAGTGAACAGCGGGCTGCTGACCTGGAAAACGCTGGCCTTGGCCGGGCCAAACCGCACCACCGCTTCGTAGAAAAACCAGCGGCCCAGGTACGTGGAAAATCCGCCGGCTGCGGCAAATAGCCAGAACGCCTGCGCGTTCCAGGTCAGCGCCTCTGACCGAAGCGCCAGTTGCACGGCAAGCGCCAACGCTGCAAATGCAACGTTGGTAGACGTGGCAATCAAAAACCCCAAATCCAGGGTGATGCGGCTTGAGGCGAATTTGGTCACCAGAATCCCGCTGCCAAACAGCAGCAAAGCGGCCACCGCCAGCAGGTAGCCCAGAAATTGTTCGGCCATCAAGCCTGCATCAAATCTTGAACGCTTCCAGAGACTCGGGCGCAAACAGCTCACGCGGCTCCAGCAAGCGCTTCGATAGCCCCTGCTCAAACGAGTAGCGCAGAAAAGTCCGCAACGTCGCTTCGTTCTTCTCAAAACCGTAGGGCCAAAAGTCTTCGCCCATCTCGCGCCTGACCTGCTCGACATGGGAGGTCAGCCACGGCAGCATGACCTTGAGCGCGGCAGTCTCGTACAGGTCTTCATAGGTGCGGCGCTGCGATTCTTCGAGCGCCTTCATCATCGACCGCGCAACCCAGCGGTTGGCCTCGTAGACATCGCGGCGGATAGCCACCGTATGCATGATCGGAAACATTTTTGTTTCCTTGAAATAATTGCGCTCGACCTGCTCGTAGTCCTCGAACAGACGCAAGACCCTACCATCGCCTTTCAAAAAGCTTGAGGGCATGCGCGCTGTGTAAAGCGCGTCGATCTCACCGTCGAGCAGCATCTGCGCCAGTGTCTGCTGCGGGCCGATTTGCTCGACCCGGATATTCGGCGGCAGGTCGAGCTTGATTTTTTCGGACCGACCGGGCTCTTCTTCGCCGCCGGTGACATACGTCACGCTGTCCACCGGCACGCCGTAATGGTCGGACAGAATGCCGCGAATCCAGACCGGCGCGGTCATCTGGTATTCAGGGTTGCCGACGCGCTTGCCGATCAGGTCTTTCGCTTCCCGGATGCCGGAGCCGGCATTGACGTAAATGCATGAATGGCGAAAAAACCGCGACGGAAACACCGGAATGGCAACAAACGGGCGGGCGTCGTTGAACATCGAAACCGTATAGGACGAGAGCGACATCTCGGCAACGTCGAACTCCCTGTGCCTGAGCATGCGAAAAAAAGTTTCCTCCACCGGCATGTCGAGGTAGTTCAGGTCGATTCCATCGGGCTGGACACTACCGTCCATCAGCGCACGGGTTCGGTCGTAGTTCCAGCAGCCGAAGGTGAGTTTTAGTTTCGACATGGGCGTGATTACTCCGCTTTGATGCCAGCGCCGGCGATCGCTTTCGCGAGCCGGTCGTTTTCGCTCAGGATCGCTTTGTTGTAGTCGGCAGGGCCGCCGCCAATTGAATCAATGCCGGCTTTGCTCAGGGTCTGGATGACTTCAGGCATCTTTGCTACCTGCGTCATTTCAGCGCTGATGCGGTCAATCACGCTTGCAGGTGTGCCTGTGGTGGCCAGCACGCCGACGATGGGCGCAAAGTCGAAGCCGGGAATGATTTCGGCGATCGCAGGAACGCCGGGCGCCTGGCTGGAACGTTGCGCCGCGTTGGTAGCCAGCAGCTTGACCTGCCCCGCCTTTACAAACCCCGCCAGCGACGGCAGGGCCGAAAACAGGACTTCGACCTGTCCGCCAATCAGCGCCGGGACCGATTGCCCGGTGCCCTTGAACGGTACATGTGTGAGTTGCAGCCCAAGCGACGACTTCATCGCTTCCATGGTCAGGTGATGGGTGCTGCCAACTCCCGAAGAGCCGTAATTGAGCGTGCCCGGCTTGGCCTTGGCCAGGGCGATGAATTCCTGAAGCGTGTTGGCCGGCACTTTAGGATGCACCGCCAGGTAGAGCGGCGCGCGTGCCGCCAGCGACACCGGAACGAAATCGCGTTTGTAGTCGTAGCCGAGGTTTTTATAGATCGCGGGATTGATGGAAAACATCGAGCCGTCGGTGACAAGGAAGGTGTAACCGTCCTTCGGAGCCGTCGCCAGTGCCTGCGCGGCTACCACACCATTGGCGCCGGGCCGGTTGTCAACGACGACCGGCTGACCCAGCCTGTCGCCGAGTCGCTGCGCGAAAATACGCGCCACCGTGTCGGGGAGGCCGCCGGGCGAGTAAGGCACGACAAATTTAATCGGTCGGTTGGGATAGGCCCCTTGCGCCTGTGCGAGCATGGGAAGCGTAAAAGTGCCAGCCATCGCCGAAGCGGTGGCAAGCAGGATAAAGCGACGAAATTGCATGTAAATATCTCCTGACGGTTTCGAATTTTCAAGCTGAATGGGCAATTGCGAGTCGCCTTACGACGCCTCGGTGGTTGAATAAGACGGCTCCAGCGCTGGGCCGACCGAATCCCACACATAGGAAGCGTCATAAGAACGCCAGTCGGTGGTTTTGGGGACGATGGACTGAAATGAGCAAACGGAGCGGGGAATGCGCGACTCGCCCGTGCCGATAGCCGGCGCGCCACCCTGGAAGGCAAGAACCGCCTCCAGCATCTGCCGGCGAAATTCCACCACCGCCACGTCACTCGCGCCCAGCCGTTCATGCGTGCGATCGGCGATCGGTCCCATCGTCACCCACATCGCGATATCCTGATTTGGGAAGCCGGTGATGCCGGTGAAGTTTCCAGCTTTCATGGCGGCGCGGTCCTGCCAGTAGAAGTTGTTCCGGTTGCGAAGCGGCCGGTATTTTTCATCCAGATCGATACCGACCTGCTGACCCAGAAATTTGCGCCAGGCGGCGGTGTCGGGCGTTTGTGACGGATGACCCCAGGCAATGAAATAAAACGCCGTGTTGGTGTCGTCCATCGGCACGTTGATGTTGGCGACGTTGTACAAATTGTTCGGCGGGATCAAGGCAGTAGCGGGCGCAACGAATACGGTCGAGCGCACATAGTCGTTCACGGCAGCATTTTTGATCGGACGCCGGATGGCCGCATAGCGAAAACCATAGGCGCCGCGCTCGACCTGCATCCGCGGCGCTTTGTCAGTGGACGGGCGCAGCCAGTTGGTGTCGGTCGCTTCGGCGCCTTCGACCCGCGCCGGCACCATGTCGGACGAATGCAGACTGGAGCTGTGCGCCGAATCGATAGCGCCCTCCAGAATCTGCGCCCAGTTGCAGGGAATGATCGCCTTGGCAATCGTCACCCGCGCATTGGCGGTGGGCGCCCAGGCCGGCGGCTCGAACTCGGGCTGGCTTTCGGGTGGACCCATGTAAGCCCAGACAAAACCGCCCCATTCTTTCACCGGATACGCCAGATGCTTGACTTTTTGCGCCATGCCGCTAGCCGCCGGCTCAGACACCATTTCCAGCACATTGCCTTCGACATCCATTTTCCAGCCGTGGTACAGGCAGCGCAGCCCGCAGTCTTCGTTGCGCCCGAACACCAGCGAAACGTGCCGGTGCGGGCAATATTCGTCCATCACGCCAACGCGGCCCTTGGTGTCACGGAAAACGACCAGGTCTTCGCCGAACACCTGTGCCTTGATGGGCGTGCCGTCGGGCTCGCTCACTTCCTCGATCAGGCATACCGGCGTCCAGTGCCGGCGCATCAACTGGCCCATGGGCGCCTGGCCTTCTACGCGGCACAACAACTCGTTTTCTTCAGCAGTCAACATCGCGGATTTCCTTCAAATGGATGGGTTGGCTCAGACTCTACAAAAACAGCTTGCCAATTCATGGTTACGAGATTATTCTTAGATGCCTAAGATTATTCGTCCTTTTATGATTTGTCAAGAACTTTTTTGGAGACAACGATGAGTGAAACCATAAACCTTATTCCTGATACCGCAGCAAGCGCACACGCCACAGGAACCGCAGCCGTCCACGAACCCGACTTTTTCAACGTCAAGGTGGTGAATAAGGAAGCGGTGGCACAAGGCATTTACAGATTCGAACTGCGTCATCCGGACGGAACGCCACTGCCGGTTTTCACGGCCGGCTCGCACCTGACGGTGCAAGTTCCCAACGGCGTGCGGCGCAACTACTCGCTGTGCAGCGACCCTGCCGATACCAGCATGTACCAGATTGCCGTCAAGCGCGACGCTGCGGGCCGGGGCGGCTCGCTCAGCCTGTGCGACGGCGTGCAGCCAGGCGACGTGCTGCAAATCAGCGCGCCGCGCAACAATTTCTGTCTGCATCCGCGTGCCACCCGATTCTTGTTCATTGCCGGGGGCATCGGCATTACGCCGATACTATCGATGATGCGCCACCTCAAAACCCAGAAAAGTGACAACTTCACGCTGATCTACTGCACGCGCGACGCTGCCAGCACTGCGTTCCTGCCCGAGCTGACCGGCCCAGAGTTTGCGCCCCACGTGCTGGTGCACCATGACCACGGCGATATCAATAACGCGTTTGATTTTTGGCCCACGTTTGAGACGCCAGGTGACGCCCACGTGTATTGCTGCGGCCCGCGCGGGTTGATGGATGCGGTGGCCGATATGTCTGGCCACTGGCCGTCTGGCAGCATTATTTTTGAGAGCTTTGGCGTCGACGCCACAGCGTACGCCGCCAACACGGCGTTCACAGTGCGCTTGAAAAAAGCGGGAGTCAGCGTGCCGGTAACCGCAGAGCAAACCATCCTGGAAGCCCTGCGCGCCTGCGGCCACCGCGTGCCCAGCTCGTGCGAAAGCGGCACCTGCGGCTCCTGCCGCACCCCGTTGCTGGCAGGCGATGCTGAACACCGCGACATGGTCTTGAGCGACGAGGAAAAGGCCACCCAGATCATGGTCTGCGTGTCACGCGCCAAGTCTGCCGAGCTGGTGCTCGACCTGTGAGCGTAATCATGGGCGCAACCACTCTTGCAACTGTTCCAGCGACCTTGCCAGCTACACCCCCGCTGCGCATCGGCGTGCTCGGCTTGGGTCGGGCTTTTACCCTGATGCTGCCTACATTCTTGCAAGACCCGCGCGTGAAGCTGGTTGCTGCGGCAGACCCGCTGGACGCAGCCCGCATGCAGTTTGAAACTGACTTCCACGCCCCCGCTTTTGACTCGGTAGAAGCCGTATGCGCGCACCCCGACGTGCAAGTGATTTACGTGGCCACCCCGCACCAGTTTCACGCG
>JANYJD010000103.1 GCA_025358555.1 Rhodoferax sp.
TGGCGCCTCCTGATTCGACACCCCACTGGCCACATGCCCCGAGGGCACATGCCGAGCGGCAGATTCGATGTGGCCGGTCTGGTCGTCAAAGAAAAAATCAGGTTCAAACTCGCGCAGGAATTCACCTTTGGCCAGGCCGCCGAGGAACATCGCTTCATCGACTTCAATGTTCCAGTCCATCAGCGTGCGGATTGCGCGCTCGTGCGCCGGGGCGCTGCGCGCGGTGACCAGCGCGGTGCGCAGGCGCATGGTCGGCGTGCCCTCCTGCTGCAACCTTTGCAGCGCAGCCAAGAGCGGCTTGAACGGCCCGGCTGGCAGCGGTAGGCTGGCCTTGTCGGTCTCGTGTTGTTGAAAGGCTGACAAACCCTGCGCTTGGTAGACGCGCTCGGCCTCGTCGCTGAACAGCACGGCGTCGCCGTCAAACGCAATCCGCACCTCGGTCGGGTGCGCCTCGCTGGCGTGCGCCGAATGCGGATACACCTGCGCGGCGGGCACCCCCGCGTCCAGCGCGGCACGCACGTCGCTCAAATGGGCAGAGAGAAACAAGTTCGCATGCAACGGTTTCAGATAGCGCCACGGCGGCTGGCCGCGCGTGAAACTGCCGCGCTCAATCAACAGGCCGTAGTGCTGCGCAGAGCGGAACACCCGCATGCCACTGACCGGGTCATTGCGCGAGAGGATCACCACCTCGACGCGCTGTGCGGAACCGTCACCCGACTTGCCATTAAAGGCCAGCAATTTCTTGACGAGCGAAAACGCCACGCCCGGCTTGGCCGGCTGCTCCAGCCGGTCGAGCTGCAAATTCATGTAAGCGCGGTCTTTGTGCGGCCCCTCGCCGTGCTCAAACACCTCGTTTTCTTCTTCGAAGTCGAATAGCGCGCGCGATGAGATCGCCACCACCAGTTTGCCGTCGAGTGTCGCAGCCATTTTTACTTGACCAGCTGGTTGAGCTGGATGATCGGCAACAGCACCGCCAGCACAATCAGCATCACCACCAGCCCCATGCCCACAATCAGCAGCGGCTCCGCGATGGTGGCCAGTTGCAGGGAGCGGCGCTGCACCTCGGTGCTGAGCTGTTTGGCGGCGCGGCCCAGCATCAGGGGCAGTTGGCCGGTCTGCTCACCCAGGCGGGCGAACATGCCCAAGAGGCCGGGAAAGCGCTTTTTCTGCGCCAGGGCAGACGCCAGCGGCGCGCCTTCGCGCACCAGCACCAGCGCCTGCAGGGCATCGGCCCGCATCGCCCGGTTAGACAGCGTGTCGGCTGCCGCCTGCAAGGCCTTGAGAATCGGTACGCCCGCCTGCGCCAGCATGGCCAGCGTGCTGGCAAAGCGCGCAGCGTTGTAGCCGCAGCTCAGGCGGCCCAGCACCGGCAAAGTCAGCCAGAAAGCGTCAAATTTCTCCTTAAAAGTGCTGCTAGCCCACATCAGACGTGCACAAACAGCTACTATTATGATAACAAGAAGCATCAACCAACCGTAGTCGCGCACAAAATTGCCCAGGCCCAGCATGATCGTCGTCAACAGCGGCAGCGCGCGCTTGCTGCCCGCAAACACATTAGCCACCTGCGGCACCACATAGCCCAGCAGAAACATCACAATCACAATTGCCACCAGCGTCACGATGGCCGGGTACAGCGCCGCGCCAATCAGCTTGGCCTTCAGCGCCTGCTGCTCTTCCAGGTCGTCGGCCAGGCGCTCCAGCACCAGGCCCAGGTTGCCGCTTTGCTCGCCCGCGCCAATAACGGCTACGTAAATGTCAGAGAACTCGCGCGGGTGCTGCGACAGCGCCTTTGCAAACGTTGCACCGCCGTTGACCTCAGAGCGCAGCATCGCCACCAGGTTGCGCTCTGCCTCATCTTGTGCCTCGTCGGTCAACGATGTCAGCGCCCGCTCCAGCGGCAGGCCCGAGGACACGAGCCCGGCGATCTGGCGCGTCCAGATGGCAAGGCCGGTGGTGTTGAAGACGCGGCGGGCGAAGATTGACGGATTGAGACTGCCGCCTGGCTTCGATCCATCGCCAGA
>JANYJD010000111.1 GCA_025358555.1 Rhodoferax sp.
GGCGCAGCACAGGCGCGCGACCCCGTGGCAGGCCAGAAGCTGGCGGGCATGTGTAGCGCTTGCCACGGCCAGAATGGTTTAAGCACCTTGCCCAACGCACCCAACCAGGCAGTCCAGCCCGCCATTTACGTAACCGAGCAGCTCAAAAACTACCGCAATGGCAACCGCAAAAATGAGGTGATGGCCGTCATCGCCAAACCGCTTACGGACGAGCAGATTGACGATCTTGCCGCGTGGTACGCGTCCATCCAGATCTCAGTCACCGTAAAATGAGGCATGGCGCAGCCGGTGCATTCCGGTTTTATGAATGCTTCTTTATTTATAGCTAACTATGCATATTGCACAAGGGCTATAGGCCAATTTACGTCTCCATCCCGCGCTTTTCGGCCATCAGCCCTTGCCCGCCATGCCCAAGCGTTCAATTAACGCTTTTTCGGACGCAAAGCTGTCGCGTGCAAACTTGGTGTAAGCCTCGGTGCCCATGTAGATCACCGACTGATCGTACTTGTCAAACGTGGCCAGCACGGCGGGGTCGTCCAGCGTTTTCTTGAAGGCGTCGTGCAGTTTTACTGTAACAGCCGGGTCCATGCCCTTGGGGCCGCACACGCCGAAAGGTGAGTCTGACACCGTCTTGTAGCCCAGCTCGTCCAGCGTCGGCACATTCGGCCAGCGCTTGGTGCGCTTGCTGCCATAGGTGGCAAGCAGGCGCAGCTTGCCGGCCTCCACATGCGGGCCCCAGCCGGTGGCGTCGCTGGCGGCCATCACGTGGCCGCCCAGCACGGCCTGCATGTTGTCGGCATTGCCCTTGAACGGCACATTGGTCAGCTTGATGTCGGCCCGTTGCGCAAATTCTTCCACCGCCAGGTGCGGGCTGGTGCCAATGCCGGTGTGGCCATAGGTGATCTTGTCGGGGTTGGCCTTGGCAAACTCCACAAACTCCTTGATGGTCTTGAACGGCGAGCTGGCAGGCACCACCAAACCAAAGGTGTATCCCGTCAGGCAGGCAATCCACGTGAAATCCTTCAGCGTGTCAAACTGCACTTTTTGCATGTGCGGCACGCGGAACACGCCATGCGGCAACTGCGACACGGTGTAGCCATCGGGCTTGGCGTTGACCAGTTCATTGGCCCCCAGCATGCCCGCAGCACCGGGCTTGTTGTCCACAATGATGGTGGTGCCCAGAATCTTGCCCGCACTGTCGGCCAGCGAGCGGATCACCGCGTCGGTAGAGCCACCGGCCGGCCACGGGCAGATGTAGCGGATCGGGCGTGCGGGGAATGCCTGGGCGTACACGAGCTGCGGCAGCGCGATGCTGGCCGCGCTGGCGCTGGCGAGTTTGAGAATTTGGCGGCGGTGGGTCATGGGTTTGTCGCTTGCTACCTGTTGAGTTAGGTGTTGAGTTAAGTCATTCTATTGATCTTGCCACAAGTGATTGTGGCAGCGCCGAAGGTCAATTGCCCTCATTTGGTGCATAAACTCCAATGCGATTCAACGCATCTTTCAAATTACTATTTAATTAATAGCAATTCGTGCAATATTGACAAGGGCTAAGGCCTTGTTTTATCACTCTGGTCAGCTCTGAAGCCCTTTTTTCAGTGCTTTTCACCAAACTGGCATGGGGTTTGCACTATCTCCCTTGTCTTATTGGGCGAGAGTCAGGAACAACGCAATGAAGAAATCAAAACTGGTGATGGTCGGCAACGGCATGGCCGGCGTGCGGACGATTGAAGAGTTGATCAAGGTCGCACCCGAGCTGTACGACATCACCGTCTTTGGCGCCGAGCCGCACCCCAACTACAACCGCATTTTGCTCAGCCCCGTGCTGGCCGGTGAGCAAACGCTGGATGAGATCGTCCTCAATTCCTGGGCGTGGTACGCCGAGAACCACATCACCTTGCACGCCGGCAAAACCGTCACCTCGGTAGACCGCGTGAAGCGCATCGTGCGCGCCGAAGACAAAGATGGCAACGTCATAGAGGAAGAATACGACAGGCTGCTGCTGTGTACCGGCTCCAACCCATTCATCCTGCCGATCCCCGGCAAAGACCTCAAGGGCGTGATGGCGTACCGCGACATTGCGGATACCAATGAGATGATCGCCGCCGCCACCCAATACAAAAAAGCCGTGGTCATCGGCGGTGGCCTGCTGGGTCTGGAAGCCGCCAACGGCCTGATGCTGCGCGGCATGGACGTGAGCGTGGTGCACGTCATGCCCACGCTGATGGAGCGCCAACTGGACAGCGTGGCCGGCAAGCTGTTGCAAAAATCGCTTGAAGACCGGGGCCTGCAATTCCTGATGGGCGCGCAGACGCAGGAGTTGGTTGGGGGAGAAGATGGACGGGTGAAAGCCATCAAGTTCAAGGACTGCACCGAGCTGCCCGCTGACATGGTGGTGATGGCCGTTGGCATCCGCCCCAACACGGCGCTGGCCGAATCCATGCGCCTCTACTGCAACAAGGGGATTGTGGTGAACGACACCATGCAGACCACCACCGACGCCCGCATCTACAGCGTGGGTGAATGTGCAGCGCACCGCGGCATTGCCTATGGCCTGGTTGCTCCTCTTTTTGAGCAGGCCAAGGTTGCGGCCAACCATCTGGCGCAGTTCGGCATTGGCCGATATACCGGTTCACTCACCTCTACCAAGCTGAAAGTCACGGGTATTGATTTATTCAGCGCGGGTGACTTCATGGGCAGCGAGGGCGCTGAAGAAATCATCATGAGCGACCCGTTGGCACCAGGTGGAGGCGTTTATAAAAAGCTGGTGATCAAAGACGACAAACTCATCGGTGCCTGCCTGTACGGCGACACTGTTGATGGCAGCTATTACTTCAAGCTGCTGCGCGACGGTCGCAGTGTGGCCGATATTCGCGACAAACTGATGTTTGGCGAGTCCAGCATTGGCGACACGGGCCACGAAGGCCACACCAAAGCTGCCAGCATGCCTGACACTGCCGAGGTGTGCGGCTGCAACGGCGTGAACAAGGGCACGATTTGCAAGGCCATCAAAGAGAAAGGCCTGTTCACGCTGGACGAAGTGCGCAAGCACACCAAGGCCAGCGCGTCATGTGGCTCCTGCACCGGGTTGGTGGAACAGATTTTGATGTTCACCGCCGGTGGCGACTACTCGGCCACGCCCAAAACCAAGGCTATGTGCGCCTGCACCGACCACGGCCACCAGGCCGTGCGCAACGCGATCATTAAACACAAGTTGCTCAGCATCGCCAGCGTGCAGCAGTTTATGGAATGGAAGACGCCCAACGGCTGTGCCAGTTGCCGCCCGGCCGTCAACTACTACCTGATCAGCAGCTGGCCCAAAGAGGCCAAGGACGACCCGCAAAGCCGCTTCATCAACGAGCGCAGCCACGCCAACATCCAGAAAGACGGCACTTACTCAGTCATCCCCCGCATGTGGGGCGGCGAGACAACCTCCAGCGAATTGCGGCGCATTGCCGACGCGGTGGACAAATACAAAATCCCCACCGTCAAGGTCACCGGCGGCCAGCGCATTGATTTGCTGGGCGTGAAGAAAGAAGACTTGCAGGCAGTGTGGAAAGACATTGGCATGCCATCAGGCCACGCCTATGCCAAAGCGCTGCGCACCGTTAAGACCTGCGTGGGCAGCGAATGGTGCCGCATGGGCACCCAGGACAGCACGCAGATGGGCAAAGACCTTGAGCGGGCCATGTGGCGAATGTACGCCCCGCATAAAGTCAAATTTGCCGTGAGTGGCTGCCCGCGCAACTGTGCCGAGGCCGGCATCAAGGACGTGGGAATCATCGGCGTGGAGAGTGGTTGGGAGATGTACGTGGCCGGCAATGGCGGCATCAAGACCGAAGTGGCGCACTTCTTCACCAAGCTCAGAACTGCGGCTGAAGTGCTGGAGTACACCGGCGCGTTTTGTGAGCTGTACCGCCAGGAGGGCTGGTACCTTGAGCGCACCGTGCACTACGTCTCACGCGTCGGACTGGACTATGTGAAGAAGCGGATTCTGGAAGACCATGCAGGCCGCAAGGCGCTGTGGGAACGCTTGCAGTTTGCGCTGGATGGCGAGCCAGACCCGTGGTTCGACTTTAAAGAAGCAGCGGTGGATACGCGGCAATTTGACAAGCTGCCGGCTTGATGCAATGTGCCGCAGGGCATGTGAGGAGCATTTGGGCATTTTTCGCATGTTTTAGGGTTTTGGAAGCTGTATTTACCTGTACAAATAGCCTCTAGCCCTTGTGTTGTATGCATAGTTAGCTATTAATAATATACTAATCGACAACCTTGACAACACTATGAGTGAATGGAAAAAAATCTGCATGGTGACTGACATTCCCGTGCTGGGCTCGCGCCGCGTCGCGCGCTCCCTGGGTATGGACGTGGCCGTGTTCCGCAACGACCTGGACCAGGTGTTTGCGTTGCTGGACCGCTGCCCGCACAAGGGCGGGCCGCTGAGCCAGGGCATTGTGTTTGGCACCAGCGTGGCCTGCCCGCTGCACAACTGGACGATTGGCCTGGACAGCGGCTGCGCCCGCGCGCCAGACGAAGGTTGCACGCAAAAATTCAGTGTCAACGTGGTCAATGGCGAGGTGCATTTGAGCGGCAGAGAGCTGGCGACATTGGCGCTGGACGTGAAACCACCAGTGGCCGGGCCGGCGCTGAAAGACATACTCAAGGAAACCTTCCACGCATGACCGTCATCCCCATTCGGGCGGGGACTGTCGAAACCAAGTCCACCTGCCCCTACTGCGGCGTAGGCTGTGGCGTCATTATTGAATCGACGGGCCAAAGAATTATTGGCGTCCGCGGCGACCCAGACCACCCCGCCAACTTCGGTCGGCTTTGCACGAAAGGCGCCACGCTGCACCTGACCGCCAGCCCGCTGGTGACGCAGCAAACGCGCCTGCTGCATCCCATGCGACGCATGAACCGTCACGTCAATCGCAGTGAAAAACCGCAAGCCATCAGTTGGGACAGCGCGCTGGACTTTGCCGTGGAAGGATTTGCCCAGATCATCCACGGGCATGGGCCGGACTCAGTCGGGTTTTACGTGTCGGGCCAGTTGCTGACGGAAGACTATTACATCTTCAACAAACTCGCCAAGGGCCTGATTGGCACCAACAATATTGACACTAATTCACGCCTGTGCATGAGCAGCGCTGTGGCGGGCTACAAGCAGACGCTGGGGGCCGACGCGCCGCCGGCCTGCTATGACGACGTGAACCACGCGCAGTGCATTTTCATCGTCGGCTCCAACACGGCATATGCCCACCCCATCCTGTTCAGGCGCATTGAAGACGCGAAGAAAGCCAACCCCTCCCTCAAAATCATCTTCTGCGACCCCCGCAAGACCGACACGGTCGGCATTGCCGACCTGTACCTGCCGATCCAGCCGGGCACCGACGTAATGCTGTTCAACGGCATGCTGCACATCATGCTGTGGGAGGGCTGGACGGACGCCGCCTACATCGCAAATCACACCAGCGGCTTTGAGGCGCTGAAGGCCACGGTGCGCGACTACACGCCCGACCTGGTGGCGCATACCTGCGGCCTGCGCAAGGAAGATTTGTTTGCGGCAGCGAAGATGTTTGCGGGAGTGGCCGAAGGGCCCGCGCCTGCCCCTGCTTCATCTGCAGCGGGCAGTGGCACCACGTCCGACAGCCGCAAACCCACGCTAAGCCTGTACTGCCAGGGCCTCAACCAGTCCACCAGCGGCACTGCCAAAAACGCCGCGCTGATCAACCTGCATCTGGCCACCGCGCAGATCGGCAAGCCCGGCGCCGGCCCCTTCTCGCTCACCGGCCAGCCCAATGCGATGGGCGGGCGCGAGGTCGGCGGCCTGGCCAACCTCATCAGCGCGCACCGCGACATGGCGAACCCAATGCACCGCGCCGAAGTGGAGGCGCTGTGGGGGTTGGACAAGCTGGGCCGCACCGTGCCCCACCAGCCCGGCAAGACGGCGGTGGAGATGTTCCAGGCCGCAGCGGATGGCGAAATCAAGGCGTTGTGGATCGCCTGCACCAACCCCGCCCAAAGCATGCCCGACCAGGCCACCGTGCGCCGTGCGCTGGAGCGCGCCGAGCTTGTCATCGTGCAGGAAGCCTTCGCCACCACCGCCACCTGCGCCTATGCCGACCTGCTGCTGCCAGCGACCACCTGGGGCGAGAAAGGCGGCACTGTGACCAACAGCGAACGCCGCATCAGCCGAGTGCGCCCGGCGGTAGCACCGCCCGGTGAAACCCGGCACGACTGGGCCATTGCGGTTGATTTCGCGCACCGGCTAGAGAAAGCAATTGGGGTCAGATCCGAATTCAGGACAACCATTTCCGAGGCCACCCATCAAACCCCTCGAAATTGGCAAAACCCCACGTCCACGGCTCTGACCCCAATGGCGCTGCCAGCCACCGAGACCCCTTCTCCCATAAGCACGTTGTTCCCCTACCAAACCCCAGAACAAATCTGGAACGAACACCGCGAATCCACGCGTGGCCGCGACCTGGATATCACCGGCCTAAGCTACCCCATCCTGGAACATCAAGGCCCCCAGCAATGGCCTTACCCCCAAGGTGCCACCACAGGCAAAACCCGCCTCTACGAAGACGCCCTCTTCCCCAACCCGGACGGTAAAGCCAAATTCGCCAATACGGTCTACCAGCCGCTGGCCGAGCCCCGTGAATCGCGTTATCCGTTTTCGCTGACCACGGGCCGCCTGCGCGACCAGTGGCACGGCATGAGCCGCACCGGCACGCTGGGCCGCCTGTTTGGCCATGTGGCCGAGCCCGCCATCCAGATGCATCCGCAGGACATGGCACGCCGCCTGCTGAAAGACGGCGACCTGGTCCACGTGACGAGCAAGCGCGGCTCGATCCTGGTGCCGCTGCAGGCGTCTGCCGAGGTCGGCATGAGCCAGGCCTTCATGGCCATGCACTGGGGCGAAGAATATTTGAGCGGCGTCAGCAGCACCGGCCAGCCGCTGGCGGGCGTGAACGCGCTCACCACATCGGCCTATTGCCCCAGCTCCAAACAGCCCGAGCTCAAGCATGCGGCCGTCAAGATATTGAAGGCCGAGCTGCCGTGGTCCATGTTGGCTGTGGCCTGGCTGCCGGACGCGCAGGTGCTGGGCGCGCGCGCGGCGCTGGTGCAGATGATGCGGTTGTTTCCGTTTGCGGCCTGCGTACCGTTTTCGCGGCACACGCCTCTTAGTGAACCGGCAGGCCAAGCGTCTCGTGCGCGCAGCGGCGTGCTGTTCCGCGCTGCCGCACATGACGCGCCGCCGGCTGAATGGCTGGCCCGCATTGAGGCGCTGCTGGCCCTGGACGGCAAAGACACCCTGCGCTACGCCGACCGCAAACGCGGCCAGCACCGCGTGGCAAAACTCGTGCGCAATGGAGATCACGCCGAGCTGCAAGGCTTTGTGCTGGCCGGCGACACCAGCGCCGAGGCCTGGATCAAAACCGTACTGCAAGACGAGCTGCCCGCGCAAGCCTATGGCCGCCTGCTGCTGGTGCCGGGCGCCAAAGCCCCAGTCGCAGTCCACGCGCGCGGCAAGCAGATTTGCAGCTGCTTTGACGTGACCGACGAGGCCATCACCTCGAGCCTG
>JANYJD010000173.1 GCA_025358555.1 Rhodoferax sp.
GAGGTGCTGGGGCAGATGCAGCGGGGCCCTGGCAAACCCGATTGCGAAGCGATGGACCTGATCACCACGGCTGCGTTGCAACGCAAGTCGTTTGACGCGAGTGAGGGCATTGCGCCTCACTTGGCTCAGCGGGTTTTGTCCGCGCGGGGCAAATCGTCTGCGTCAGTTTCTATGGGCGCCATCACTACCACCCTGCGCGCCCCGCTGCAACGCTTCGCCGTGCAAACCCTGCAACAGCACTTGCGCGAGTTGCGCGGTCGCCACTTGGAAGACGGGGCCATCGTGGTGCTGGACAACGCCAGCGGCGAGGTGCTGGCCTGGGTGGGATCGTCTGGCGAATTGAGCGCCGCTGCCGAGGTGGATGGCGTGACCGCGCTGCGCCAGCCCGGTTCCACGCTCAAGCCGTTTTTGTACGCACAGGCAATTGCCGAGCGGCGCATCACGGCCGCGTCGCTTCTGGAAGACGCTGCCACCCACATCCCCACAGCGGGCGGGCTGTACATACCGCAGAATTACGACCACCACTTCAAAGGCTGGGTGTCAGCACGCACCGCATTGGGCGCGTCGCTCAACGTGCCCGCCGTTCGCACGTTGGTGATGGTGTCGCCCGATGCGTTTCACAAACAGCTCAAGGCGGTGGGCCTGCCGCTCAAGGAATCGGGCGATTTTTTTGGCTACAGCCTGGCGCTGGGCAGCGCCGAGGTGTCGCTGCTATCGCTTGTCAATTCTTACCGGACTTTGCGCAACGGTGGCCGCTACGGACCGGTTTCGTTCCTCGCCCCCGCCCTCCCCCTCGCCCTCGCCGGTGCGCAAGGTCGCACCGTCTCGACACCGCGCGGGGCGGGCGAGACGGCTGACGTCAGGCCCGCAAATCCGCCCGCCATCGACCCGCGCGCCGCCTTTATCGTCACCGACATCCTGGCAGATCCGCTGGCCCGCGCGCGCACCTTCGGCACCGACAGCGTACTGGCCACGCGCTTCTGGACGGCGGTGAAGACCGGCACCAGCAAAGACATGCGTGACAACTGGGCCGTCGGCTTCTCGCAGCGCTACACCGTGGGCGTGTGGGTGGGCAACGCCAGCGGCGCGCCGATGTGGGACGTGAGCGGCACCACGGGCGCAGCCCCCATCTGGGCCGCCGTGATGAACCATCTGCATAAAGCCGAGCCCAGCCGAGCGCCGCTGCCACCGGCAGGATTGGTGCAGACACAGGTCGCGTTTGGTGCAGCATCGGACGACAGCCGCAGCGCCGAAGCATCCCGCAGCGAATGGTTTTTGCAGGGCACCGAGCAAAACCAGATTACTATTAATTCAGTAGCTACTTATGCACTATTGACGAGGGCTAGGGGCATAAATTATCCCCAAAATGGCACTGATGAGCGCGCCCGCATCACCGCACCCGCCTCGGGCACCATCATCGCGCTGGACCCCGACATTCCGCCCCACCGGCAGCGAGTCAGCTTCACGGCTGAAGGTGGCAACCTGCGCTGGCTGATGGACGGCAAGCACTTTGCCAACGGCACATCGGCGCAATGGCTGCCCTGGCCGGGGCGACACGTGGTGCAACTGACCGATGCGCGCGGTGTGGTGGTCGACGAGGTTCGGGTGGAGGTGCGCGGAGCGGGGGTGCGGTCGACGCAAGCAGGACTGCGTTAGCCCGATTTCATGGCCAAATCCCAATCATCCCAATCACCCCAATCACCCCAATCATCCCGGGCGCTCCATTCGCTGCTCGCCGAAGTCCGCGCCTGCACGCTGTGCGCGGCACACTTGCCGCTGGGCCCACGCCCGGTACTGCAGCTTCATCCGTTTGCACGAATCCTGATCGCGGGCCAGGCGCCGGGCCGCAAAGTGCATGAATCGGGCGTGCCGTTTGACGACGCCAGCGGTGACCGCCTGCGCGCGTGGCTTGGGGTGTCGCGCGACACGTTTTATGACGCGCGCCAGATTGCCATCTTGCCCATGGGTTTCTGCTATCCGGGCACCGGAAAATCCGGCGACTTGCCGCCTCGGCCCGAATGCGCAACCGCCTGGCGGTCCGATTTGCTGTTTAACCTGAAGCAAATTCAGCTCACCGTGGTGCTGGGGCAATATGCGCTCGACTACCATTTGCCCGCCGCGCAGGGGGCTGGCACACAGACCGTCACCGCGAAAGTGCAGGGCTGGCAGAACCATTGGCCAGACACCATTGCGTTGCCGCACCCCAGTCCGCGCAACAACATCTGGCTCAAGCGCAACCCCTGGTTTGAAACCGAATTGCTGCCGGTGCTGCGCAGCCGGGTAGTTGACGTGCTGGCCCGTCGGAGGTGAGCGGTTACAGGTTTGGCGCGCATACCCCAAGTGCAGGGGTCTTGTCATCGTGAAGGACGCCCGCACGTTATGGTGGGACCTGCTCAACACGTCGCCAATTGCAGGCGGTAATAACTCTCACTGAAAGGCCTTGCTATGTGGAAACGTCTGTCGGTCATCTGGTCGCTGGTCAAGGGCGATGCGCGCCTGCTGTGGTACGCCGTGCGGCATCCGCTGGCGCCGCCCTGGCTCAAGTGGGGCACGGCGGGTGTGGTGCTGTACCTGGTGTCCCCGGTGGATTTGATCCCCGACGTGATTCCGGTCATCGGCCTGCTGGACGACATCATTCTGGTGCCGCTGGCCATCCGCTGGCTGCTCAAGCATTTGCCTGACAACATTCGCAACGACATTGCGCGCCAGGCGGCTGGCACCGGCTTTGCAGGCTCGGGTTCAACCGCTACGCCGGTGGTGACCGACGTGACACCCCGCAAGTGATCCTCCGAGCCTTGGCTTACGCCTGGGCTGCGCCGAACACGGCTTTCGGGCTAATGGCAGGTTTGGCTATGCTGGCCACAGGCGGCCGAGTGAGAGTCGTGCAGGGAACGTTTGAATTCTGCGGCGGACTGCTGCCTGCGGGGCTCGCACGGCTGCCGCAGAGTTGCCGGTTCTCGGCCATCACGCTCGGCCACGTGATTCTGGGTGTCAATTCGCAGTGCCTCGACAGGCTGCGCGCCCACGAGCAGGTGCACGTGGCGCAGTACGGGCGATGGGGACCGTTTTTTCTCCCCGCCTACCTGCTAAGTAGCGCGTGGCAGCTGTGTTGCGGGCGCTGCCCCTACCGGGACAACTGCTTTGAGAAGCAGGCGTATGCGCAGGATGATGGGCGCTAGCGGAACCTCGCAGACTACAGCGGACCTCGTCGAACTTCAGCAACTCATTGGCCACCCTGGTTTCGAACAAGGCAAAGCAAATCAATACAAAGCAAAGTTAGCCAACTCAACTCACGGCGGCATCGCTCGGGCGGCATTGGCCAGCAAACCCGCAGCTTCCTCAAGCGCGACAGACCCTGCGATGTCGGCCTGCCCAGCCCGCCGCCAGCGAAACACGTTGCTACCCCAAAGGTCAAATTGGGCAACCACGGCCTGACCCGGAGGACCGCGCAGCTGCAGACGCAGCAAGGGCGAACCACTCTCGGCATTTCCCCCGGACGATACGTTGGCCTCGGCCATGGCAACGGCGCGGTTCACCAGATTCTGCGCATCACGCCGGTCCAACTGGGCGGTTCGCCCCTGGTGCAGCACGTCAACGACGCTCCATGGCCCGGGCGGCAGCGCAGCAGACCCCAACTCAGCCGTGCGGGAGCGGCTATTGCTGTCATTACGAACCATCCCCTGCGTCATAGGTCCTGCTGTGCCTTTTGCTTGTGTCGCTGGCGCAGGCGCTGGTGCAGGCGCTGGTGCGGGGGCTGGCGCTGGTGCGGGGGCAGGCGCTGGTGCGGGGGCTGGTGCGGGGGCTGACATCGGTGCAGGTGCAGTCGCAGGCGGGGCCTGCGGGGATGGCGCAGCGGCTCTGGCAGTGGCAGGCGCAGCCACCGGTGCTATTTCTTTGTCACCTGCTGCTGCGGTCGCCCCGGATGACGGGGTTGTTGCGGGTGGCCCGGTCTCTGACCGAGAGATTGACGGTGACGCAGCAATATCACGCCCTTGAGCTTGCCCTGATGCCGGGGTACCGCCGCGAGTTTGCTCAGGCGCTGCGACCGAGCCGTCCTGGCGCGATGCCCTCTGCTCCCGCTTCTCCAAGCCTGGGCCTGGGCGCCGCACCGGCGGGTCCGCTGGCGCGTGCGATTCCGACTGCCCAGCGGATTTTGCATCGCGGGTGGGGGCCGGGGCGACCGAAGGCGCCAACGGTGGCACAGCCTCGGCAGCTTTTGCTGCATCTGGCGCTCGCACAACAGAAGGCTGCCGGTCGGGAACCGCATCCGGCACCGCATCCGGCACAGGTTGCCCCTGCCAGATCAGGGTGATGATGCCGCCTAATAAAACCGTGGCCAGGGCAGCATTCCAGGGGCTGTTGTCGCGCCCGACCGAATTAGCGCGACCATATCGACCAGATCGGCCCGTCCATGCATGTTTCTCCCAAAATGCCGTCCAACCGGTTTTCTCGGTGCCAGATTTGCCTGTAGCCCCCGTTGATATTGCATGAGAAGCTATTGATTTTATAGTATTCTGGGTACTTTCTGCGGGCATCACCTGAGCATCTGGCGCGTGCGCCAGCGCTTTGAGAAAGCGGGCATCGCGCAGATCGGTTTCAGGTTCAGTCATGTCGGCTCCCACAAGACAAGGTAAGCCTGCATGCAGCCCCGCAGCTTTTGAAGCGCATAGCGCAGGCGGCTTTTGGCGGTCTCAAAACCTAAGCCCAGCGCTCGGGCCAACTCTTCAACACTGCTGCCGTCCTCATGGTGGAGCAAAAACGCAGCGCGCTGCACCGCAGGTAATTCGTCCAGACAACGCAACAGCTGCTGCCCCGCCGCGCGCCAATGGGCCTGGTCCTCGGTGCTGGCGGGCGTGGCGTCCAGCGTGGTGCGCAGCCAGCCGAGTTCACCATTGCCAGCGTCGCCACCGGATTCGCCACCGGCGCTACCCTGCGCATCTCGGTCGCCGCCCAAAACTTGCATTCCGTCCAGACTTAGCTCGCGCCCGGACACCCGCAGCCGGTCCATCGCCAGGTTGTGCGCCACGGTGTAAGCCCAGGTCTTCCAACGGCCGCGTTCGGGCGCAAAGCTGTCACGCGCGGTGACGATGCGCAGCCAGCAGTCTTGAAACACCTCGTCCGCTTGCGCATCCAGGCTCGCGCCCAACACGCGCCGCACAAAGCGAAAGAGCGCCCCTTCGTGGCGTGCGTACAGCACGTCAAACGCCACCGCGTCGCCCGCAACGTAGGCCTGCATAAGTTGTTCGTCACTAAAGTTGTCCAGGGCAGTTTGCGGGGTGGAGTGCACAGAGGTCTGCGAAGGCATTGCAGGATTGTCGCGCCAGTTTCATACACGTCATGAAGGCTTGTACGTGGGGCCAGCCTAAATGGCGTTAACAAACCAATCAAAAAAAGATTAACCCCGTTCTTGCTCGCCGTCCGTACAAGCTGCATGACCACTTGAAAGGACACTTCACATGCGACACCTCAATCCCCACAATCCCCGTCCCTGGGGCAATGCCAGGCATTTAATCAAAAAAGGCTGGCAGACGCTTGCCCAAGTAGTAGCGATTCTGGCGCTGGCCATCGTCGCCCACAGCGCCGCCCTGGCCTTCTGCGGCTTCTACGCTGGCAAGGCGGACGCCAACCTGTTCAACGAGGCCAGCCAGGTGGTGGTGGTGCGCGATGGCAAGCGCACCGTCATCTCCATGTTGAACGACTACAAGGGCCCGTTGAACGAATTTGCATTGGTGGTGCCCACGCCAACCGCGCTGCAAAAGGGCCAGGTGCGGGTGGCCGAACGGCTGACGTTTGAGCGGCTGGACGCCTACAGCAGCCCGCGCCTGGCGGAGTACCACGACAGCGACCCGTGCCAGGTGCATTTCAACTGGGGCAACGACGCGTCCTTGCGGCAGCGCTACGAGAAGGGCGTTGCGATGGCCGCACCGGCACCCGCTGCGGCCGCCCGTGCCAGCAGCGAAATGGCCCGTGACAAAGCGCTGGGCGTGACGGTGGAGGCCCAGTACACGCTGGAGGAATACGACATCGTCAGCCTCTCGGCGACACAGTCCGACGGTTTGGAGGTCTGGCTGGGTGAGAACGGCTACAAGCTGCCCAAGGGAGCCAGCACAGCGCTGCGCCCTTACATCAACCAGGGCATGAAGTTTTTTGTGGCCAAGGTGAATTTGAAGGAACAGCTCAAGACCGGCTACACCACACTGCGCCCCTTGCAATTTGCGTTTGAGAGCGACAAGTTCATGCTGCCCATGCGCTTGGGCATGCTGAACGCCGCGCCGGACAAGGCGCAAGATTTGATCGTCTACCTGCTGACCAAAAACGGCCGTGTGGAGAGCAGCAACTACCGCACCGTGAAGCTGCCCGCCAACGTGAACCTGCCGCATTTTGTAACGCCAAAGTTCAAAGAATTCTACAAAGCGTTGTTTGACCAAGAAGCCGTGAAGGAAGAGCACCGCGTGGTGTTCACCGAGTATTTTTGGGACATGGCCTGGTGCGACCCGTGCGCGGCCAACCCCTTGAGCGCGCAGGAGCTGCGCAACGCCGGTGTGTTCTGGACCGATGGTGACGCAGACGAGAACTTTCGGGCCATGAATTCACCCGCCACCAACGCGCTGGCCGCGCACCAGCGCCGCGCCGTGCCAACCCAAAATGGTGGCGCGCAGCCCGTGGTTCTGACCCGCCTGCACGTGCGCTACACCGCCAACACCTTCCCCGAGGACCTGATGTTTACCCAGACCAAAGATCGGCAAAACTGGCAGACACGCTACATCGTGCAAAACCCTTATGACAGCAGCGTGGCGCAGTGCAATGCGAAAGTAGGCCAGATGGATTGCGAAGCCATGTGCAGGCCCCGTGTGGCGCAGCTGCTCGCTACGCCGCCCATGCCCTACCCGGGGCGAGACAGCAACAACCCTGACGAGCGCCCCATCTTCAGGGACCGCGACCCCAGCGCGTTGCAGCGCGATTGCGTGTGGGCGTGCACCGCGTCCAAGCGGGCCGGTGTGGACGCCGCCAGCCGCTATTACCAGACCGATCTGCCGCGCCGCCTGACAGCTGAAAAGCAGTCGCTTGCCCGATTGACTGGCTGGCCAACGAACGAGATTGACGCACTGCCCGGTGCCTTGCGGTTCTCGGGGCTTGCGGTGCCCGGCAGCTCTGCGCCTGCGGCGCCGCAAAAAACCGACAAGCCTTGGTGGGAGCAACTGTTTAAA
>JANYJD010000174.1 GCA_025358555.1 Rhodoferax sp.
TGCCGACATTTTGTACGAGGCCGGCCTGCCGCCTGAAATGTTGAGCATCATCACCGGCGACCCACGCGAGATTGCCGACGAGCTCATCACCAATGTACACGTCGATCTGGTCACCTTCACCGGTGGCGTGGCGATTGGCAAATACATCGCCAGCAAGGCAGGCTACCGGCGCACGGTGCTGGAGCTGGGCGGTAACGACCCCATCATCGTGATGGAAGATGCAGACCTGGATGAAGCGTCGACCCTGGCCGTGCAGGGCAGCTATAAAAACTCAGGTCAGCGCTGCACCGCTGTCAAACGCATGCTGGTGCATGAGGATGTGGCGAATGCATTTGTGGAACGGGTGGTCGAGAAAACCCGTGCGTGGAAATATGGCGACCCCATGGACAAAACCAACGACATGGGCACCGTGATTGACGAGCCGGCCGCGAAGTTCTTTGAGAGCCGCGTGATTGATGCCGTGGCACAAAGCGCGAAGCTGCTGGTGGGCAACCAGCGGCGCGGCGCACTGTATTCACCCACGGTGATTGACCATGTGACACCCGATATGCTGGTGGCAAAGGAAGAAACGTTCGGCCCCGTGTCGCCCATCATCCGCTTCAAAAATATCGACGAAGCCATTGCCATCTCCAACGGCACGGCCTACGGCCTGTCCAGCTCTGTGTGCACCAACCGGCTGGACTACATCACCCGCTTCATCAACGAGCTGCAGGTGGGTTCGGTCAATGTGCGCGAGGTGCCTGGCTACCGGCTTGAGTTGACGCCCTTTGGCGGCATCAAGGACTCGGGCCTGGGCTACAAAGAGGGCGTGCAGGAAGCGATGAAGAGCTTTACCAACCTCAAGACCTACTCACTGCCCTGGCAGTGAGCCACGGAGTACCGCTGCCATGGGTCTAAGACTGGCCGATATTGATCAGCTGTTTGCCCTGCGCGGCGCTGAGCAGTACGCGGGTGAGCCTGTCACGCAACTGGAGCACGCCTTGCAAACTGCGGCACTCGGTGAAGCCGAGGGTGCCAGTGATGCACTGGTCACCGCCGCGCTGTTACACGACTTGGGCCATCTGCTGCATGACCTGGGCAACACCCCCACGGAGCGCGGCATTGACGACGTGCACCAGTACCGCGCCTTGCCGTTTTTGCGCGGCCTGTTTGACGACAACGTGCTGGGTGCCATCCGCCTGCACGTGGATGCCAAGCGTTATCTGTGTGCCACGCGCGCTGGCTATTTCGACAACCTTTCAGATGACTCCAAACGATCGCTGAAATTGCAGGGTGGCATTTTTGATGCGGCGCAGGCAGACGCCTTCATCGCGCAACCGGGTGCACAGGGTGCGGTACGCCTGCGCATTTGGGATGATCTGGCGAAGACTGCCGGTCTGGTTACGCCATCTTTGAGCCACTACCTGAACCGCGCCAGACGCTGCACGCCCGGATGACCCTGACCTGGCCCATCGTTCTGGTCGTGCTGTTCGGCGCCCTACTGCACGCTAGCTGGAACGCGCTGGTCAAGTCCAGCACCGACAAGGCATTGGACACCGTGCTCATTCATTCGGTGGGGTCCGTCATCGCCGTACCCCTGGTGCTGTGGCTGGGGTGGCCCAACGTCGAATCATGGCCCTACATTTTGATCTCGGTCACCATCCACATCGCATACTACTTGCTGCTCACGGGCGCCTATAAAAACGGCGACCTGGGTCTGACCTACCCGCTGATGCGCGGCACCGCGCCGCTGCTGGTGGCGCTGATGAGCGTGGCCGCGCTGGGCGAGCATTTGACGTCAATGGGCTGGCTGGGGGTGGTGGGCGTGAGCATGGGCGTGCTGCTGCTGGGCTTGCCGAGTAGTGGTCCAACGCCCGTTCGCGCCGACTTCGTCGAAGGGCCTGCTACCGGTACGCGAGCCGCAGAGGCCATCGCCGCCTATGCCACGGCATCGCGCCTGCGCAAAAAGGCCATCACCTTCGCGTTGGCCAACGCGGTCATCATCGCGCTTTACACCGTGGTCGACGCCAAGGGCGCGCGCGCCAGCGGCAATGCCCTGCAATACGTCGCCACCCTGTTCCTGCTGGACGGCTGGCCGTTTGCGTTCATCGTGTTGTGGCGGCGTGGTCGGGCGGCGCAGCCGTACATCCGCGCCTATGCCCAAAAGCGCTGGCCGCTGGCACTCGGCGGGGCACTGGCATCGCTGGGCTCCTACGGCATAGCGCTGTGGGCGATGACCCAAGCCCCCGTAGCCACCGTGGCCGCGCTGCGCGAAACCTCAGTGCTCTTTGCCGCTTTGCTCGGCGTGTGGCTGCTGAAGGAAAGTTTTACCCGGCGACGCGTGGTGGGTACGCTCACCATTGTGGCGGGGGTGATGGCATTGCGGATGTCGTGAAATTGTTTCCAGGTGCCCCCCATTGGATGCCCGTTTGGGGGTGTCATAGGTCGGCTTGGGGCCAGTTGCGGTCACTGGCAAATGACTGCTTGTTGCGTGGATGATTCCTTGCAAATTGGTACGGAAATGACAAACTGGCATTTTCAACCTTCTATTGACAGCATTCAAGCCGTCGCGCTAGCATTGTGTTCACACACACAAACACATATCACCATGACTGCCCAAGCTGCACCCAACCCGTCAACGCGCTGGAACCTGGTGATTTCGGAGCAAACCAATGTCGCGGTGCGCAGTTTTCTGGCGCAGCGCGGCTTTAAGAAAGGCGACTTGTCCAGCTTTGTAGAAGAGGCAGTTCGCTGGCGGGTGTTTGACCAGACACTGGCTCGATCGCGCGAAGGCTTCGATGCCTTGGGCACTCAAGAATCAGAAAACCTGCTGGACGAAGCGCTTGAGCAGGTGCGCGCGGAGCAGTTGCAAGGCGGCGCCTACGACACCTTCAGGCCGAGCACGGCTCGCTAGGCGCCTGCCAAGGCATTGCAGAAGCCGCGCCAGATAAAACCCGCAAAGTAGGCCTGTTACACAGACCCCTTACGTAGACCGGTAACGTAGAGCGCCATGCGCGTCGTCCTGGACACAAATGTGCTGCTCAGCGCGTTGTTCATCCGCCAGTCGACGGCGGCCCATGTTGTGAACGCGTGGCGGCGGGGCGCGTTTGACCTGTGGACCTGCGAACTCCAATTGCAGGAAATACGTGAAGTAACCCGCCGCGAACGTATCCGTGCGCTGATCCGCCCCGCGATGGCGGGCGAATTGGTGAACCAGTTGCGGGGCATGGCGAAGTGGGTTGACACCTTGCCGCCGGTCAGCCGTTCACCCGACCCGTTTGACAATTTTCTACTGGCCATGGCAGAGGCTGGCCGAGCGGATGTCTTGGTGTCTGGCGACAAGCGCGGTGTGTTGGCGCTCCAATCGCATGGCGCTTGCCACATCCTGAGCTTGAGGCAGTTTGTGGATACTTTGAACATCATTTGACCCAGGTCGACCGCCATGAACTTCCCCTCCCAAGCCCAAACCATCATCGTCGGCGGTGGCATCGTTGGCTGCTCCACGGCCTACCACCTGGCCCGCGCGGGCCGCACCGACGTGCTGCTGCTGGAGCAGGGCAAGCTCACCAGCGGCACCACCTGGCATGCCGCAGGGCTGGTGGGCCAGATGCGCCCCAACCGCAACATGACGCAGATGAGCAAATACGGCATTGAGCTGTATGCCACGCTGGAGGCCGAGACGGGGCTTGCCACCGGCTGGAAGCAGTGCGGCAGCGTCAACGTGGCCAGCACACCCGAGCGGCTGAAGGTGCTTAAAAAACAGGTGGCCATGGCGCACAGCTTTGGGGTGGAATGCCACCTCATCAGTCCGCAGGAAGCGCTGGACAAATACCCCATCATTCGCAGCGACGACCTAACCGGAGCCATCTGGCTGCCGGGTGATGGCAAGGCGAATCCGGCGGACCTGTGCATGTCGCTTGCCAAGGGCGCACGCAACCGCGGCGTGAAGATCGTTGAAGGGGTGGAGGTTACCGGTGTGATCATCGAGAACGGGCGTGCCGTGGGTGTGAACACTTTGCAAGACGGTGAGCCGGGTGAGATTCGCTGCGAGGTGTTGGTGAACTGTGCCGGCCAGTGGGCACGGCAGTTTGGGCTACTTGCCGGGGTGAACGTACCGCTGTACAGCGCCGAACATTTCTACATCGTCACCGGCAAGATTGACGGCGTGCACCCCATGTTGCCAGTGATGCGTGACCCCGACGGCCTGATTTATTACAAGGAAGAAGTGGGCGGCCTGGTGATGGGCGGCTTCGAGCCGCACGCCAAGCCGTGGAACGTGCACCCGATTCCCGAACGCTTCGAATTCCAGCTGCTGCCCGAGGATTGGGACCAGTTCGAGATCCTGATGCAGAACGCCATCCACCGCACGC
>JANYJD010000210.1 GCA_025358555.1 Rhodoferax sp.
ACGCAAGGGGCCAACGGAACCGTCACTTTCACGGCAGACGGCACCGTCAACTACACGCCCAACACCAATTTCACGGGAATCGATACCTTCACGTACACCGTTTTTTCTGGTGGCGTGACGGAGATTGGCACCGTGAACGTCACGGTAACGCCGGTCAATGACCCCCCGGTCAACACCATCAACTCCTACACGGCAAGCGTTGGGTCCCCCACGGTTCTGAGCGGCCTGGCCGTGGCCGACCCTGATTCTCCAACGGGTACGATTGCGGTGACAACGCAGTTGACCGTCACGGCTGGGACCCTGAACGCAACTACTGGCGGCGGAGTTACCGTCACCGGCGGTGGGACCGCGTCGATCACCTTGAGCGGGACGATCGCCGCCATCAATGCTTTCCTGGCAGGCGCCAGCGCGCCCACCTACTCGGCAGCTGCACCGGGCACCATCACCCTGACCATGTTGACCAATGACCTGGGCAACATTGGCACCGGTGGCCCACGGACGGATACCGACACCAGCACAATCAGCGCCATTTTGGCATCGGCACCCATTGTTGATCTGAATTCCGGGCCAACGGTCAGCGTTGTGCCAAGCACGTCGACTTCAAACCTTGTGACAGCAGGGAATTTTGGGACCACGGCTCAAAATGGCCCGCCGGCTCCATGGGTCGAAAATGTGCCCGCCGGCGCAGCGGCGGGGGATGCCGCGGTGGTGCTCAACGTGGCCGATGGCCGCTGGGACTGGACGGCGAACCCTGCGACCAATGCCACGTTGACACAGGCCATCACGGTTCCCCCCAACACCAGCACAATCACATCGGCGTCTGCCACCTCAACCACGGTGGTAGCCACCAGCGACGTCATCAGCAGCATTGCTTTTGGCTTGGCGTGGCAAAACAATGACATCACCAACCCGTTTGACACCTCGCTGGTCGTCTCGTACAACGGCGTGGTCTATGCCACCTTCACCACGTTTGGCGCAGGTGCGGCCAATGCGGCGGGCCTTGCGGGCACCTGGGTCTATTCGAATGGCGCCACCGGACCAGCCGCAGTAGCTTCTGTCGCCGATGAAGTGACAGGCGCTTTGACGACGGTCACCATCACGCTGCCAGGCGGCGTCAATTCCAGCGGCAATCTCGTGTTCACTTACGCGAATGGGCCATCGGGCGCGGGAGACGACGACATTGCGATTGACAACGTCGTCGTCACAAGCACCAAGACAACCACCACCACGGTTACCACGTCGGATACGGCAGACAACAACTGGATTACCACTTACACCGAGAACGCTCCACCGGTCTCGATAGCGGATACGGACAGCTCCATCTTTGACAGCAGTGATGCCAACATGGAGAGCGCAACCATCACGCTCACCAACCCGCAAACGGGTGACCGACTTCTCGTCAATGGCTCCAGTACCGCCAGCGGCACCCTGGCCAGCGGCATTACCTGGACACGCACCAATAACTTGGTCACATTTTCAGGCACGTTCAGCAAGGCCGTTTATGCCGACGCCATCGAGCTGGTTCAGTTTGAGAACACAACGGAAAATCCGTCGGCCACGCCCCGCACGATCAACACCGTTGTCAACGATGGCGTCCTTAATTCAGCGGCAGCGGTAACCACGATCAACGTTGTTCCGGTCAACGACGCCCCCGTGGCCGTGGCCGATACCGCCGCCGTGCTCGAAGATGCCACCCTCAGCGCTAGCGCCGCCAACGGCGTGATCCAGAAGGCCCCCGGAACCGACACCGATGTCGATAACACCACGGCGTCCTTGCTGGTCTCAGGGGCCGTCGCCGGCACCGGCCCGGTCACCCAGGGCGCCGGTGTCGCCAGCGCCCTCACCGGCAGCCTGGGCACCCTGACGCTGGCCGCCGATGGCAGCTACAGCTATTTGGCCAACAACGCTAACAGCCTGGCCGCTGGCGCCACCGCCACCGATGTTTTCACGTACACCGTGAAGGACCCCGGCGGCCTGGTCTCCAACACCACCACGCTGAGCATCACCGTCACCGGCACCAACGACGCCCCGGTGGCCGTGCCTGATTCAAACACCGTAGTCGAGTCCGGCGTGAATCCGGGCAACACCGCCTTTGCCGGCACGCCCAGCGCTGCAGGCAATGTGCTGGCCAACGACACCGACCCCGATGCAGGCGACACCAAGACCGTCAACACGGTCAATGGCCTGGCAGCCAATGTCGGCTCCGTCATCACCGCAACCTACGGCACGGTGCAGATCAATGCCAATGGCAGTTACACCTACACCCTGAACAATGCCC
>JANYJD010000217.1 GCA_025358555.1 Rhodoferax sp.
TTTGGTTCCGTTGGCGCATTCAGGTACGGCGAGGGCCAGCCCAGCAGCGCGCTGGCGGCGTCTGCGCGCTGGCGCAGGTCGGCGGCATCCCGCCCGCCCAGGTGCACGATGCCATAGCGGTAGCTGCCCAGCCATTTAAAGTCCCGCGCGGTGGAGCCTTTGTCTTTGGGAAAGGGCAGCAGCATGCCATCAGGGAAATCAGCCGCAAATTGTTTAACTTGGGCAGGCCCCGGCATCGGGCAGGGCTGGTCTGGCGAAAACGTGCGGTACACCAGGCTGGACGCGGCACCGGCTGTTGACGCAACCCGAGTCACCGTCATCGGGTCTTTGCCATGGGCAAGCGCCAGCGCGCAGGCATGCAGGTCAAGGCCGTTGACACGCAGGTACAAATCTGAAAACTGGGCTGCCATGCGCGGGTTGAACTCGATCACGCTGAGCCGACCAGTTGTCTGGTCGTGAAAAAACTCCATGTTGAAAAGACCGTGGGTAAAGCCAATGGCCGCCAAGAACACCTGCGCCACCTCCAACGCTTGCTGCTGCACCTCTTGGCGAAGTACGCTGGGGTAGTCCCAGCGCATGAAGGCCTGGGTGCCTGGGTACATCACGGCATCGACCACGCCAAACATCTCGGCCTTGCCCTGCCAGACATAGCCGTCCAGGTTGTACTGCGCCCCGTTGACGGGCTCTTCCACCATCATGCGATGCGCGGTCTGTGCGGGACCCAGGCGTTTTTGGAAAATCCGCTCGAAAGGCTCGACCAGATGACGGATCACCCACAGCTCCCACGCGCCAAAGCGCGTGTGGGCATGCAGTTCTTCGCGCGAATGGACGACGCGGGCCAGCACTGAAAACGCGGCCTTCACGGGCTTCACAAACAGCGGGTAGCTCAGATTGTTGGGCACATCGCCACCGTATTGCGCATCCAGCACCTGAAAGGCTACGTTGGCCTCTGGGCACACCTGCGCCAGCACCTGGCGGGCGTGCAGCTTGTGCTGGCAGGCCAGCACGGCGTTGACTGGCGTGCCGGGCCAGCCCATGCGTTCCGCCAGCATCGCGGCAGCCAGCGCGCCAAACTGCTCGTGGTTGGAGACTACCGCGTTCCATTTGCCGGCCTTGGCCTGTCGCGCCAGCCGGGTGACGAAGCGTTCAATGTCAAACCAGGCCAAGCGGGCATTGCTGGGGAAGGTGAACAGGTCAAAGCCCGCGTCGTCTAGCTGATGGCCTACATTGGCCCGGGCAAAGCCCGTCGCGTCCCAGTCGTAGTTGAAAAGCACAAGAGTTCGGCTGGTGTTCTTCATTGTCTCTTTGTCTTTGTTGTCTCAAGCGGCGGCGTGCAAGGCCGTCAGTTGTTTGGCCGCTGCCATTGTGCTGCGATAACCGGCTGCGATTGCAAGTTCCCGGTACTCGCGCGAAAGATTCACGTAATAGCCAAATTCAGGGTGCAACGTCACATCTGCCGCCCGCGCGTCAGGCTCGGTCAGAGCGCGTTTGCGCAAATCACCCGGTCGGTAGCGCTCGGTGCCAGCTGGTGCGCGCTCTTCGTGCGCTGATGCGTCCACCGCCAAGATGCGGCTAGCGCCAAGCTGGCGGGCAAGCCGCACCGGCAGGGGCTGGTAAAGGTCGGCATCGACGTACTGCTCGCCGCGTATGCGAACGGGGGTGAATTGCCCCTCAATCGCGCAACTGGCCTGCACTGCAATGCCTGCGTCGCCCGCGTTAAAACCCATCACCCGCCCGTCTGACATCCGGGCCGCCACGCACACCACGGGCGTGCGCATGCGCTCCAGCAACAGGCCATCCACCTCGCTGCGCACCAAGTCTGAGATGGCCGAGCCACTCAGGCGCATATTCCCGCCAATGGCGATGCGCCCCAGGCTAAGCGGTTTCAAATCAAGCGCCATGCGCTCAATGTCCCGGGCCGACTTGCCGCATCCGTACATGACCGCCACCACAGCCCCCACTGAGGCACCTACGAGCAAGTCTGGTGCCAAGCCCATCTCGCTCAACGCCTTGATCACGCCCACGTGCACAAACCCGCGTGGCCCGCCCGAACTGAACACCCAGGCCGTGCGCACCGGGCGTGCCAGCGGCGCGGCGTGCGGCGCGTCGACCCCGGTGTGGTCTTGGTCGGGCGACAGGGTGCAGCCAGCCAGCAGGCCTACGCCGATGCTGGCGGACAAAACGGCGCGGCGGTTCAGCATGGCTCGGATTTATTGTGCAACTTGGGTCAAATGCATGGGACTGGAATCGATGGGTCAGGCTGCCGCAGTGCGAAAACCCGCGAATATGTCTGTGCGGTTCGGCAGAAAGAAGTTCCTGTAACGCACATCAAGCAACCGGGCGGGGGTGGCAAATGCGCCACCACGCAGCTCCCGGTGACTGCCAAACCAGGGCGCGGAGTATTCGCGATATGGCCCTGGCGCAAATCCAGGGTAGGGTTTGAACGCATCGGCGGTCCACTCCCAGACGCTGTGGCCCCACTGAAATGAATTTTCACCGTCCGTTTTTTGCGTTGCTGCGCGCTCCCATTGCGCAGCACTTGGCAGGCGTCGCCCGGCCCACTGGCAATAGGCCTCGGCTTCATAGGCGTTGAGGTGCATGGCGGGAAGGGCGGGTGTCAGCCCCAGCCAGTGGTCAAACCAGCGCATCTGCCATTCAAGGCACGGGGAATCTGCGGGATCACGCCGCCAATGCTGCGGATGGCTGAGCCCGGACTGCGCCCGCCAGGCACCGGCCTCGCCAGGCCAGTAGCGCGGCTCGTCATAACCGCCAGCATCGACGAACCGGGCGAATTGCAGGGCAGTAACGGGTGCGGTGTCTATGTCGAAGTCCGGCACGGCAACGGCAACGCAGGGGCGTTCGTTGTCGAAGGCAAAGCCGGGCGAGCCGGTGCCGATGCCCAAGTGAATTTCGCCACCGCGCACCGCCATTTGACTGCTTTTGGGCACCTGCGGCACGGTGATGCCAGCGGGCACGGGGTAGCCCAGCGCGGCGCGCAGCCAGCAAAATGCCTCGCCGTGCATGTCTTCATGAAACAGGGCCAGGCGGTGGAAATACAGCGCATCGTCGTCTGCGGCAGAGCCAATGGCTTGATTGCTGTGCGGCAGGGCGGCAATGCAGGCGCCCAGTTGGTCCGCCAGCATGGTTTGCAGCGCCACGCGATCCGGCATGGGCGTTGTCCAGCGCGCGGCGTGCGCCAGTCGGGCCGAGTCAAAGTGGGCATCTGGCCCGGCAAACCGTGCGGCATGGCGGGCGGTTGCCTGCCCGGAGCCATCGCGGCCATGCGGGCCGCGCAAAACCCAGAATTCCGCAAACCATGCCAGATGGGCCAGTTCCCACGCAATCGGGTTGACGCCATCCGCCAATGGCGGCAGCCACTGGCCGGGCGTCAGGTCAGCCACCAGCGCCCACGTGCGGGCGCGGCTGTTGCGCAAGGCCGCAGCCAAGGCTTCGCCAGAAAGCTCGCGGGCGTCTGCCGGGATGAATGTCAGGTTGCCCATCGTGCCGGGAGTATGCCAGTCACGCAGATGATGGAACGGCTTTTATGGGACACGGATGATGGCGGCAGGGCAAAGGAGTCAACGGCGTCAAAATATCGGATTTCAGGTTCGGCAAACGCAGGAGTTTGCCGTCAGTCGGGTGCAGCCGCAGAATCTTACACAAACAGGCGTGATGCCTGCTCCCCCAACCTGCCACCCAAGCCGGTTCAAACCGCGCCTGTAAGGAGCGGTTCGTGGTCGCGGCTGGGCTGTGGGGGGGTCAGTCAGGTGGCTGTTTTGCGAGCAAGTGCCGCAAACCAGCCAGCAACCCTGGCGCGCGCCGCTCAGTTTGCGGGCTCAAGTTGTCGAGCCGCCGGTCAATGTGACTGGTGCGCTGCATTTCATGCAGCAGGCGAACCACGCGTTGCGCGTTGGGTTGCGTCAAACAGCGCTCGTCCCAATACAAGTCGCGCCCATGGATGCATATCATTTTGTTACCTCCCTTTTACTTCGCTTTTACCACGCTTTTACCACGCTTTGTCAGCAAGCTAACTATAGTTTGGATTTGCGAAACTTCAAGGTATGAAGGCGGGATGCACAAAGACGAAGAGCCTGCACTGATGTGCAAGGTCTTGATTAGTCTCAAGTACATCCCGCCAAACAGCCATAGTCGCACGAGAGGTCGCAGTGTCAAATGTTTTTTAGGAGCATTCCATCGGCATTTCCGATGACGTCTATAGTCCAGGGCAGCGGATCAGCGTCTTCGCAACGTGGAATCGGAAAATACGACTCTAAATATGTTGTCTTGCCAATCTCGTAGCCAACCGGAAGTATTATTTGCGGATGAGTGAGTGCAACCTCCTTATCAAAAGTCGTCTTTAAATGGATCTTTAGTACCTCTTCGAGGCGATCAAGCCAATTAAACAATTTGGTGAGAATGTTCCTCAGGATCGCAGCATAGTCAGTAAATGACACCCTCTCAAGGTCAGAGTATGGCGAAAGTAATGAAACGTCTATCCAGGGACTCTGATTTGGCACACTTATAACTTGAAATTCCACACAATGGTGGTTGTGAATTAGTAGCTGCCGTACACCTTGTTTTGGCCGGAAGCCTAGCGCCCACCATGAATCAGGTTCCCCTAAATCGTCCATCAGTGATTTGACGGGGGCAAGAGACGCGTGGCATGCTAACGAACGCAGTTTTCCCATGCTGTCGATTGGGTGTTCATTGACTAAGCCAGTGCAAATTGAAATGAGAATTGCCAGATCATCAACAATCAGACCCAAACATGACAGCGCTTGATCTGCGAAACATCCTGCCTTAAGGAACCCAGGGCGGCTTCCCCGTAAGTCTCCGTGCACTTCATATTCACCAACTAACAGCTGCAGATTCGTATTCATTTCTTGAAGCGCAAACAAAAATCGCTCACATGATGTCGTGAAGTGACGATCTATTTGGCGCGCCAATGTCACTTCGGACGGTGTCTTAAGAATGTTGTCATACGCTAGGCTATGGAAAACATTCCGTATTCCGTATTTAAAGCAAGCGCCGGTTTTAACGGTGACCTGTGTACCAGGAGTTGGGAGTTTTCTGTGTAGTCCATGTCGCACAGGCATGTTCTTGTCCTTGGCATTGTTTACGGACCACTACAACCATTTCTGGGCTGCTTTACTCAACTGAAGCTTCGAGTCATCCAGAGGTACATAGTATCGTGGACTGCCCCGTCATTGACACCGCGTCGGCGGCCGACTTTATCTACCGCATGGCTCCTAAATGGGAGTGGCTCCTGCAGCATATCGGATCCGAAGACGGCTATGTACGCTTTCCCCCATTGTTCTCGCGATGAATCGTCGATTTAAAAATTGAGAGGTAGTGCAACATTCGTTCTGTAATTTTCGGAAGCATTGAAACATGGACTCTGTAGAAAGTGTTTCTGAATTCGGTTTTGGATATTTTTAAATCAGGCCCCTGCCAGGCCGCCGGAGGCCCCCCCCCCGGCGATTGTTTGGCAAGGCTTGAGCAACACAGAAAGAACGAATTCACCATGGCCCAACGAACCCAACTTAATGACGCCAGCAACCCGCTGCACGAAGCCTATGCCTGCCTGCTTGCCAACGGCCTGGACGGCGCTGGCGAAGCCTTGCGAATCCTGGTCAACGAAGCCTCCCGCATTGAACGCGCCCAGCATCTGCAGGCCACGCCTTACGAGCGTTCTGCCCAGCGTGTGGACTACGCCAATGGCTACAAACCAAAGACAGTTCTGACCCGCTTGGGCGAGGTCACCTTCGATGTTCCACAAGTGCGCTCGGGGGGCTTTTACCCCAGCGCACTGGAGCGGGGCAGCCGATCAGAGCAGGCCATGAATCTGGCGCTGGCCGAGATGTACGTGCAGGGCGTCTCCACCCGCAAAGTCATCACCGTATTGCAAAAGCTGCTCGGGCCGGAAATCAGCATCTCATCCACGCAAATCAGCCGTTGTACGGCACTGCTCGATGAGGG
>JANYJD010000228.1 GCA_025358555.1 Rhodoferax sp.
AATGGCAAACGCCAGCAGCGCCACAAACTCAAACAGGCCGCGCCCGCGAAACTCCGTACGCGCCAGCAGGTAGGCAATCAGCAGCCCGGCCGCCGCCGTGATGGGCGCAGAAATGCCCGCGAGCTTGAGCGTGGTGAACAATGAATTCCACGCCGTGCCCGCCCACACCAGGCCAAACTGGCCCCACTCCAGGGAGAACGCGGTTTTGAAATGGTTCAGCGTCAGCGTGTAGTCCCGCCCCCAGGTTTGCACAAAGCCGCCCGCAAAGGCGAACAGGTAGACGATGACCGTGAACGCGAGCCACGGATAGACCACCGCATTCAAGGTGCGACGCACGCTGTCGGGCAGCGCCATGGCAATGCCGGCGTCGCCCTTGCCGCTGACGGTGGTGTAGTTTTGTTTGCCCAGCAAGCCGCGTTGCAGCGCGAACACCGCCAGCGCAAACAGCGTCAAGATCCAGGCCAGCGACGCGGCGCGGCCCTGGTCGTACTGAGCGCCCACAATCGCAAAGAAAATGTCGGTCGACAGCACCGAGAACTGCCCGCCCACAACGACGGGGTTGCCAAAGTCGGCAATGCTCTCGATGAACCCCACCAGAAAAGCATTGGCCAAGCCGGGCTTGAGCAGCGGCAGCGTGATGGTGAAAAAGGTTTGCTTTCGGTCGGCACGCAGGGTCTGTGCGGCTTCTTCCAGGCTGGGGGCCACGCCCTGCACCACGCCGCGCATGATCATGAAGGCAATCGGCGTGAAGGCAAACAGTTGCGCAATCCACACGCCCAGCAGGCCATAAAACCAGCGTGTTGGCGGGATGTCAAAGGCGTATTCCAGAAACTGGTTGACCAGCCCGGCTCGGCCAAACAGCAATATCAAACCCAAACCCACCACGAAGGGCGGCGTGATGATGGGCAAGAGCGCAATCACGCGCAGCGGCGTTTGCACGCGGCGGCTGGCGCTGCGCTCCGCCATCAGCGCCATCATCGTGCCAAGCACTGTTGTGCCAGCGGCGGTCAGCAAGGCCAAAAACAGGGTGTTCCAGGCCACGCCGCAGCGCACGCCGCCAGCCAGGCAATTCAGGCCCCAGACGCGCTCATTACCAATGCGGTTGAAAAGCGCGGTAACGGACCAGCGGCCCTCTTCGTTCAAAAACGCGCCGTAAAGTGCCTTGGTAACCGGAAACGCAATGAACAGCACCAACATCACAGCGCAACCCAGCACGGCTGATGCTACGAACAAATCACTCTTAAAATACCCTTTGCGCGCCACGCCAAACGCGGTGATCATGATGAGCGAAACCAGCACCAGGAATGCGCCAATTCCAATGCCAAACTGGTTGGTTGCCAGTTCGCCAAACTGTCTGTTCAGCGAATCAAACGCCCAGCCTTTGGCACCGATCGTGAAGGCGCTGACCAGCAGGGCCACAAAGCCTATCAGCCCGCCGCCCAAAAACCAGTTGCTCTGCGCGCGGCCCGCAGGCACCGCCAGTCCCACCGCAGCCACCAGCAGCCCAAACAGACCAAACAGAAGCCACTTGCGCCCATGCACAAACAGCTGCACCAATCCATTGGCCGTCTCTGGCCCGCCGAAAATTTGCGGCAGCACGCTGTACCAGGCCGTGTCCTGAATCGCATACCAAGGCAGCACGACATAGGCCAGCAGGCCGACGACCAGCCACAGGCGCACAGCCTGATTGGGATTTTTGTTCATGATGGTCGCCTACGCGAGTGCATCATCGCGGTAAGGAATTAACCTCTTTCTCCCATTTCGCAATCAACCGACGGCGCTCGGCGGATGCGCCGTATTTTGCGTAGTCGTAGTTGATGAATTTGATCTTCTTGAAATCTGGAATGCGCGCATCGTTCTTGGCATTTTTGTTGCTCGGCAGTTGAAACTGCTTTGCCGCCACCGCCATCTCCTGCGCACCGGGCGTCAGCGCCCACTCGTAAAACTTCTTGGCGGCTTCCAGATTGCGCGAGCCCTTGACGATGCTCATCGAGCCAATCTCGGCTCCGGTGCCGTCGCTGGGGGTGGAAGTCTCCAGCGGGAAACCCTGCATCTTCTCGCCCACGCCATCGTGCACAAAGCTGATCGACACCGTGGTTTCGCCGCGCGCTGCAGCCTTGATGGGGCCGGTGCCGCTGCGCGTGTACTGGCTGATGTTCTTGTGCAACTGCTTCATGTACTCAAACGCCTTGTCTTCACCCATCATCTGCACCAGCGTGGCCACCATGGTGTAAGCCGTGCCGCTGGAGGCCGGGTTGGCCACCTGGATTTCGCCCTTGAAAGCCGGGTTGAGCAGGTCAGCCCAGGTCTTGGGCACCGGCAGCTTTTTCTTGGCCAGCAGCTCGCTGTTGTAGCCAAAGCCCAAGGGGCCGGAGTAAATGCCCACAGTTTTAAAGCCAGACTGCTGCGCCTGCTGCTGTGCCCACGGGTAGAGCTGAACCATCGTTGGGGATTTGTATTCCAGAGTCAGGCCCTGCTCGGCGGCTTGCAGATGCGGGTCGCCGGTGCCGCCAAACCAGATGTCAGTCTTGGGGTTTTCTTTTTCGGCAATCAGCTGCGCCAGTGCTTCCCCGGAGCCCTTCATGGAGATGTTGATTTTGGCGCCTGTGGTGCGCGCGTACACCGTACCAATCATGTTGCACCACTCGGCCTGCACCGAGCAGATGACGTTGACGGTTTGCGCCTGTACCCAACCTGCGCCGGTGAACGCAGTCGCGCCCAACAGCAATTTCAAAACCAGCCTGTTCACGACCCATTTCTTCATACTCGCTCCTGAAAAATACCCTACATCCGAAGCCGTCGGGCAATCACCCTGGCCTCAATTTCAATACGCCGGCGCATCAGCGCGGCAGCGCATTGACCTCTTTTTCCCAACGCTCAATCAGCCGCTTGCGCTCGGCAGATGATCCATACTTTGCATAGTCGTAGTCAATCATCTTGGCCTTTTTGAAATCAGGCATGCGTGCATCCAGCTTGGTGGCCTTGTTGCTTGGCAACTGGAATTGCTTTGCCGCCACGCCCAACTTCTGCGCGGCTGGGGTCAGAGCCCATTCATAAAACCGCTTGGCGGCATCGAGGTTGCGCGCACCCTTGATCAGGCTCATGGAGCCAATCTCGGAGCCTGTGCCCTCGCACGGCGAGTTACTCAGCACCGGGAAGCCGTTGGCAGCTTCGCCCGGAGCCTCATGGGCAAAGGCCACGCCAATCAGGTTTTCACCACGCGCCGCGTTTTTCACTGGCGCGGCGCCAGAGCGCGTGTACTGG
>JANYJD010000286.1 GCA_025358555.1 Rhodoferax sp.
CAGTACGTCGAAGCGGCATACGAATCATCAGCGCTCGAAAGGCAACACGATATGAAAAAGGCATTTATGAAAATGGCTGACCAAGACATTCCCGAATTGAAGCGCGACGAGCTTGGTAAGGGTGTAAGGGGTAAGTACCTGAAACACTTTGCGCAAGGCAGCAATGTGGTGGTGCTGCAACCCGAAATCCAAAAGGCTTTTCCCAATTCTGAGGCGGTCAACAAGGCTTTGGCGAGCATGCTAGCTTTTGCGCAGGAAACGCAAGGTTTAACAGGTCGCTCAGGTCGGCCAGCGCGCAAGCGCGTCGCCGCGTAGCTACGACGTAAGAGCGCACGGGAGTCCTCATGCGATTTCACGTTCTGCAAGTGTCCGCATCGGTGAGCGGCGACTACTATCAGCTTTACCTCGGCCCCGAAGAGGACGAGGATGCTGATCCCTATGCGGTAAGCGGGCCCTACCTGCTGGTGCAGCGGGAATTTGAGATGTCCGCAAGGCAGTGCTACATTGAGACGGAGAATGAGAGCTACGTCGGTCACTTTTCTTTGAGGTTGATCGAGTTCAGCTCTACCCTGCTTTCGTTCGACATCTTGAGGACCAGCAACAATCACATTGAAGTTTCGTTCGCACTTTCTGCCTCGGAGTTTGAGGAGGTGCGACGCGTGGCAGAGGTCATCTTTGGCCTGAGAGAACCAGGTGAAAGCGATGCTCTCTAGCGTTGGAGCCAAGCGGAGCCGCAGGCATCCGCCTTGGGCGACCAGTTAAGGTCGGCCCAACCAGTAGTCTGGCCGCCGCCGATGCGCGGCAACGACCAGAACTTCAATGTCTGAATCCACAATCCGATAGAAGATGTTGTATGGAAAACCTGGTACGCGGAACTTGTGAATAGCAGGTGGGAACTCGACGCGATAACGATCAGGTGCATCGCAGACGGCTCCCATTGCCGCATCGAAGGCCAACAGGTGCTATGGCGGCCCAGGGCGTGATCCACAAGGCTGAACGTCTTGCAGGCTGACGCCGCGATCCAGTGGCGTGCGCGCAAGCGCTGCCGCCTTCAAGCCACCTTGCCGGTTGGGAAAAAGCAGTTCGGGGTTTCGGTGGGCCTGCCAGAAGCGGCGCAGCACGGCCAAGGTTGCCGCGGGCAAGGGTACAAAGCGGTCGCGGTTGCCCTTGGAGTCACGCATCTGCACGCGGGCGCGCTCGGCATCGATGTCGGCCACGCTCAGGGCCAGGCCTTCACTGAGCCTCAAGCCACACCCGGTAGCTTAAGTGCGGTCGCAGTCACGTTTAGGCCAGTCGGCTAAAGTACCTTGGATGAATCCGCAGAAGAATCGCGATGTCTAGCCTTCTGCTGCTGATCATAGACGTCGGTTTCCTCGTCGTCTGCTACGGAATCCCGGCTTATGCGGCGTGGCTCTTCGTAACCGGAATGCGCAGCCGCTCGTGGCCCTCCGTTCAGGGAACGATCACCACCTCCCGAGTCGACTGGATTGTGCTTGCCAGCCGCAGGAGCGCCTTCAGTCAAATCCTGGTGCTGACCTACTCGTACACCGTTGACGGCCAGCCGTATACCGGCAAGCGCATTGACATAGCGCCAAGCGGATGGCTCTCGCGGGAAACGGCTGCGCAACGGCATGCCAAGTACCCCCGGGGCGCTCAAGTCGCGGTCTTCTACAGTCCCGCCAAACCGAGTCTAGCCACCTTGGTCAAAGGCGTGCCGCGCCACCTCTGGTCCTTCTATCTAATCGCAGGCGTACTAGCTCTCCTGGTGCTCCTGTCCGTGGTGCCCTTGCCCTGACGGCGTTCGCTCACAAACTGGTTTTCGCCAACGATTGCAGATCACAACGATGGCGGAGAAACTGGCGTCGACGAAGACCATGCCGCCTGAGGTTTCCAGAACATCGGGGCTTGGATTCTCGGCAGGAACATGTTCGGGCCGGTTCGCGGTCCCCGGTCAGACGAGAGCTGGCGAGGTTGGCCGCTCACGTGTTTTTTTTGGCCCGGCAGTCACGACGGCGGCAAAAAGGCCAACGAGCCATCAAGACGCAGCATTCCACCGGCACCGGCCTTGACGATTTCATCGCTTTCGGTCTGGCAGATTGAGCCAGGTTTTTCCGAGTTGCGCTACCAGGTGTCCAGCCGCAGGCCCGCGCGTGCGGCCTGTGCCATGGGCTCAAGGTGCTGCTTTCAGCAGTGCATTCAGCGCAGTGACCGCCCTGCCCTGCGTCAAATAGCCAATCAGGTTGTCAGCTGCCAGATGGGCCATGGCCAGGCGGGTGGGAACGGTGGCGCTGGCGATGTGCGGGGTCAGGACGACGTTGGGCACAGTGAGCAAATCGGGGTGCACTTTGGGCTCGCCTTCAAATACGTCAAGCCCGGCAGCGGCGATGCGGTTTTCGCGCAGCGCCACGGCCAGCGCTGCGTCGTCCACAATGCCGCCGCGCGCGATGTTGACCAGTGTGGCGGTGGGTTTCATCAGCGCCAGCTCGGCCGCGCCAACGGTGTGGTGCGATGCGGGCGAGTACGGCAGCACCAGCACAACGTGGTCAGCGGTTTTTAGCAGCTCTTCCTTGCCCACGTAGCGCGCTTTGCATTCGGCCTCCTGCGCCGCGTCAAGCCGCGTGCGGTTGTGGTAGATCACGTTCATGCCAAAGCCATGCGCGCCACGCCTGGCAATGCCCTGCCCGATGCGGCCCATGCCGATGATGCCCAAGGTGGAGCCATGGATGTCAGACCCGGCAAACATGTCGTAGCGCCAGCGCGTCCACAGCCCCGCCCGCAAAAAGTGTTCGGACTCGGCCATGCGCCGCGCCGTGGCCATTAGCAGGGCAAAGCCGAAATCGGCCGTAGTCTCCGTCAGCACGTCGGGCGCGTTGGTGGCCAGCACACCAGCGGCGGTCATGGCGGGCACATCAAAGTTGTTGTAGCCCACGGCCATGTTGGCGCAGATTTTCAGGCTGGGGCAGGCCGCCATCAGCTCAGCGTCTATGCGCTCGCCGCCGGTGGTGAACACGCCCTGCTTGCCTTGCAGTTTTTCGATGAACTGCGGTTTGGTCCACAGCACATCGGGCTGGTTGGACTCGACTTCAAAGTGCCGCGCCAGTTTGGCAATCACTTCGGGCTGGATGGCGCGGGAAATGAGGATTTTAAGTTTTTGCATAGGTTTGACCGATAGAAATGGGCAATAGCCCACGTAAATATTGAATAGTTTGCTACTGTTTTAGATATTATGCCGTGCATCGGCACGGGCCGCATACAAGTATTTCTGAAACCCGGCAAACATCGTCCGAATCTGCGCCGTGCCACCCAAATCTGCAACGGCATCAGCGATTGCGTTGTTGTATCTGAGCCTTAGCAGCGGTGTCAGTTTGTCGGTGTCCAGCTCTTCAACACCTTGGGTCACATACTGTGCCAACACAAAATCCAGAAACACCTGCTGGCGGTCGTTGAAATGCTGGTGCGTCTGCGCTTTGGCTTGTGTCGCGCGCCGGGTACGGATTTCAGGTGCAAAGGCAAACGCCACGTAGGCCAGCACGTCAAACAGGTCGCTGTTCTCCGCGTGAATGATCCTTTGCATTTCGGCCAGCGGCTCTTTGCCAAAGCCCTTGTCAGCCAGCCCCGCAAGCAAAGCCTTGCGCGTATCGGGTGAACTCCACAGCGTGCGCAGCTCGTCTTCGTTTTTGAAAAACTCGGGCAACGCACCAAACAGGCTTTCAAGAAACTGAGCTGCCGACATCGGCCGGCCGTCAGCGCTCCAGAAGGTGGTGGCCGTCATGCTCTGAATCAAGCGGGCTTTGCCGTCTGCCAGCTTCACCTGAATCTTGCCGGAGCGTGGAGGCGGCGGCTGAGGTGGGTAAAGCGGTGGCGCAGGCTCGCGCACCTCGTGTGCAGCGGCGCTGGCTTGCAAAGGTGGCTCTCGCTCTACTGGTTCGCCGTCCCACTCGGGGTCATTGAAGTGGTGGTGCGCCCGGACAAAGTCGTAAATGGTGAAGTAGTCTTTGCCGTCGTACAGCCGAGTGCCGCGCCCGATGATCTGCTTGAACTCGATCATCGAATTGACCGGCCGCATCAGCACAATGTTGCGCACATTGCGGGCATCCACGCCGGTAGACAGCTTTTGCGATGTGGTCAGAATTGTCGGAATGGTCTTCTGGTTGTCTTGAAAATCACGCAGCGCCTGCTCGCCCCGCGCACCATCGTTGGCGGTGACCCGCACGCAGTAGATCGGGTCTTTGCTGGTGCTTGTCTGGTTGATCAAGTCGCGCACGGCCAGCGCATGCACCTGGGTGGCGCAGAACACAAGGGTTTTCTCGCGCGGGTCAAACATTCGCATCAGCAGCGTGACGCGGTAGGCCTCACGCTCCTTGATCTCAATGATCTTGTTGAAGTCTTTTTCCTCATACCGTTTACCCGCTTCAATGTCGCCCTCAATCACCGCGTCATCGGCGGTGTGAACGTATTCATCCAAGGTGGTGGCAATCTGCTTGACTTTGAAAGGTGTCAAAAAACCATCGTTGATGCCTTCCTTGAGCGAGTACACAAACACCGGTTCGCCGAAGTAGGCGTAGGTGTCTGCGTTGCCTGCGCGCTTGGGTGTGGCGGTCAGGCCCAACTGCACGGCGGGCACAAAGTAATCCAGAATGCCGCGCCAGCTCCCCTCGTCATTGGCACGGCCCCGGTGGCATTCGTCAATGATGATGAAGTCAAAGAAGTCTGGCGGGTACTCCCCGAAATACGGTGCCGGTTGTCCATCTTTTCCTGGCCCGCTCATGAAGGTTTGGAAGATGGTGAAAAAGATGTTGCCGTTTTTGGGCACGCGACCTTTTTTGCTTATTTCTGCTGGGCCTATGCGCACCAGTGCATCGTCGGGGAAAGCCGAAAACGCGTTGTAGGCCTGGTCCGCCAGAATGTTGCGATCGGCCAGAAACAGCACGCGCGGGCGACGCATCGGCTCGCCGCTTTCTTTCCAGTCTTTCAAATTCCAACGGCTCTGAAACAGCTTCCACGCCAACTGACATGCAATGAAAGTCTTGCCGGTGCCAGTGGCCAGCGTCAGCAGAATGCGGTCGCGTCCGGACCCAATGGCTTCCAGCACCCGCGTTGTGGCAATGTCCTGGTAGTAGCGCCCCTGCCAGGTGCCTCCCTTGTCCTCAAACGGGACGGCGGCAAAGCGGTCGCGCCATGAAGCGGCGGAATTGACACTAGCGGCATCAGTTTCGGTAAAGGTCTGGCTCCACATCTCATGCGGGCTGGGATATGAGGCCACGTCGCTCTCGGTGCCGGTAGCCATGTCAATGCCGTAAATCTGCTGCCCATTGGTGGCATAAGCAAAACGCACGGCCAGCTTGGCAGCGTAGCCCTTGGTTTGGCCCACGCCCTCGGTATAGGGCTTGTCCCAGGCCTTGGCCTCTACCGTGGCCAGCTTGGTGTTGCGGTACACCAGCACGTAGTCGGCAATCTCGGGTTTGGTCCGTTTGCCGCCGCCCTGCAAACGCCCCTGGGTGATGCCATGCTCACGCAGAATGCGGCTGCCTTCCACCACACCCCAGCCAGCGGCTTTGAGGGCCGGGTCAATGTGCTCGGCGCGAGTTTCGGCTTCGTTCATCGTGGCGTCGGACTCATCCGCTCGAACTCGTCCAGCCCTTCGCGGGGCGACAGAATCTGCAAGTTATCCAAGGGGTGCAAGCACAGTAAATCGTTATCACCTGTCACAAGCCAAGTGGCCTGCCCTGCCAATGCTGCATGAATAAACATGTCGTCTGCAGCATCACGGCAATAGGTGGCACCAGCAATAGTGAGCGGCACGTTCACCCAGAGTGCACTGGACTCAATATCGCTGAGCAGCTTTTTTCTTTGCTCGATAGTGACGTAGCGGTCGAACTTGGGCCGCCAAATACGGTCTTTTAACTCTGCAAAAGTTTGGGCAGTAAAAACTGGCTGCCCGTCTCGCACCACTCTGCGCGTCATTTGGGCCGGTGGGCCGGTTCTTGTTAATAGACCACTGATCCAGAAATTGGTGTCAATGACCACCTTGAAAGGTCTGCGATGCACCACCCTTTCAGCTTTCGTCTGCCAGCAGTTGGTCGAGTATTTCTGGCGTCAACCCGGCCCGCTCTGCCATCTGCGCCGTTTCATCCATGGTCTTGCGCAGGCGGTCCGCATAAAAAGCGCGCATGGCTTCGTAGTCTTCGGCACTCACCATCACACCCACCACGCGGTCATGCCGCATCACACGCACGGGCTCACGCTGCGCCCGGTCCAGAAACTCTCCAAACCGGGTTTTGGCTTCATTGGCGGTATAGGTTTGCATGGGGTGGCCTCGCTTTCAACGGTCACAGGGTGACGGTGCTGACACTTTAGCAATATCACGCGAATCAGTCAAATCGTGCGATATTTGGATTTAACCCAGTTCGTTCCTGGAATCAGGGGGTGCATCAGGCCAATCCCAGAAAAACGGCCAGCGCCCGGTTCACGGCCAGCATGGCGGCATCGTCCAAATGTCCCACCACGTCGCCAATCTTGTCGCGGCCAACCGATTGCGGTTTGTCCACCATCACCTGCGAGGGCTTGCTCAGCCCGTTGTCTTGGCTGGGCTGAACGGTAATACGAAACAAGGGCGTGGCGCGCAAATCGTTGGTGACCGGGAGAATCGTCACGGAAGGGTGTGCGTCGAATAAATCTGACTGAATCACCAGCGCCGGGCGGGGTTTGCCCCGATCGCCTTGCAGGGCGACCGTGACCACATCACCACGCTTCACTGCCAGCCCTCAGTGTCCGCAACCGCTTGCAGCCAGTCGGTGGTGTCGCGCTCTTGAGCGTCGTCTACCAGCAGCAGGGACTGGCGCTTGCATTCCTCGGCAAAACCGGCGCGGCGTGTGTCTGGCACCCAAATTTGCACCGGCCGCAGGCCGGATTCGCGCAGTGCAATGCGGTGCTTTTGCACCCGCTCTGATGTTGCTGTGGCCATTTTTGATCCTCATTTGCACCGTTACATGCAACATTTTAGGCAAATCATTCGTTACATGCAACAAATATTCTTGCAATTGCAAAACGGGTGCGCGCTTAAAGTGCCCCGCTGAAAGCCTGGGCCAGCAGGGATTTTTTCAGTTCGTCCAGGGCGCTGAGTTTGCCTCGGTAGAGGGATTCGAGGCGCGGGTTTCTGCTTCGTTCATGGGCAGGGGCTATCGAAACACCGCGTTCGACCGCTTGATGTAATCAAGGAAATTGATCCAGCGAACCGCGACCGCATTCATATCGCATACAGCCGGAATTTTGCAGTTCTCAAGTTTTCGGGGTGCGGCGGGCTGCCAGCGTTCATCACTCACAAGCTCGGCCTGCTGTGCTCGCGCCGTTGCGATGATGAACAAATCGTTTTCTCCAACCCCACCACCGTACTTGTCTCCAATGATTCCAAGCAAGCCTTTCATACGCATGGCATCTTGAAGAATCGCATTGGTCATATCCAACAGTTCCAAATTACTGTCTTTCAGCCACTTTCCACACTCAGGTGCCTTGCGTGTAACTTCTTCCATCGCCACGCCAGGCATTTTCAGATTACCGTCATCAATTTGCCCTGCCATCCATTCCCACAATCCGGGAAACTGCTGCAAGGGGTAGTTGTCCCAAGCGTAGATCATGGATGACGCGTCAAACACCTGCAAAGTGTTGCTTCAGCAGGTGTATGTCTTTAATCTTCAGGTTGTCCAGGTAGCTGCTGGCCTTGGCCAGCGTGATGTGGCGAGCACTCAGGGCATCCAGCACTGTGCGCACATAGGTATCGCCAAAAACATGTTTAGGTTCCCGATTGCGGTAGGCGCGGCTACCCCCTTCGTCCATTGCGAGCACGTTGTTGCTGCGCCAATTGCGATAGGCAGCATATTCGTCACGCGGCAAGCGTCCTGCGTCCATCAGACGGCGCAAAATCACTTCGCAGCTCACGCCCCAAGCCTTGCGCTGCCTCAATAGCCACCCATCAAACTTCGCAACATCTGCGGGCCGGTCTGCATCGCGGATGGAGAGCAAAAACGATTCTGGTACCAACAGATTTCCGGCAAATGCATTGGCCTCACGCTCGCGGCCATCGTAGGACTGCATGTCGCGGTCGTCGTCAATGGAACTGGCCTTGTGCAAAAGCACATGGCCCAGCTCATGCATCAAGGTAAACGTCTGCTGAGGGTCGGCAGATTGTTTCTTCACCACGATGACCGGGCACGCCGGATCAAACAACGAGAAGCCAAGAATCGGACTCTCTTTGGCAATCTGCCATCCCCCGTTGTAACCATTGCTGCGAAACACCAGTAGCCCCTTACCCTCCACCGCGCTGCGGTAAGTGTCAAAGTCATTGGTGTCTGCCAGCCCAAGCCACCGGCGGACCTTTCGGGCTGCCTCCACTGCGTCTAGTTTGAAGAGATCGGGCGGGCTGTAGCGAGGAAGGTCCGCATCGTCCAATTCCTCTCGAAGGGTTAGGTAAACGGCGCGCTGCCGTTCCACGCGCTCTATCAATGCCTTGACCCGGGCAGACAACTCCGGTTTCTGGTTGGCCAGCGTGCGGAACTGAGGGGAATGCACTTGGGCCGCATCTACCTCCTCAGGCTCCAGAAAGAACAGAACCCCGCGACCGAAATAGTCCGCCAATTTGCGCAGTTGGTTGAATGTGAGGCCCGGTTCGCCCGCCAGAACCCTGCTCAAATTCGCGGTGGGAATGCCCACCTCAGATGCGCACTCGTCCACCGTGATGCCACGATCTGCGCAACACCACGCAAGACGGTCAGGGTTGATCGACTGAATGCGCTCCATATCAACCGATTCTATAGAGGTCCGACGGTGGCCACGGAGGGTCTAGGGACAGCCCAACATAGTCAACTTCATGTCGCGTCCAAGAGTCGATGGCAACCATCATGACGTTGGCGCTCCCTTGGATGCAGGTATATCGAAAAATTTGAAGTCTTTGGTTTTCAACTCGGCCAAAAACGCTTGTCCGTTGCCCTTGAGATCTTTCACTGACCAGAGCTGATAGATCAGAAGCCAGTTTTTGTCCTTCTCGCGCGAATCAGTAGTCTTAATTTCATTGGCCCGCAATTTGATCGCTGAAACCACCTTGGTACGCTTGTGCCGCGTCGCATATTCCAGCAGCAACACATTGGCGATGCAATCATCCAGGGCAACGATTTCCTTGAGGTCGTTGTCATCCAGGCTGAGCGCAACACCGTGCTTCAACACGTAGTACAGCGCATGGGCAATCGCATCCGGGTACAGCTTGCGCAACCCCATTTTTGCAAGCGCACTGGAGAACTCGGCGACTTGCACCGCCAAATCGTCGTGCCCGTACCGGTTAAAAACGTGCTTGTCCAACTGCGGTGCAAGATAGGGATACGCCAGGGCCAGGTTCATGGCCTCCAGCACGTAAAGCCTTCTGGCACGTTCATTGAGCTTGCGCGGGCTCTTGGGGTTTGACAGCGCTTTGATGGCGTAGTTCAGTGGGGTGGACTTGCCCGCCGCCTGCGCGCACTCCAGGGCCAGATCAAGAAACGATCGAACGATCGAAAACCGGACTTCTTCATCGTTGGGAAACGCAAAGCGATTCAGTCTTTGAATCCAGTTTTCGGTGCTGGGTCGTGGCAACGGCAAGATGCGGGTCTTCATGTCATTGAGTGACACCTCAAAGCCACGCAAACACATCCCTAGGTCTTTAACAAACCGCTCCGCTTGCGCAAAGTCGTCTGCATAAAAAGCGTAGTCATCAATGTGGCGCGCAAGTCTTGAATATCCTTTGGCCTGCAACTCGGCATCAATTTTTGTGAGGATGATTTCGGCAATGATGTTGGAGGAATGCGGGCCAATTAGCAGGCCGTTGGTCTGCTTGTCGCGGGTGTTCTGCGTGCATTTGTCCAGAAGGTTGCCTGCAAGCGCTGTGATGCTGGTCGACTTTTTGGCAACTACTTTTCCATGCAAGGCCCACGGAATGGAGTGCGTGTAGATGCTCGGAAAGCACGAAGCAACGTCGGCATGGACAACGTACTGCGCACCGGCCATCCAACGGATTTCGTCCTCTTCTAGCTGGTAGCGCTCTCTGCCCTTGTAATTCATCTCGAAGATGCTGCCGCTGCCGGTGTGTCGAACGTGGATTCGACTGATGGCCGGACTGGGTTGGTTGCAGTGGGTCGAAATCTCTTTCCAGTGCCGGGAGATTGCCAGCGACTGGACGGCATAGGCTTCCGGCTGCGGAATGCCAAGATGCCTTGGGACATTGATGTCGCGCAGTGCCACATACCTTATGTAGTCGTGGTCGCGTTTCTCAAGGAAGCTCGCCAATTTTTTGTCGTCTGTTTCTTCAAGAACGGCAGACATGGAAGCAGACGCAATGGCCGCCAACCCCTCGGAGGTGAAGCAGGGCGGCACCTTGTCTGCGAACAAGCCGTAGTCCAATAGCCCAGTCAGAACCGCAGCGCCGCTCAATTTCTCCTTGGTTGCATCGAACCATTCGGGTTCGATGACCATTTCCAGAAGATGTTCCAAAATGAACAGTGTTGCCGGGGTTGGTGGAACGGTCATGGCGCGACCGTAGAGAAGACCCGCAAAGGCCTGGTGCAACAGAGATTTTTCAGATCGTCCAGCGCGGCGATCTTGCGCTGGTAGATGGATTCGAGCGCTTGGCACTCTGACTCAAGTGATCGAACCGAGTCTGCAATTCCAGCCTGTTTCCGTGTCGAATCGGGCGTGGCCCAGCTCTCCCAGCGGTAGGGCTTGTCGATGAAGAATTGGTAGGTTTTGCCGTCCAGCTCGGCTTCCAGCGCTTTGTCGGACTCCAGCGCGTCCAGGTATTTCAGAAACAGCAGCCAGGAAGATTGCTCCGTGTAGTCCAGCTCGCTGGTGCAGCCTGCGTCTTTGTGCAGGATGTCGTCTATGTTTTTGAAGGTTTGTTCGAACATTGGAGAATAAACGGGGCGCTATCCCACGTAGAAATTGAATAGTTTGCTACATAGTCAATAGGAAACTGACGCACTTACTTGAACCAGATAAAGGTCATGATGACAAACAGCGGCACCAGAATGCCCCCCGACCACAGCATGTAGCCAAAGAAACTGGGCATCTTGACGCCACGCTCTTCGGCGATGGACTTGACCATCATGTTGGGCGCATTGCCAATGTAGGTATTGGCCCCCATAAACACCGAGCCCGCAGAGATGGCCGCCAGTGTGGAGGCCATGGTCGTCATCAACACCTTTGGGTCACCCCCGGCAGTATTGAAGAACACCAGGTAGGTCGGCGCATTGTCGAGAAAGGAACTCAAGAACCCGGAGGCCCAGAAATACATGGCCGGGTCGGGTTGCCCGTCGGGTCGCGTCACGGCAGAAACGATCGCGCTGAATGGCCCGTTCAATCCGGCGCGCAACATGGCAATCACGGGAATGATGGTGAGGAAGATGCCCGCGAACAACTTGGCAACTTCGAGCATCGGCCCCCAGGAGAACTGGTTGTCCTCATAAACTTTGTCTGGCGTCAGCTTCAATGAGATGAAAGTTACAAAAATCAAGCCAATGTCTCGCACCAGCCCAGGCAGCCCTACATCTGTGCCAGCGAGGTGGAACACGATGCTGCTCTTCCAGAAGCCGCTGATTAGCACAAGGCCGACTACAGCACCCAGCAACCAGAAGTTAATGGCGCCATCAAAACCAATCCGCTTTGTATCCGGCGTAGGGTCTACGGGCAACACACCCTCACGGCGATAAAACCAGGAGTCGAGGAAGTAAAAAATCGCAAGCAATGAACCGACAAGGAACGTTGTCTCTGGCAGGATGTACCCGACCGTCCAGAAAAAATCGACACCCTTCAAGAACCCCAGAAACAGCGGCGGATCGCCCAGTGGCGTCAGTGCGCCGCCTGCGTTGGACACGATGAAGATGAAGAACACGACGATGTGCGCCCCATGCACGCGGTTGTCATTGGCCCGGATGAGCGGGCGGATGAGCAGCATGGAAGCCCCGGTTGTGCCCATGAAACTCGCCAGCACAGCGCCGGTTGCAAGAATGCCCGTGTTCAATGCCGGGCTGCCGTGCAGGTTGCCACGGATGTAGATGCCGCCCGCCACGGTGAACAGGGCCGTCAGCAGGATGATGAAGGGGATGTATTCCGCCAGCAGGGCATGCACCAGGCTGCTGGTCGCCACGCCCGCGCCAAACATCGCCGCGAATGGCAGAAAAAAAGCCAGCGACCAGGCTGCCGATATCTTGCCAAAGTGGTGGTGCCAGATGGCCGGCACCAGCAACGGGCACAGGGCAATGGACAGCAGAATCCCGACGAAGGGAATCGCCCAGATCACCGACAGCTGGCTGCCATCGAAGCTGGCTGCAAACGCAGCGCAGGGCCACGCCAGCGCCAGCAGTGCGGCGGTGGGCCAGCGCAGCAACTTCACCCGGGTTGCCATCTTTTTCATGCGGGACTGTCGATCTCGAACACCTGCCTCAGGTAAGCGAGGTACTTCTCGTCATCACACATGTTTTTGGACGGCGTGTCTGACAGCTTGGCCACCGGCTGGCCATTGCAGCGCACCATTTTGATGACGATTTGCAGCGGCTCGTAGCCCAGGTCATTGGTCAGGTTGGTGCCAATGCCAAAGGCGAGCTGACAGCGGCCCCGGAACTGCTGGTACAGCTCGATGGTGCGGGGCACGGTGAGGCCGTCGCTGAAGATGAGGATTTTGGTTTTGGGATCGACACGGTTTTTGACGTAATGGTCAAGCATGCGCTCGCCCCACTGGAATGGGTCGCCGCTGTCGTGGCGGGCGCCGTCAAACAGCTTGCAGAAATACATGTCGAAATCGCGCAGGAAAGCGTTCATGCCGTACACGTCGCTTAGCGCAATGCCCAGGTCGCCCCGGTACTCTTTGGCCCACGACTCAAAGCCAAACACCTGGCTGTCGCGCAGGCGCGGGCCCAGGGCCTGCGCCGCCTGCAGGTACTCATGCGCCATCGTGCCCAAGGGCGTAAGGCCCAGCTTCATGGCCCACAGCACGTTGCTGGTGCCGGCCAGTTGGCCCTGCACACCGGCCATGTTGCCAGGGCTTTGCGCAGTGCCGAGTTTGCTGGACAGCACGCGCAGCACCTCGTCGTGCCAGGCTTTGGAAAAACGCCTGCGGGTGCCGTAGTCTGCAATCTTGAGGTCGGCCAGGCCGGGGGCGCGCAGTTGCTCGATTTTCAAGTCAAGCCGACGGCGGCCTTCGGTAAAATCGGGCAGCCGATGCAAGTTGCGGAAGTAGACCTCATTGACGATGGCCAGCACGGGTATCTCGAACAGAATCGCATGCAGCCATGGGCCGCGGATGGTGATGTCGATCTCGCCGCTGGGCAATGCGGTGACGGTGATGTATTTTTCGTTGAGCTTGAACAGCCCCAAAAAATCCACAAAATCGCTTTTGATAAACCGCATCGAGCGCAGGTACGCCAGCTCGGCATCCTGGAAATGCAGGCTGCACAGGGCGCGGATTTCATCGCGGATTTCGGCCACGTGCGCCGCCAGGTTGATGCTGGCCTTGCCGTTGCTTCCACGCTCAACACCAGAGTTGCGGCACTTGAACCGGTACTCCACCTGCGCACCCGGAAACTGGTGCAGCACCACCTGCATCATGGTGAACTTGTAGAGGTCGGTATCAAGCAGGCTGGTGATGATCATGGGTGGCCGTTCGCAGTATGGGTTGAGCAGGGCGCGGTTCAGTCAAGCCAATGGGTGAAGTCTGCCACTGGCACGCGCGGCGTATGGAAGGTGTTGACCAGCGCGCGCTCATCGGCAAAACCCAGCGCCATGCCGCACACCAGCATTTCACCGGGCCCGGCGCCAATGTGCGGCAGGATGATTTTGCTGAAGCCATTCCACGCCGCCTGCGGGCAAGTGTGCAGCCCGCGCCCGCGCGCGGCCACCATGATGCTTTGCAAAAACATGCCGTAATCCACCATGGAGCCGCTGTTGAGCACGCGGTCGATGGTGAACATCAGACCCACGGGCGCGTCAAAAAAACGGTAGTTGCGCTGGTGCTGCGCGTGCATCTTGTCTTTGTCGGCCTTGCCAATGTCCAACAGGCCATACAGGCCCCAGCCGTTTTCGCGGCGGCGGTCGATGTAGGGGCTGACCCATTTCTCGGGGTAGTAGGCATATTCCTCGCGGTAGTCGGCGGCAAGCGTGGGGTTGGCGCGGATGGCGTCGTGCACGGCGCAGACTTTGGCAACCAGCGTGTCGCGGCTGGCCCCCAGCAGCACGTAGGCGCGCCAGGGCTGGGTGTTGGTGCCTGATGCCGCGCGGCTGGCCACTTGCAGGATGTCCGTGATTGTCTCGCGGCTGACCGGCGCCTGGGTGAAGGCACGGGTGGACATGCGCGAGGTGATGGCGGCGTCAACCGCCGCAGCGTCAACGGTGGAGGCATTTGGAATGGATGTCGTCATAAGGGCGATTGCGCAAGCGTCTGTGGTTTTAGCCAACACGTGAAAGCGTTGACTTGAAAGTGCTGATTCTGCCAGCGCCTGCGGGTCACCCCGTTCGGGTCATGCGGTCCAGCCTGTCCTGCCAGCGCTGCCAGTACCCCAGCGCCACGCGGTAGGTGTTGACCTGCACCTGCACGGTCTCTTCAATCTTCACGCCATAGCCGCCGCCCATGGCCAGCGCCAGCGGGATTTGCCGGGTGAAACACCAGTCAAACACGCGCCGGTCACGTGCTTCAAGCCCGTCGTAGCTGAGCTTGAGGCGGCCCAGCCTGTCGCCCTCAAACGGGTCGGCACCGGCCAGGTAAATCACCAGGCCGGGCTGAAAGCGGCGTTCCAGCTCGTCCAGCGCAACTTCAAGCGCGTGCAGGTAGTCGGCATCACCGCAACCGTCCGGCAGGTCCACGTCCAGATCGCCAGGCTCCTTTCGATGCGGGAAGTTCTTTTCGCCGTGCACAGACAGGGTGAAAACGCTGTCGTCGGTTTTGAAGATGCTGGCCGTGCCGTTGCCCTGGTGCACGTCCAGGTCTATCACAGCCACCTTGAGCACTGCTCCGGACTGCCGCTGCGGCGCTTCAATCAGCGCCAGAGCATCGCTGGAAGGCAGTGAGAATCCGAAGCGTCGCGCGTTGGCCCGCGCATATTCCGCCTGCGCAAGGCGGGCCGCCACGGCAATGTCGTTGAACACGCAAAACCCGCTGCCTTTGTCGGCGCTGGCGTGGTGCGTGCCACCTGCAAGGTTGGCGGCCACACCATCCCCCTGCATGGCATGCCGCACGGCCGCCACAGAGGCCCCTACAGAGCGCCTTGAGCGCTCCACCATGGCAGGGCTCCAGGGGAAGCCGATCTCGCGCATGGCGGAGCCGCTGAGCGTGCCATTCTGGATGGCGGCAATGTAGGCAGGGTAGTGCGCCAGGGCCAGCTCGCCATCGCTGGCGCGCGGCGCATCAAGCATCGCCACACCGGGCAATTCCAGTGCGAGGCGGTTGCGCAGCATGGCGTATTTGGCCATAGGGAAGCGGTGGCCTTCGGGCAGCGGCAAGACAAACTGGTCGGCGTAGTAAGCGTGCATGTAAGCGTGCATGGGAGCGTGCAGAAATCATCGGGAAACTGGCCCGCATTGTGTCAGCAGTGTGAAAAACGCAGCTTTAGAAAACGCCTTCTAATTTGCTGCATTGCAACAAAAGACACTTGCATCACTACGGGAAATCCCTATAATCCAAATCATGCTGCACTGCAACATAAGCCGAACTGAAAATTCAGGTCGGCCCAATCAAGGCAAGCCCCGAGTTACGGCGCAGATATTTTGTACCACCCTATTTTTTTTTGGAGATATTGATATGTTGACCGTTGATCAAGTTATGGCCTCCCACAAAGCCAACATGGAAACCCTGTTGGGCCTGACCAGCAAGGCCTTTGAAGGCGTCGAGAAAATTGTTGAATTGAACATGACGGCTTCCAAAGCCGCCATGGCTGAAGCCGGTGACCACGCCAAAGCCATTTTGAGCGTGAAAGACGCCCAAGAGCTGCTGGCCTTGCAATCGAGCATGTTCCAGCCCCTGGCCGAAAAGACCGCTGCCTACAGCCGTCACCTGTATGAAATCGCGTCCAGCTCCACGGCAGAGTTCACCAAGACTGTTGAAGGCCAGGCCGCTGACATGCAGAAGAAAATCACGGGTCTGGTTGACGCCGCCGCCAAAAATGCACCGGCTGGGTCCGAGACCGCTGTTGCGATGTTCAAAAGCGCCGTGTCCGCTGCCAACAACGCGCTTGAGTCCGTGCAAAAAGCTGTGAAGCAGGCCACCGATGTGGCTGAAACGAATTTCAACAATGCAGCGTCAACCGCAATGAACGCCACCAAGGCCGTAGCGAAAAAGCGTTAATTAGTCACGCAAAAGTGAAGTATTGAGAAAATTGCTGGCGGTTTGGAGTCGAAACTCTAAACCGCGAGGGAAAACCCTGACATACTTCACTTTAATCGGTTTCAAGGAACTTATTCACCCGAACAAGTTTCTACTAGTTGTCTCCTCGGGTCCTTTCGAAACCTCACGGTTCAGGGATCCCTTAAGGGCTAGTCGCAAGACTGGCCCTTTTTTTTGGGCGCATTTATAAATCCATTTGCAGGGCGAATTGCTGCGTTGCGCGGTGCTCGCAATCCTCACGTACCCGAAGTACGTTCCGGTTGCTGTGCTCCGGGCGCCTTGCACTTCATCCCTGCAAATGGATTTCTAAACGCGCCCGGGCCTCGCGTGCTGCGCCAATTCAGAAAATTCATTCCGCCTTGATGCTGTTGGTCTTGATGACTTCGCCCCAGCGCGGGTAGTCTTTGCGCACGATGGCGCTTAAGGCTTCGGGCGATGACGAATCGGCATCCAGACCGACACGGCCGAGCAGGTCACGCACCTCGGGCAGTTTGAGGATGCTGGCAATCTCGGCGTTAAGCCGCGCCACCACGGGTGCAGGTGTTTTGCCAGGGGCAAAAAACGCGTACCACATGTCGGCCTCCACGCCTTTTTGGCCCAGTTCCTGCAAGGTTGCGACGGTGGGTGCCAGCGGATGGCGCTTCGCGCTGCCCACTGCCAGCGCGTTGAGTTTGCCCGCTGCCACAAACGCCTGCGCAATGTGCACCGGCAGGAAACCCGTCATGATTTCGCCCGACAGCAGGTCCTGCGTGTACCCTGCCGTGCCCCGGTAAGGCACGTGCAGCATAAACAGCCCTGCGTGCGATTTAAACAGCTCCATCGCCATGTGGTGCGGCGTACCGACGCCCGGTGAGCCATAGGTGATGCTGCCCGGCCTGGCGCGTGCCTGAGCCAACAAATCGGGCAGCGTCTTGAAGCTGGTCTTCGGGTTGGCCACCAGCATCAAGGTGCCGTAGGCGGCCATGGAGATGGGCGAGAAATCCCGCACCGGGTCAAACGGCACGTTTTTGTACAACTGTGTGGCGATCAGCATCGTGTTGGCCCCCACCAGCAGGGTGTGTCCATCCGGGTTGGATTTAGCCACCTGGTCAGACCCGATATTGCCACTGGCGCCGGCCACGTTTTGCACCACCACCGGCTGGCCCAAACGCTCGCTCAGGCGCGGCGCCACGGCACGGGCAATGGTGTCCATGCCGGTGCCCGCTGTGAACGGCACAACCAGGCGGACAGCTTGCGTAGGGTAGCCTGACGTGGCATTGGTTTGCGCTGCGGACGGCAGGCCGCACAGCAAAAACAGGCCAAAACATCCTAAAAAACCATAAAAAGTGCCTCTAGCCCTTGTCCACAGTGCATGAGTAGCTATATTTTTCATAGTGTTCTGAAAACATCTCTCAAAAAGGGAATGCCAAACCGGTTTCAATGCGCTTCAATGCCCGGACCGGGTTCAGGGCGAGCGCGCCAACTCTGCCATTTTGACCCTTAACTGCGGCAGCAGTTGCAGCATCGCCTGGCGGCCCGCCTCAATGGCGCGCCGGCGGGTGGCGAAGTCGGCACTGGACAGGCCGGTGAAGGTGGGGCGCACCACCAAGTCGGCCCCTTGCAACTCAAAACTATTGATGCTCTTGCCCATGATGGCAAATGTTTGCAGCAGGATCTGCAACGTGTCATTGGCCGGATTGCTTTCCGGCGCGCTGGAAATGTCCACCGCAATCACCAGTTCGGCCCCCATCTGGCGGGCAAAGCGCACCGGCACCGGGGCTACCAGCCCGCCATCCACATACTCGTGCCCGGCGATTTTGACTGGCTGGAACACGGCCGGCACGGCGCTGGACGCCCGCACCGCCGTGCCCGTGTCGCCCCGCTGAAACAGCACGGCCTGCCCGCTGTTCAGGTCGGTTGCGACAATGCCCAGCGGCATGGGAAAACTCTCGATCAGTTTGCCATCCACCACCTTGTTGACATAGCGGGCCAGCGCCTCGCCGCGAAACATGCCCCGGTTGAAAATCGGCAGCGTCCAGTCGGCAATGGCGGCTTCTTCCATCGTCTCAGCCACCTGCTGGAGCTGGGCACCCGTTTTGCCGCTGGCGTAGATGGCTGCGACCAGGCTGCCCGCCGACGTGCCGGCCACCAGGCTGGGGCGCAGGCCCGCCTCTTCCAGCACCTGGATCACACCCACGTGTGCAAAGCCGCGCGCCGCGCCGCCGCCCAGGGCCAGGCCGATTTTTGGCGGGCGCTTGGGAGGCTGGGGCTGGGTCGTTGCGAGCGGTGGTTCCGGCACCGGCGGCTTGTCTACGGGCCGGGTCACGCAGCCCGCGAGCGCGAGCAAAAATACGACGGCGGCGGCGGTTGTGAATGCGGTTGTGATGGAAAGTCCGAATGCCCCCACCGTCGACCGGGCGGATGCAGTTCCCCTCGGAAAGCGTCTAAAATATGGATTGCGAATGATTCGCGTTTGTTTTATCATTGAATAATTGTCGTCTCATCGTCTCATCGTCTCATCGTCTCATCGTCTCAGCGACCCAGTTTTCCCGTCCTGCTTACAGCCATCCTGCCGTCGGCCACCGCCAAACAAAACCTACTTTATGAAACAAACCCGAGTCGCCATCGCTACCGCCCTTTTTCTTGGCTGCGCAGCCGCAACCGTTGGAGCCCAGGCCCAGGAGCAGGTGGTCAACCTCTACTCGGCACGCCATTATTCGACCGATGAGGCGCTGTACACCAATTTCACCAGAGCCACCGGCATCAAGATCAACCGGGTGGATGCCGACGACGCGGGCATTCTGGCGCGCCTGAAGGCCGAAGGCACGGCATCGCCCGCCGACGTGATTTTGCTGGTCGACGCCGCCCGCCTGTACAAGGGTGAAGTCGAAGGCCTGTTCCAGCCCATCAAGTCCAAACTTCTGGAAGACGCGATTCCAGCCCAGCTGCGAGCCAAGCCATCCACTGACGGTAGCACACCATGGTTTGGCTTTTCCACCCGCGCGCGCGTTGTGGTGTATGACAAGCTCAAGGTCAACAAGGCCGACGTTGACACCTACGAAGAGCTGGGCGACCCCAAGAATAAGGGCAAGCTGTGCATCCGCTCCGGCTCGCATCCGTACAACCTGAGCCTGTTTGGCGCCGTGACCGAGCACCTGGGCGAAGCCAAAGCCGAGGCCTGGCTCAAGGGCATGGTGGCAAACATGGCGCGTGACCCCAAGGGCGGCGACAGCGACCAGATCAAGGGCGTGGCGTCGGGCGAATGCGGCATTGCCGTGACCAACACCTACTACCTGGCGCGCATCATGCGGTCCAGCGCGCCCGAAGACAAAGTGATTGCCGAACGCGTGGGCGTGGTATTTCCCAACCAGGAGTCCTGGGGCACGCACGTGAATATTGCAGGCGGTGCCGTCGCCAAAAATGCGAAAAACCAGGCCAACGCGGTGAAGTTTCTGGAGTACCTGGCCAGCCCGGAGGCGCAAAATTATTTTGCCAATGGCAACAACGAGTGGCCCGTGGCTGCGGGCGTTGTGGTGACCAACCCGGCGCTCAAGGCCATGACGGGTGGCAGCTTCAGGAGCGAGACCATTCCTATCAGCGTGGTCGGCATGAACCAGGTCAAGGTGCAGCAGATGCTGGACCGGGTGGGGTTCAAATAATTCAGCGCAGCGCGGCTCCAGCGCTGCTTGCGGTATTCTTGCAATTCTTATGGCGACTCAATGGGCGCGTCCCTTCAACGGACTAATCATGAATATTCTGGGTGTATTGGTTGCCGGGGTGCTGGTGATCGGCATTGGCCTGGTCATTGCAGGGCAGCTGGGCCTGCTTGCGGGCCAGGTCCCCAGCGGGCTCGGCGTGACTGAGGGGCGGCTCAAAGGCCTCTCTAAAACTCCCAACTGCGTCAGCAGCCAGGCAGGGCTGTACCGGGACCATCCGCAAAAGGAATACGCATCGATTGCGCCGCTGAAGTTTGCAGGCGATGGTGAACACGCGATGGACAAACTGGCAGCGGCGCTTTCAAAAACAGAGCGCACCGTGTTGGTGAAACGCGAACCCGGCTACATCTACGCGCAAAGCTCCACCGCCCTGCTGAAATTCACCGATGACCTGGAGTTCTGGCTGGACAAGCCCAATGGGGTGATCCAGGTGCGATCATCCAGCCGCCTTGGTCAAAAAGATTTCGGGGTCAACCGGGCGCGGGTAGAAGCCCTCCGCGCCCAAGTTTCCCTTTAATCTGCCGTGGCTTCTTGAGCCTCTGGCTTGGCCTTGCCTTCTTTCTTGGGCAGCGGCTGGATGTCCAGCGCCACCTCGCCGGTCTCAACACCTTTTTCATCGGTGGTGATGTCCATGTCCACCGTCAGGCGGCCACCATCGGTCAGACGGCCAAACAGCAGTTCATCGGCCAGCGCACGGCGGATCGTGTCCTGAATCAGGCGCTGCATCGGGCGGGCACCCATCAGCGGATCAAAGCCCTTCTTGGCAAGGTGCTTGCGCAGCTTGTCGGTGAAAGTGACCTCAACCTTTTTGTCGGCCAATTGGGTCTCAAGCTGCAGCAGAAACTTGTCCACCACACGCAGGATGACATTCTCATCGAGCGACTTGAAGCTGACCGTCGCATCCAGACGGTTGCGGAACTCCGGCGTGAACAGGCGCTTGATGTCAGCCTGCTCGTCGCCCGCCTCACGCGGGTTGGTAAAGCCAATCGACGCCTTGTTCATGGTCTCGGCGCCCGCATTGGTGGTCATGACAATGATCACGTTGCGGAAGTCGGCCTTGCGCCCATTGTTGTCGGTCAAGGTGCCGTGGTCCATCACCTGCAGCAGCACGTTGAAGATCGCAGGGTGCGCTTTCTCGATCTCATCAAGCAGCAGCACGCAATGCGGCTTCTTGGTGATGGCCTCGGTCAGCAAACCACCTTGGTCAAACCCGACGTAGCCCGGAGGCGCGCCAATAAGGCGGCTCACCGCGTGCTGCTCCATGTACTCGCTCATGTCAAAGCGGATCAGGTCGATGCCCATTATGTAGGCCAGCTGCTTGGCGGCTTCCGTCTTGCCGACGCCCGTGGGGCCGCTGAACAGGAACGAGCCAATCGGCTTGTCCCCCTTGCCAAGGCCTGAGCGCGCCATTTTCACGGCCGATGCCAGCACGTCAAGGGCCTTGTCTTGGCCGAACACCACGTTTTTCAAATCGCGCTCCAAGGTGCGCAGTTTGCCGCGGTCATCATTGGACACATTGGCGGGGGGAATGCGGGCAATCTTGGCCACGATTTCTTCCACCTCGGTCTTGGTGATGATTTTCTTGCGCTTGCTGATGGGCAAAATGCGCTGCGCCGCACCGGCTTCGTCAATCACGTCAATCGCCTTGTCGGGCAAATGCCGGTCATTGATGTACTTGGCGCTGAGTTCAGCCGCCGCCTGCAGAGCCGCCACCGCGTACTTCACGTTGTGGTGTTCTTCAAAGCGTGATTTCAGGCCCTTCAGGATGTCAACGGTTTCCTGCACCGTCGGCTCGACCACGTCGATCTTCTGGAAACGGCGCGACAGGGCGGCGTCTTTCTCGAAGATGCCACGGTACTCAGTGAAGGTGGTCGCGCCAATGCATTTCAAGGCACCGGAACTCAAGCCCGGTTTCAGCAGATTGGACGCATCCAGCGTGCCGCCCGATGCCGCCCCGGCACCGATCAGCGTGTGGATTTCGTCGATGAACAAAATGCCATTGGGTTTGTCTTTGAGGGATTTCAAAACGCCTTTGAGCCGCTGCTCAAAATCGCCCCGGTATTTGGTGCCTGCCAACAACGCACCCATATCCAGCGAGTAGACGACCGACTCGGCCAGAATCTCAGGCACTTCTTTCTGCGTGATGCGCCAGGCCAGGCCTTCGGCAATCGCGGTTTTGCCCACACCGGCCTCACCCACCAGCAGCGGGTTGTTTTTGCGGCGGCGGCACAGGATTTGAATCACGCGCTCGACCTCGTACTCGCGCCCGATCAGCGGGTCAATCTTGCCGTCTTTGGCAAGCTGGTTCAGGTTTTGGGTGTATTGCTCAAGGGGCGATTGCTTCTCATTTTTTTCGGCACCGCCCTCCTCGCTCTCAGACTGGCCTTCACCCGATTTGGCGGGCTCCGGCGGGTCGCTTTTCTTGATGCCGTGGGCAATGAAGTTGACCACGTCCAGACGTGTCACGCCCTGCTGGTGGAGGTAGTACACGGCGTGTGAATCCTTCTCACCAAAAATGGCGACCAGCACGTTGGCACCGGTGACTTCCTTCTTGCCGCTGCCGGTGGACTGCACATGCATGATGGCGCGCTGGATGACCCGCTGAAAGCCCAGTGTGGGCTGGGTGTCGACATCATCGCTGCCTGCCACCTGTGGTGTGTTGTCCTTGATGAAATTCGCGAGCGACTTTCGCAGGTCGTCGATGTTGGCCGAACAGGCGCGCAACACCTCAGCGGCGCTCGGGTTGTCCAGCAAGGCGAGCAGCAAATGCTCCACCGTGATGAACTCATGGCGCTGCTGGCGCGCTTCCACAAACGCCATGTGCAAACTAACTTCCAATTCCTGGGCGATCATGTGATTTCCTTATGCCTTGCTTTGATGCTTGACGCTGTCACTTACGATTTAATTGACGTGATGGATGAAGACTAACTGTATTCCGATTTCAAAGCCAGCAAAACGAGCCGGCCCATTCCCTACAACTCGACCGGCTCGCTCAAGCACTTCAATGGATGCCCCGCCTTGTTGGCAGCTTCCAATACTTGGTCGACCTTGGTGGCGGCCACATCTTTTGAATACACACCGCAGACGGCTTTGCCATCCAAGTGTATTTTCAGCATGATCTGGGTCGCTGTTTCAAGATCTTTGTTGAAAAACTCCTGAATCACCACCACCACAAACTCCATAGGCGTGTAGTCGTCATTGAGCATGACCACCTGGTACATCTGCGGCGGCTTGACCTTTTGGGTGCGCCGCTCCATCACCACCGCACCGCCGTCATCCGGGTCGGTAGGTCGCACCAGAGGTGTCGGAGGTTTTTCGGGAGTTTTTGTTGCCATGAATTGATTCTATCGAGCACGCCGGGTGGCTGCTGCCCCCAAGTGAATTGGTGACAGATTTTCTACATTCAAGCAACATTCATCAAGCCACAAGAAAAAAACGCCGCAATGTAGATTTGCAGCGGTTTTGGAAGTTTGCCTCCGTCAACGCCCAGTGCGTTGCGAGACGGGTGCAAGGACAAGGCGCATCGCCGTAGACAGTGCCACAGGCACGGCAAGGCGTTGCAACGCAGTAATTGCGCCCGTATCACAGCGCAATGGGCGTTGACGACTACATGTGGTCAATCATGACCTGACCAAATCCCGAGCAACTCACCTGCGTCGCACCCTCCATCAGCCGCGCGAAGTCATACGTGACTTTCTTGCTCAAGATCGATTTTTCCATCGAGCTGATGATCAAGTCAGCCGCCTTGGTCCAGCCCATGTGGCGCAGCATCATCTCGGCCGACAAAATTTCCGAGCCTGGGTTGACGTAGTCTTTGCCGGCGTATTTGGGGGCCGTGCCGTGGGTCGCTTCGAACATGGCAATCGTGTCGCTCAGATTCGCGCCCGGCGCAATGCCAATGCCGCCGACCTGCGCGGCCAGCGCGTCAGACACGTAATCGCCATTCAAGTTGAGTGTGGCGATCACGCTGTACTCAGCGGGGCGCAGCAAAATTTGCTGGAGGAAGGCGTCCGCAATCACGTCCTTGACGATGATGTCCTTGCCGGTTTTGGGGTTCTTGAATTTCATCCACGGGCCGCCGTCTATCAGTTGGGCACCAAACTCTTTTGCCGCCAGCGCGTAGCCCCAATCCCGAAAGCCACCTTCGGTGAACTTCATGATGTTGCCTTTGTGCACGAGGGTCAGGCTGGGCTTGTCGTTGTCAATGGTGTATTGCAGGGCCTTGCGCACCAGGCGCTCGGTGCCTTCGATGGACACTGGCTTGATACCGATGCCCGAGGTGTTCGGGAAACGGATTTTCTTGACACCCATCTCGTCCTGCAAAAACTTGATGAGTTTTTTGGCTTTGTCGGACTCGGCTTCAAACTCGATGCCGGCGTAAATGTCCTCAGAGTTCTCGCGGAAGATCACCATGTTGGTTTTTTGCGGCTCTTTAACGGGTGACGGCACGCCAGTAAAATACTGGATGGGCCGCAGGCAGACGTACAGGTCAAGCTCCTGGCGCAGCGCTACATTAAGTGAGCGGATGCCGCCGCCCACGGGCGTTGTCAGCGGGCCCTTGATGGATACCACGTAGTCCTTGACGGCATGCAGGGTTTCTTCAGGCAGCCAGACATCGGGGCCATAGATATTGGTGGATTTCTCACCGGCGTAAACCTCCATCCAGTGGATTTTTTTGATGCCGCCGTAGGCCTTGGCCACGGCTGCGTCCACCACCTTCAACATCACAGGCGTGATGTCCAGCCCGGTGCCGTCGCCTTCAATGAACGGAATGATCGGATGATCAGGCACATTGATGGAATTGTCCGCATTAACGGTGATTTTCTGGCCTTCTGAGGGCACCTTGATATGCTGGTACATGTAAAACGTCTCCGTTAGGGGTGGGGCTTGAATGGATAGCAAGGAATTTTAGCTTTAAATACTTTTCAGCCTTTGTCAACCGGGCGCAAAGCACCCCCGTTACGGATGAGCCTTCTGGTTTGTCAGGAGGGAAACTTCAAACTAACGCCTAACCCGCACTCTCCCAAGGAAATTGAAATGAACAAAGTTCTCGCCACCCTGATCGCCGGTCTGTTCGCTGTTGGCGCCTTTGCCCAGGCTCCTGCTGCTGCTCCCGCTGCCGCCGCTGCGCCTGCCGCTGCTGCTGCTCCGGCCGCCGCCGCCGCCAAGCCTATGGCTGCCGCCGCCGCTCCCGCTGCAAAAATGGACGCAAAGGCTGATGCCAAGAAAATGAAGGCTGACAAAATGGCCGCTCGCAAGGCTGCCCGCGCTGAGAAAGCGGCTGCCTCGGCCAAAATGAAGGCTGACAAAATGGCTGCCAAGAAAGCCAAAATGGCTGACAAGCCTGCTGCCAAGTAATTGCTTGCTAGCCGATGCGGTCGGGAAGCAATTCCTGACCCGTCGAAAAAATGCCCGCCCCGTGCGGGTATTTTTTTGTCCGGATTCAACCTTGATTCACAATTGAGCCATGAACCTCGCCACCATCAAGCCCGCCGCCATTGCAATTCTGTTGTTCAGCACCGTGCTGACCGGCACCACACATGCGCAAGATGCGCCCCAAACCGATTTGCCAAAGGTCCGCCTGACTGCCGGCATCCACCAAATCAGCGCCCAGGTGGCGCAGAGCCCGCAGGAGCGCTCGGTCGGGCTGATGTTTCGCAAGGAAATGCCCCAGGCAGAAGGCATGCTCTTTATATTTGAGCAGCCCACGCAGCAGTGCTTCTGGATGAAAAACACGCTGCTGCCCTTGACGGCCGCGTTTGTGGCCGATGACGGCGTGGTCGTCAACCTGGCCGACATGAAGCCCCAGACTCTGGACTCCCATTGCTCAGCCAAACCGGTGCGCTACGTGCTGGAGATGAACCAGGGCTGGTTTGCCAAGAAGGGCATCAAGGCGGGGGCCAGGCTGGGCGGCGCACCATTCGAACCCGGGAAATGAGCGACCTCGCTGTTGCGATGATTGCGTGCTAGATAGCCGCGATCCGGCGCGGAATCAAGCGAAGTTGGTCTCGGCAAATCCCCAGTTCACCAGCTTGTCAAGAAAAGTCTCAACGAACTTGGGCCGCATGTTGCGGTAGTCGATGTAATAGGCGTGTTCCCACACGTCCACGGTCATCAGGGCCTTGTCTGCCGTGGTGAGCGGCGTGCCCGCAGCGCCGGTGTTGACGATGTCTACGGTGCCATCGGGCTTCTTGACAAGCCAGGTCCAGCCGGAGCCAAAATTGCCCACGGCTGATTTGACAAACGCTTCCTTGAACGCGGCATAGGTGCCCCACTTGGCCGTAATGGCCGCTGCCAGCTTGCCCGAAGGCTCGCCACCGCCTGCAGGCTTCATGCAGCTCCAGAAGAAGGTGTGGTTCCAGATTTGCGCGGAATTGTTGTAGATGCCGCCGCTGGATTTTTTGATTATTTCTTCCAGCGTCATCTTTTCAAACTCGGTGCCCTTTTGCAGGTTGTTGAGGTTGGTGACGTAGGCGTTGTGGTGCTTGCCGTGGTGGTATTCCAGAGTTTCCTTGGAGTAATTCGGGGCCAGGGCGTCAATCGCGTAAGGCAGTGCGGGCAGGGTGTGTTCCATGATTTCCTCGTGAGTGGTTTGTTTGGGCTCATGATTGTAGGAAGTTTAGAAAAAGGTTATCTGGCGCGGGTCGGAACCCGGCTGGCCAACGGTGACAGCCCGCCACAGGCGCTCGGTCGCCCCGCCGCAGGCGCTCAAAGCCCCTCAGAGACGGTTGCAACCCTCAAATCAAGCGTGCCATCCGCCAGCGTGGCCCGAACGGCTTGGGCTGGATGGGCTTGGCGCACGCTGGTGATGGCGTGCCCTTGCGCGTCCGCCAGCCAGGCGTAGCCGCGCTGCAAAACCAGCGACGGGTCCAGCAGACCCAGGCGCAGCGAGGCCCGCGCCAGCCGCTCCTGCTGGCGCGCCAGTCCCCGCTGCATGCTAGCTGACAATTGTGTCTGTAGCCCTTGTGTATCATGCTTACTCTGCTTCAAAAATTGAAGCGACGCAAACTTCAGCCGCTGCGCCGAAGCGGCCAGCCGCAGGCGTTGCCGGGCCGCCAGGGCAGACGGCCGCCCCAGCCGGGACGCCGCGCCATCCAGCCGCTGGTGCTGGCTGTCGATTCGCCGCAGCACCGCGTCCTGCAGGCGGCCCTCAACGGCTTCCAGAGTCCCCAGCCAGGCGTCACGCGGCTGGGTCACCAGCTCGGCAGCAGCGGTGGGTGTGGGCGCCCGCAGGTCGGCCACAAAATCGGCGATGGTGAAGTCGGTTTCATGGCCAATGCCGGTCACCACCGGCACCGGGCTCTGGGCGATGACGCGGGCCAGTTGCTCGTCGTTGAAGGCCCATAAATCGTCAATCGAGCCGCCACCGCGCACCAGCAGGATGACGTCAAGGATGACTTCGGCAGTGAAGTTTGGGGTGACGTTAGGGTTTATGTTTGCGCCCGCGTCAAAGGCCGCACTGCGCGTAAACAAGTCCGGACTGGCATTCTTACCATTTCTATGACACAAATCGGCCTCTAGCCCTCGTCCACTATGCGTAAGAAGATATAAATTAGATAGCGCACGCATGATCTCCCCCGGCGCGCTGCTGCCCTGCACCAGTGCTGGTGCCACCACCACCGGAATGTGCGGCACACGCCGACGCAGCGCGGCTACCACATCATGCAGGGCCGCCGCGTTGAGCGATGTCACCACGCCAATGCCGAGCGGCATCACCGGCAAGGCGCGCTTGCGGCTTTGCTCAAACAGGCCTTGCGCCTCCAGCTTGGCCTTGAGTTTCAAAAACTGCTCAAACAGCGCGCCCTGCCCGGCCCGGCTCATGGATTCGACGATCATCTGCAAATCGCCACGCGGGCCGTACACATCCAGCCGGCCGCGCACCTCGACCAGTTCGCCGTCACGCGGGGCGAAATCCAGCAGGCTGGCCGCGCGGCGGAACATGGCGCAGCGGATTTGCCCGCTGTTGCGGCCGTCCTGGTCTTTGAGCGAGAAGTAGCAATGCCCGCTGGGCGCACGCGAGAAGCCCGAAACCTCGCCGCGCACCGCAGCCGGGTTGAACCGCGCATCCAGCGCGTCAGCAATGGCGCGGCACAGCGCGCCAACTTGCCAGATTCGCGGCGTAATTGCAGGGTGGTCCGGCTCAGACATGAGCTTGGGCGGGCTTTTGCGCCGCATCAGGGGTGCAAGTGCTCCACAGGCCAGCCAATCGGGTGCCTGAACCGGAAAAACCACTCAAAACGCACGGGTTTCCGTCACAAACCGTTGATTTCATTCAACTTATTCCTGCTTAATTCGTCATCGATCTGTCACAAGGCTGCGTGGATGCGGGCTGGCGGCTCGCGCCGCCCAAGTTCTTCACAAAGTTATCCACAGTTTTTGTGGGTTGGCGGTGGCGAGCCGGGCGTTTCCGGTGCCGACCTTCGCGCGGGTAAAAACGATCTCCGTGTGGGCCATAATCGCCAAGCGTTTCATCACTCGCGAAGGGTTCCTTTGTTTTCCATCATACAAGCCGCAGGCTGGCCCATCTGGCCGCTGGTTGCCTGCTCGATTTTGGCCATGGCGCTCATCATTGAGCGTTTCCTGAGCCTCAAAACCGCCAAAGTTGCACCCCCCAACTTGCTCGAAGAAGCGCTCAGCGTGTCGCGCACCTCGGTGCCGTCGGTCGATGTGGTGTCTCAACTGGAGCAAAACTCGGCGCTGGGCGAGGTGCTGGCCAGCGGTTTTCGCGCGCTGAACATCAACCCGCGCTGCTCTGAGGCCGATTTGCGCGCCACGATGGAAGGAACCGGCCGCGTCGTCGCGCACCGGCTGGAGCGCTATCTGAACGCGCTGGCCACGATTGCCTCCGCCGCGCCGCTGATGGGGCTGTTTGGCACGGTGGTGGGCATGATCGAGATTTTTGGCTCGCAGTCGCCTGCCGGTGGGGCCACCGGAGGCAACCCGGCGCAACTGGCGCATGGCATCTCGGTGGCTCTGTACAACACCGCGTTCGGGCTGATCATCGCCATCCCGTCGCTGATTTTCTGGCGCTATTTCCGTGCGCGGGTGGATGGGTATTTGCTGACACTGGAACTGGCTTCCGAGCGCCTGGTGCGGCATCTCAACGCGTTGAGGAAATGAATTGAATTTCCGCCCCCGCCAGAAAGAAGAGCCCGAGATCAACCTGATCCCATTCATTGATGTGCTGCTGGTGGTGCTGATCTTTTTAATGCTGTCCACCACCTACAGCAAGTTCACCGAATTGCAGCTCAAGCTACCGGTGGCCGATGCCGACGCGCAGCGCGATTACCCAAAAGAACTGCTGGTGACGGTGAGCAGTGACGGCGATTACGGCGTGAACCGGGTGGCGGTGCAAGGGCGCAGTGTCGAAGCTCTGTCGGCCGCGCTGCTGGACGCTGCCAAGGCCGGCAAAGATTCGGTGGTGGTCATCACCGCCGATGCCTCTGCGCGCCATCAGGCCGTCATCACGGTGATGGAGGCGGCCAGGCGCAGCGGCCTGACGCAAATCACGTTTGCCACGCAGTCCACGGCATCGTCCGGGAAGAAGTAAACCCGTGGCCGCCCTGGCACAGGCGTGGCATCGTCGCGGCCTGCTGGCGTGGCTGCTTTGGCCCATCTCCCTGCTGTACGGCTTTGCCGTCGCGGTGCGGCGCTGGCAATTCAGGGAAGGCATCCAGGAGACTTGGCGCGCACCCGTTCGCGTGATCGTGGTCGGCAATGTGGTCGCAGGCGGCGCTGGCAAAACACCCGTGGTCATGGCGCTGGTCAAGCACTTGCAGGGGCGCGGCCTGAAGGTGGGCGTGGTGTCCCGCGGTTACGGGCGCAGCGCGCGTGACTGCCGCGAGGTGCTGGCCAGCGGCACTGCCCAGGACGTGGGTGACGAGCCGCTTTTGATCCAGCGCGTGACGAATGCGCCCGTGTTTGTTGCCAGCAGGCGCGTTGAAGCGGCACAGGCCTTGCTGGCAAAGTATCCCGAGACCCAGGTGATCGTGTCTGACGATGGACTTCAGCACTACGCTTTGCAGCGCGATCTTGAAATCTGCGTTTTTGACGACCGTGGCATTGGCAACGGTTTTTTGCTGCCTGCAGGGCCGTTGCGCGAACCCTGGCCGCGCAGGCCTTTGCAAAGCAGAACAACCAAGGCGTACCCGCCGGGTGGCCTTCTGTGGCCCCCCACCCAAACCCTGCTGCTGCACACCGGACAGCGCCCTGCGTTCAACGGTGGCTTCCAGGCGAAGCGCGCCCTGGCCACCCACGCCGTGCGCAGCGATGGCAGCACGGTGCCACTGGCCGGGTTGCGCGGCCAGCCGCTGGCGGCGGTCGCGGGCATTGCCAACCCCGCGCAGTTTTTTGACATGCTGCGCGGCCAGGGCCTCACACTTGCCGACACCGAGTCGCTACCAGATCACTACAATTTTAATAGCTGGTTATGCAATTGGGACGATGGCTACAGCCTGATTTGCACCGAAAAAGACGCTGCAAAGCTGTGGCGCACGCATCCGCAGGCGCTGGCGGTGCCGTTGGTGGTGACACTCGATGCCGCGTTTCTGGCAATGGTTGACGCCGCCACGGCCACATGATTGATCTGCCCAAAAGTTATCATCCTCCCATGGACATACGACTTCTTGAACTGCTGGTTTGCCCAGTCACCAAAGGCCCGCTGGAATACGACCGCGAAAAGCAGGAGCTGACCTCGCGCAGCGCGCGCCTGGCCTACCCGGTGCGCGACGGCATTCCCATCATGCTGGAGACCGAGGCCAGGACCCTCACAGACGAGGAACTCGGGCTGTGAGCTTCACCATCCTCATCCCCGCCCGGCTGGCCTCCACGCGCCTGCCAAACAAGCCGCTGGCCGACATTGCGGGCGTGCCCATGATTGTGCGGGTGGCCCAGCGCGTGCAGACCAGCCCCGCTTTGCACCCTGAAACACGCACCGGCAATCAGGGCACCAGCCCCGCTACCCCCGCTACCCCCGCCACCCCCGCCACCCCCGCCACCCCCGCGACCCACGCGACGCCCCGCGTGGTGGTAGCAGGCGACAGCCCCGAAATAATCTCAGCCTGCCAAGCCCATGGCGTTGAAGCGGTGCTGACGCGCACCGACCACGCCAGCGGCAGCGACCGCCTGGCCGAGGCCTGCGACATTTTGGGCCTGGCGGACGACGCGATTGTGGTCAACGTGCAGGGCGACGAGCCGCTGATGGACCCGTCCCTCCCCCATGCCGTGGCCCAACTGCTGGCTGATGCGCCAGAAGCCAGCATGAGCACCGCTGCGCACGCCATCGATCTGCTAGCCGACTACAACAATCCCAACGTGGTGAAGGTGGTGCTGGACGCGCGCGGCATGGCGCTGTACTTCAGCCGCGCGCCGATTCCGGTGGCGCGCGACCTGCCCGGCCAAGCTTGGTGGCAAAGCGCCGCAACGCAAAGCACAACCCGAGGCACAAACACCACTGCAAGCAATATCTCCAGCGCCACTCGCCGCGCCATGCTCGCCGCAGCCCCCTTGCGCCACATCGGCATTTACGGCTACCGCGCCGGTTTTCTGCGCCTGTTCCCCGCGCTGTCTGCGGCCCCGGTTGAGATTACCGAGGCGCTGGAGCAACTGCGCGCCATGTGGCACGGCCACCGCATTGCCGTGCATGTGACGGCGCACGCGCCCGGGCCAGGCGTGGACACGCCGGATGACCTGGCTCGGGTGCGCAAACTTTTCGCGCTTTGACTGCGCGCTGACGCCATCCAGCGACATCAAATGCGACGCCCCCGCATTGACGGCCGGGCGGCAGGGCAGTCGGCCCCATTGCCTGCCCGTTCTGTAAGCCCAAGCAAAGGCGACGCATGCTATTCTTGGCGGGCAAGAAAAAAACTGTCGGCGCAAAACAGCCGCATCCAGCAGCAGCATCAAGCAGCGGCACGAAGCAACGGCTCGAAGATACACCGCAGCGCGGCAACCAGCGCACTGTCGTTCATAACTATCTGAGGAATTCCATGAGACTGATTCTGTTGGGCGCACCCGGCGCGGGCAAAGGCACCCAAGCCACCTTCATCTGCCAAAAGTACGGCATTCCTCAAATCTCCACCGGCGACATGCTGCGCGCCGCCGTCAAGGCCG
>JANYJD010000130.1 GCA_025358555.1 Rhodoferax sp.
GAGGTTTCATCATGACTTTTGCAAACCTGATGGTGCACCTGGAGCTGGGGCAGTCCAACGCCAGACGGCTGCGCATCACTGCCGACCTCGCGCAACGCTTTGATGCCAGCGTCACTGGCATCGTGGCATGCCAGCCGATGCCGCTTGTTTACGTGGACGGCTTCGTTCCTGCGGCGCTGTTTGAGCAGGACAGCGAGTTGATTGCAAAGCAGATGAAGGAGGCGCAGGTTGAATTTGCAAGCGAGCTCAGGGCGCGCACCGAGCGGCTGGCGTGGCGCCATAGCGTCACAACCGGCCCGCTGGCCGATTACCTTGCTTGCGAGGCCCGCCGCGCCGACCTGATCATCACGGGGGTGTCGCCGAAGGATCTGTTTGACGCTTCACGTTCTGTCAACACCGGGGACCTCATCATGCAGGCCGGGCGGCCGGTTCTCGTGGTGCCGGGCAATATCGAACAGTTGAAACTGGAACGCATCGTGGTGTGCTGGAATGACTCGCGGGAAACGCGCCGCGCCATTGTTGATGCGTTGCCGCTGCTCAAGCAGGCGAGCGTTGTTACGGTGGCCGAAATCGCAGTCGAGGAAGCCATGCCCGCAGCCCATGCACACGTTGCAGACGTCATTGCCTGGCTGCAAAGCCATGGCATTGTGGCGCAGCCCGTCACAATGCCATCCACGGGCGATGACGCCACCGGCCTGTACACCATTGCGCAGGACTTGGGTGCCGACGTCATCGTCGCTGGCGCCTACGGCCACAGCCAGTTGCGCGAATGGGTAATGGGCGGCGTGACGCGTGATTTTCTGCTGCGTGCCGACTGCTGTTCATTGCTGTCGCATTGATGGCCGCGGCGCTGCACCGGTTGCAAAGGCTTTTGCCTGTGCAGCCCCTTTGACCGCGCGCTGCATGTATGGCGCGACGCCCGCATAACCTTTTATTCAGCCGGTCACTTCAACGCTCGCTCACCCGGACTTTGGGTGCGATCACCCAGGCCATGGTGCGCGTTGGCGTCAAGGCCATCCGCAAGCCAGTCACAAGGCGCAAGGCATCTACGCCACCCAAGCCCGTATCAAGATCCGCATCTGCGTCCGCCGACGCGTTGCGCCCCGGCATGGTTGTCAGCGCATCGGGTGCGCGGCGCTACCAGCTCTACAAGCCACCTGGCGTGAAACGCGGCGAGCGCTTGCCCCTGGTGGTGATGTTGCATGGTTGTGCGCAGGATGCCGCAGCCATTGCGGCCAGCAGCCGCATGAACAGCATCGCCGCGCGCCAGCGCTTCATGGTGCTGTACCCGCAGCAGGACCGCATGGCCAATGTGCAAGGCTGCTGGAACTGGTTCGACACCCGCAACGGACGAGCACAGCGGGAGGCAGATGCCATTGGCGCTGCCATCAACCAGGTGTGCCTGACGCAACCGGTTGACGCCAACCGTATTGCAATTGCCGGGTTCTCTGCAGGTGCCGGGATGGCGGCGCTGCTGGCAAGCCGCCAGCCTGGGCGCTTCAAGGCGGTGGTCATGCATTCGGGCATCGGCCCCGGCGTGGCACAGTCTTCAGCCACGGCCCTCAGTGCCATGCGTGGACGGCGCGCGGGCGGACCATTTTTGCCTGTGGCGGGCGATGGGCAATTGCCGGCCTTGCTGGTGATTCAGGGCACGGCGGACCCGGTGGTTGCGCGCAGCAATGGCGCCGGCGCAGCGCAGCGCTGGGCGGCGCATGCAGGGGCGGCCGTCAATACCGCCGCAGAAGCCGCAGTAAAAGCCAGCCCGCCGCGCACCGTTCAGCGTGGCAAGAGGCGAAGCGCCACCGTGACCGATTTTCGCGTGGGCACCCGCAGCGGCGGGCGTATTGTTGCCACCCTGTGCGAGGTCAACGGGCTTGGCCACGCATGGAGTGGCGGCGCGCCCGGCCTGCCCTACAGCGACCCCACTGGGCCCGATGCCTCGCGCTTGGTCTGGGCCTTCGCGGCCCGGCAGTTTGCGCTGGGGCTGATGCCTGCGGCACGGGCAAGCACGGGCTCAATTGACCATTGATACTGCAGCGCCGCGCAGGCGCGCCACCATGAAATCAGCGGCCTGCTGGATGTGCTGGCGCGCGATGGTCTCGGCCCCAGGCGCATCGCCTGCGGTGATGGCTTGCAGCATCGCCTCATGCTGGTTCCAGATGTCACGCGGCTTCTCGCCCTGCATCAGCACCTCGCCCATCACGCGCTGTGTATAGGTCCAGTGGGTTTCCATGACCGGCGCGATCAGCGGGTTTTCCGACAGGCCGTAAATGAACTGGTGGAAAGCCATGTCGGCGGCGATCATGTCGCCCACCCTGCCGCCGCGCACGGCCTTGCGGCCCGCGCGGATCAGGGCTGGCCCGCGCGTGCCGGCCTGCTGCGAATTGATGTCGGCGGCCCTGCGGCAGGCCAGGCCCTCGATCACTGCGCGCATGTCATACATGTTGCGCACGTAGTCCGCATCCAGCGGCGCGACGATCAACCCGCGCCCCGCCGCATCGCGCAACACGCCCTGGTTGCGCAGCAGCAAGAGGGCCTGCTGCACCGGCTGGCGCGACACACCCAGATCCTGCGCGATCTGCTCCTGGATGATGCGCGCGCCCGGCAGCAGCCGGCCCGAGGATATTTCGGACAGGATGGCGCCGTGGACCTGTTCCACCAGCTTGGGCTGAGATTCAAGAATTTTCATGCGGGCTGGCGCCAGACACGTTCTGCCTGGTCCCAAGCGGCCAGCGGCTGCAAATCAGGCACCCACGCCAGGCCCGATTTGGCGTCTGAAGAGACTGCCTCCGGCGTGACCAGAACATCCAGCAGTGCAGGGCGGTTGGCCAGCGCACGGGTGATGGCCGCTGGCAGGTCTTCGGCTTTTTCCACGCGCTCGGCATGCATGCCGAAGGCGCGCGCCATGGCTGCGTGGTCGGCGAACTGCAAACGGGTTCCCACCACTTTGCCATGCGTTTCAAGCTGGTCGCGCACCTCGATGGCCCAGGAGCCGTTGTTGGCCACCACCACCAGCAGCGGTGCCTTGTGCCGCACGGCAGTGTCCAGCTCCATGGCATTGAAGCCGAACGCGCCATCGCCGGTGGCCACCACCGTCGTGCGGTCCGGGAAGGCCAGACTGGCCGCCACGCCGAACGGCGTTCCGATGCCGATGCAACCCAGCGATCCTGGATCAAGATAGGTGGTGGCGGGCAAGCCCACGCGTGCGAAGCTCAGGAAGTCGCCGCCATCGGCCACCACGATGGTGTCTTGTGGCATGGCGTCGCGCAGGGCGGACAGCAGCCGGTTGGGATGCATCAGCCCGTCGCTGCCCGCAGGCGCGTTGCGCATGGAAGCGGCCAGCTTGTCGGCACGCTCGCAGTGCTTGCGGCGCAGGGCGGCGGACCAGGCGGTGTCGGTGGCGCTCTGGCGCTCGCCTGCCGCCGCCAGGATGGCTTCAAGCGCCAGCGCGGGCGTGGCCAGCATCTCCACCGTGCCCCGGCGGTTGTCCCGCAGCTCCGGCGCGCAATCGGCGATGCGCAGGAAGCGCGCCCGGCCGAACACTGCGGGTGATCCATAGGCTAGCTGGAAATCCAGCCGTCGGCCCACCGTGACCACCAAATCGGATTCGCCCATCACCGAACCGCGCATGGCTGCCACTACGGATGGATGATCATCCGGCACCAGTCCCCGGCTCTCGCCGGTATCCAGGTACGCCGCGTTCAGGCGGCTGAGCAGCCGGGCCAGCGCCGGGCCGGCCCCGCGTGCGCCCCGGCCCGAGATGAACAGGGGCCGCTTGGCCGACCACAGCAGGTCGCAAGCCGCCTGCACCGTGGCCGCGTCGGGCGTCAGCACAGGTCTGCCCTTGGCCGCGAAATGCTCAGGCAACTGCAGCGCCAGCGGAACCTCGGCGCGCAGCGTATCCACGGGAAAATCCAGGTAGACCGGTCCCGGCTCGCCGCCCTGACCGAAGGCGCGTGAGACGGCTTCGTCCAGCTCCTGCAGCACCAGTTCGGGCTGGCGCACGGTGCGCGCATAGCGGGTCAGCGAGCGCACCAGGTCGGTGTGGACCATGTCTTGCAGCGCGCCGCGGTTCTCCTGGCGCACCGGTGGCACCCCCGACAGCACCAGCACCGGCACGCGGGCCACATGGGCATTGGCGATACCGGTCATCGCGTTGGTGACGCCGGGGCCGGCCGTCACCAGGGCCACACCCAGGCCGCCCGTGAGTTCGGCATGGGCATGGGCCATGTAGACGGCGGCCCGCTCGTCGCGCACGTCGATGATGCGGATGCCTTCGGCGTCCAGCCGCATCCAGATCGGCATGATGTGCCCGCCGCAAAGCCCAAACACCCGGTCTACGCCGCGGCCCTTGAGAAACCGCGCGATCACTGCTGCGGCTGATTGGTCTGAAATGGCTGAAATACCCATGGCTGTCTCCTTGAGGGGTTGTGAAGAAAGGGCCGAGCAGGACGCAATGGCCAAGCTTTCGGTTATTGTATTCTGAGTTCAGAGTTCTATAATACGCCGATTGCAATAGTCCTTCCACCGATTTTTTTCAATCCCGCCAAGGAGCCCCCACCATGAGCCGTTTGCTCACCATTGCCGACGCCGTCGCCACCCATGCCCGGCTTAGCCCCGCCAAGATTGGCGCGCGGGATTCGCGCCGCCAGCTCAGTTTTGCCGAATGGGATCGCAGGGCCAGCAGCCTGGCCCATGGCCTGCTGGGCTTGGGCCTCTGCAAAGGGGACCGGGTGGGCGTGCTGGCCTACAACTGCATTGAGTGGATGGAGATTTACGTCGCGCTGGCCCGTGCGGGGCTGGTTGCCGTGCCGATCAACTTCAGGCTAGTGGGGGTGGAGATTGCCTACATCCTGGCGCACAGCGAGGCGCGCGCGGTGATCGTCGGCCACGACTTGCAGGACCGCATCGACGCCATCCGCAGCGAACTGCTGATCGCCCCGCAATGCTATGTGCACATGGGTGGCCCGGCCCCGGCGGGATGGACGGACTACGAGGCGCTGGCGGCGCAGCCCTGCGGTGAAGAAAGCTTCGATGTGGTGCACCCTGACGACACCTGCGCACTGATGTACACCTCTGGCACCACGGGCCGGCCCAAAGGCGCGGTCCGCAGCCATGCGGGCAGCACATTGATTGCGCTCGCCACCGCGCTGGAGATGAGCTTCACGCGCGACGACACCGCCCTGCTGGTCATGCCCATGTGCCACGCCAACTCGCTCTACTTCGGCATGACGTTTGTGCATCTGGGCGCCACCTGCGTGATCGACGACAGCCGCCACTTCGATCCCGAGGTGCTGCTGGCAACGCTGGCCCGCGACCAGGTCACTTTCACCTCGCTGGTGCCGACGCACTACATCATGCTGCTGGCGCTGCCCGCGCAGGTGCGAGCGCGCTACGATGTAAGCCATGTCGGCAAGCTGATGATCTCCTCGGCACCGGCGCGCAAGGACACCAAGCTTGACATCCTGGAATTCTTCAGCAACGGCAAGCTTTACGAGCTGTACGGCTCCACCGAAGCGGGTTGGGTGACGCTGCTGCGGCCAGACCAGCAGATCGCCCGGCTGGGCTCGGTGGGCCGCGAATGGGCGGGCAGCGGCGCAATCAGGCTGCTGGATGCTGATGGGCGTGAAGTGCCCGATGGCGATGTGGGCGAGCTGTTCTCACGCACCGCCTATGTGTTCGACGGCTACTGGAAGAACCCCGAGAAAACCGCCGAGGCCTTCCGGGGCGACTGGTGTTCAGTGGGCGACCTGGCCCGCCGCGACGGCGATGGCTACATCTGGCTGGTGGACCGCAAGAGCAACATGATCATCAGCGGCGGCGAGAACATCTACCCCTCCGAGGTGGAAGGCGTGCTCGGTGCGCACCCCCTGGTGAAAGACGTCGCCGTCATCGGCGTGCCACACGACAAATGGGGCGAGTCTGTGCAAGCCGTGGTGGTGCTGCACCGGCAGGAGCCTCAAGACCAACGCCAACCAGCCATTGAGGCCAGCCAGGCCGTGGTTCAGTCCGAGGCACTGGCCGGGATGGAAGCTGACTTGAAGGCCTGGTGCAAGGCGCGCATGGCCAGTTTCAAGTGCCCACAGTCCTTCGTCTTCCTGGCAGACGCCGACATGCCGCGCACCGCAACCGGCAAGATTTTGCACCGGGTGTTGCGTGAGCGCGGAAAATCGGCTGGTGGATCAACCTGACTTCACCGATGCCCAAATCGAAGCGGCGCTGCTTGCCATGGTGCGCCAGCGCGGGCCGCACTCCAGCGCGTGTCCCTCGGAAGTTGCGCGGGCGCTGTCGCCCACGGGGTGGCGCACGCTGATGCCACGCGTGCGCAACGTGGCTGGCAGTCTGGCGCAGGCGGGGTTGCTGGAGATTTCGCAACGCGGGCAGTCTGTGGCGCCGCAGGGGCCGTGGCGCGGGCCGATCCGCATTCGCCTGCCTCTAGGCGATAAAAACAGTGTGTAGCCCTTGTCCACATTGCATAGTTAGATATTGAATATATAGCATAACTCATAATTTTGTCTTTGGGCCTGCGCCCCCTGCGTCAGCGTCGGCCGACAGCGTGTCGGCGTCTTGTCTGACTGACTCAGCTGTTGCCGCTGCGGATGATCAAGCCAACTCCAGGAGCCTTTCATGACGCGTTCCGCACTGCCCAAAACCCACCGCACCCCCATTGGCGAGCCTGACGAACCTGACGGTGCACCGCTGCCGGTGGAACCTGATGAAGGCCTGGTGCCCGCCATGATCCCCGACGACCCGGAGCATGACCGGGTGATTGATCCCGAAGACTAAAGCGCCGAGAATTGATGCGCGCTGATTGACGCCATCACCTCGAACCAGGGAGGCCCGCATGCCCAATTTCGCCAAGCCGACCCAAATCACCGTCATCCCGTGCCTGCGCTACCGCGATGCGCCCGCTGCCATCAAATGGTTGTGCGCCACCTTTGGTTTTGAGAAGCACCTGGTGGTGCCCAATGACGACGGCACCATTGCGCACGCGCAGCTCAGCTTTGGCAACGGCATGGTTATGCTGGGCTCCGTGATGAAAGAGGCAACAGAGTTTGACCTGCTAATGAAGCAGCCCGATGAGGTGGGCGGCACCTCAACCCAGTCGGCGTACCTTGTCGTCAACGATGCGGATGCCGTATACGCCAGCGCCAAGGCAGGCGGAGCACGGATTGCGATGGAGATCCGGGACGAAGACTACGGCGGGCGCGGCTTTAGCTGCTTCGACCTGGAAGGGCATCTGTGGAGCTTTGGCACTTATGACCCTTGTGAGGCCCGGTGCTGATTGCCGATGGAAGGCGCGGACGCAAGCGTGCCGTTGCGCTGATGCAAGCGACCGCCGCGAGCTGATGGTGCAAATCTGGTATCCCGCCAAGGCAGGGTTGCAATTGCAATCATCGCCTTCACAACTGCCGCCGCCTGGCGCCCCTCGTAAGAAACTTCCCCCGCAGTCCTGAGAAATCGAATGTTTGACTTCATGCTGAAGGGACTGCCTGCGGTGTAAGTTGAAAGCCCAATTGGTGAACCCGGCGAGTCAGATTTTGCACCACTCTTTGG
>JANYJD010000329.1 GCA_025358555.1 Rhodoferax sp.
AGCTGCTCCTGCTGCGAAAGAGCCAGTCGCGGCTGCCAAAGAAGAAAAGAAAGATCCAAAAGCTGAAGCAAAAGCCAAGAAAGAAGCTGACAAAAAGGCCAAAGCTGATGAAAAGCAGGCAAAAGCTGACGCTGCCAAGGCAAAAAAAGAAACCACCAAAGATGGCAAGCCCATGGCCAAAGACGAGAAAAAAGAAGCTACCGCTGATGCTGCCAAACCAGCGGCCAGCGCCGCCAAGAAGTAATTCAAAACCCCATGAAGCAACCTTGCACTTGAATGGGGTGCCCACAAAAAAACCCGCCTCGGCGGGTTTTTTTTTGTGGGCGGCAACTTATTGCAGGCCAGCGGCAGAAACGACGGGCTGACTTTCACTGGCCACACATGGGTGGCTGGTGACGAAAGGCTTGGGTGCCATGTTCAGAGGCCTGACATGTTCGTCATCACCCGCAAGATCAGCAGAACCGGCCACGTTGTTGGGCGACGCCGAGGCTGCCAGGGCCAATGTGATGATGATGGCTATGACGATGACGCAGGTGGTGAAGATGAGCATGAAGTCTTCCTGAAGGTGAGCGTCCAGTCTATAAAGACTGGCGCACAAACGCATCAGCAAAAAGTCACACTTTTTGGTATTTTGTTACATCGGCTGATTGCCAAGTCGGCCAAAGCCGCCCCCACCCGGCGTATGAATCTCAAAAATATCACCGGGTTGCATCTCGGCCTGGCCTATGTGGCCCAACGCTTCTACGCTGCCATCGACACGCACCACCTGGTTGAGCCCCACCTGCCCTGGCTGCCCACCGGCCATGCCAAACGCGCCAAACTTGCGGCCATTGGACAAAATGCTTGCCGTCATCGGCTCCAGAAATCGCACCCGCCGCACGCCACCATTGCCGCCCATCCATTGCCCTGCGCCGCCTGAACCCGCGCGAATCTCATAACTCTCCAGGCGAACGGGAAAGCGAAATTCCAGCACCTCCGGGTCCGTCAGGCGCGAATTGGTCATGTGGGCTTGGACGACCGACGTGCCGTTAAAGCCCGACACCAGCATGCCCGTCGCGTCCATCACCCCCCCGGCACCCGAGCCGCCCGAGATGGTCTCGTAATACTGGTGGCGCGCATTGCCAAAGGTGAAGTTGTTCATGGTGCATTGGCCCGCCGCCATCACGCCTAAAGCGCCGAACAGCGCATTGGTGATGCAGGTGGACGTCTCCACGTTGCCCGCCACCACCGACGCTGGCGGGCTCGGGTTGAGCATCGAGCCCGCCGGAATGATGACCTTGAGTGGCTTGAGGCAACCCGCATTCAGCGGAATGTCGTCATCCACCAGCGTGCGAAAGACATACAGCACAGCCGCCATGCACACCGCCGTCGGCGCGTTGAAGTTGTTGGTTTGCTGCGGCGATGTGCCGGTGAAATCGATCTCGGCGCTGCGCGTGGCGGTATCCACACGGATCGCCACCTTGATCTGCGCGCCATTGTCCAGCGGCAGCGTGAAAGAATTAATTGGGGTCAGATCCCCATTATTTTGCGATGTCATCGCTGCCCGGCGTTCCGCCTCAAATAATTGGGATCTGACCCCAATTAATTGGATCACCCGGCGCACCGATTCTTCGGCGTTGTTCTGCACATGCGCCATGTAGGCCTGCACCACGTCCAGGCCGTACTGGTCCACCATTTTGCGCAGCTCCTGCACGCCTTTTTCGTTGGCGGCAATCTGCGCCTTCAAATCGGCCATGTTCTGCTGCGGATTTCTGGAAGGGTATTCACCACTTTCAAGCAGCGCCAACGTCTGGGCCTCCTGCAACACGCCCTCGGCCACCAGCTTGACGTTATTGATTTGCACGCCCTCTTCTTCTATGCGCGTGGAGAACGGCGGCATCGAGCCCGGCGTAGTGCCGCCAATGTCGGCATGGTGACCCCGCGAGCCCACGTAAAAAGTCGGTTCAGCTGACGAGCCGCCAGGCGTACCGAGGTACACCGGCGTGATCACGGTAATGTCAGGCAAATGCGTGCCCCCGTGGTACGGATCGTTCAACACAAAAACATCGCCGGGCAGCATCCTGGCAGCGTTCTCCCGTATCACTGTCTTGATGCTCTCGCCCATGGAGCCCAGGTGCACTGGCATGTGCGGCGCATTGGCAATCAGGTTGCCCTTTGCGTCGAACAGCGCGCAGCTAAAGTCAAGGCGTTCCTTGATGTTGACTGAGTAGGCGGTGTTCTGCAACTGCAGGCCCATCTGCTCGGCAATGTTCATGAAGAGGTTGTTGAAGACCTCGAGCAAGACCGGGTCAGCGGTGGTTCCAGCTGCATATTTTATAGCGCGTTGTGCATGTCGGACGAGGGCCAGGTGGTCAAATGCTGTCAATTCAGCGGTCCAGCCAGGCTCGATGACCGTGGTGGCATTTTTCTCGGCAATGATGGCCGGGCCGGTGATGAGGTCACCCGGCTGCAGGTCTTCGCGCACCACCAGCGCAGCATCGTGCCACTGCCCGCCTGAGTACATGCGCACGGTCTCGCGCACCACACCACAGGCCACAAGGTCGCGCGGCGCGTGCAAGGCGTGGCGCGGCTCGGCTGGCGCATCGCCCGCAATGATCGCCTCCACCGACACGGCTTCCACGATCAGCCCCTTGCCCTGCATCAAAAAGGCGAAGCGCTGGCGGTAGGCAGCCTCGAACCCGGCCTCAATTTGCGCCAGGCTACCAAAGGCGATCACCAGTGCAGCGTCGCTCCCCTCATAGCGCACGTGCACGCGGCGGTGCGTGGTGATGCCACCGCCACTGGCTTGCTGGCGTTGCAACTCGCCCTCAGCGCCAGCTGCCAGAGCATCAAGCGCGTCTGCAATGGCGGGCATGGCGGACTGCGCCAATTTCATTTCAATCGCCTGTTCACGGATTACATTCTGGTCGGCCAGGCCCATGCCGTAGGCGCTGAGCACGCCCGCCAGCGGATGCACAAACACCTGCGTCATGCCCAGCGCGTCGGCCACCAGGCAGGCGTGCTGGCCGCCCGCGCCACCAAAACATTGCAAGGTGTAGCGGGTGACGTCATAGCCGCGCGCGACCGAGATTTTCTTGATTGCGTTGGCCATCTGCTGCACTGCGATGTTGATGAAGCCTTCCGCGCATGCCTCTGGGGTCAGGTGGGTCTGCGCTGCCAGCGCGGCAAACTTCCCGCGCACCACATCGCCATCCAGAGCCTCATCACCCCTGGGCCCAAACAGCTTCGGGAAGTAACGCGGCTGCACCTTGCCCACCATCACGTTGGCATCGGTCACCGCCAGCGGGCCACCGCGGCGGTAACTGGCCGGGCCAGGGTTGGCCCCGGCGCTTTGCGGCCCCACGCGAAAGCGTTCGCCGTCGAATTTAAGGATTGAGCCACCGCCCGCCGCCACGGTGTGAATGCTCATCATCGGTGCCCGCATGCGCACGCCCGCCACCTGGGTTTCAAACTCGCGCTCGAATTCGCCTGCGTAGTGCGACACATCGGTAGAGGTGCCACCCATGTCAAAGCCAATGACTTTGACGCCCTGGCGCAGCCCGTTCCCCCCGCCCTCCCCCTCACCCTCTGCCCTCAGGGGCGAGGGAGCCGATCCTGATGCAGCCGGGCCATGCCGATGGGCAAGCTCTGCCGTGCGGGCCATGCCCACAATGCCCCCCGCCGGGCCGCTCAAAATCGCATCCTTGCCCTGGAACGCATGCGCATCGGTCAAGCCGCCGGACGACTGCATGAAGAACAGCTTGACGCCCGGCATCTCGGCGGCCACTTGCTGCACATACCGGCGCAGGATGGGCGACAGGTACGCATCGACCACGGTTGTGTCGCCCCGGCTCACAAACTTCATCATCGGACTGGTTTCATGCGACGTGCTGATCTGCGTAAAGCCAATGTCCTCGGCAATGCGCTTGGCCGTTTTTTCATGCGACGTATGGCGGTAACCATGCATAAAAACGATTGAAACACTGTGTAGCCCTCGTCCATATTGCATAGTTAGCTCTTCTTTTAATAGTAATTCATCCAGCGGAAGAATCACCTCGCCCTGCGCACCCACACGCTCTTGCGCCTCCACCACGGCGCTGTAAAGAAGCTCGGGCAGCACGATGCGGCGGTCAAACAGGCGTGGCCGGTTCTGGTAGGCGATGCGCAGCGCATCGCGAAAGCCGCGTGTGGTCACCAGCAGCGTGGGCTCGCCCTTGCGCTCCAGCAGCGCATTGGTCGCCACCGTGGTGCCCATCTTCACGCACTCCACCAGCTCGGGCGTGACCGGCTCGCCCGCTTTCAATCCAAGAAGATGCCGGATGCCGGCCACCGCAGCATCGCGGTATTGCTCGGGGTTCTCGGACAGCAGCTTGTGCGTGACGAGCGAGAACGTGCCGTCGGCGCTGGGCCGCTTTGCAACGATATCGGTAAAAGTGCCGCCGCGGTCAATCCAGAATTGCCAGCGTTTGGGAGGGGGGGGTCCGCTTGAAGTAAGGGGGTTAGTCTGGATCATTTTCTATGCTGCACTTTTCAAATCGGGTCATGCACACAACATGCAGGATGGCACGGAAGGCAAGTCTACGCGCAGTAAAACGCCTCTACAAAATGCAGGTGCGTCGGGCCTGCGCAGCAGGTGTAGAAGACGAAAACGGCGCAAAGAGTTCACTGCAATCAAGCAATGAAAGCGGCTTGAGCCCGGTGGCCGCCGCAATGGCATGGGCGTAGGGCGGCATGTTGGTGCATTCCAGCACCACAGAGCGCAGCGCGGGTGCGCGCCGCTTCAACGCCTGCGCAGCCGCCACCACGTCGGCCTGGGCCAGGGGCACATCCAGCGTGGTCTGGTTGCCCAGAATGGTGCGGGCAAAGGAGCCGTGCGGGTCCACCCCCTGCACCAGCACATCGGCCAAGCGCGCAGATGGCACGCCTGCCCCGCGCAAATGGGCACGCCCCAGGCGCGCTGCGCTGATGGTCAACACGCCTACTTGCGGCTCGCGCGCCAGCAGGCGCGGCAGCAGCAACAGGCTGGAAGTCACCACAGGCACTGCCACAGCGGCCTGCAGCTCGCGTTGCAGTAGCACCAAAAAGCCGCAACTCGTGGTGATGGCGCGCGCACCATCGGCTTCAAGCTGGCACACCGCTTGGGTGAAAGGCAGGAGCAAACCCCCCGCCCGCAGTCCGGCAGCGCTCTGCACCACTTTGGCGGGAAAGGCTCCTTGCACCACAGCGCGCCGCGTGGGCACCGGGTAGGACTCGGGATTGCCAAGGTCTCCCGGCGGTCGGGGAAAGTGGGTGTCCAGCATCACCAGGCCCAGAAAGCCGTGGCGGTGAACGCTCGGGTGCTGAAGGCTATGGTTCTGCGGGCCGCTCGCAACTCCATTTTGAACCCCCAAGGGAAACACCGGAGCAGGTGGCGCGGGAATTGCACTTATGCTGGAAGCCTTTGTCATCCAACCATTGTCATCCACCCCTTGTCCCCGGAGAGTCCATGAAATTCAAGACCGCAATCATTGCCGCTGCGCTGGCAACCGCTGGCACCAGCTTTGCCCAAACCAAGTGGGATTTGCCCGCTGCCTACGCAGCCACCAATTTCCATTCCGAGAACCTGACCCAGTTTGCGCAGGATGTGGACAAAGCCACCAGCGGCAAGCTGAAAATCACCGTGCACGCCAATGCATCGCTGTTCAAGGCCAACGAGATCAAGCGTGCCGTGCAAAGCGGCCAGGCCCAAGCGGGAGAAGTACTGCTGGCCAACTTCGAGAACGAAAACCCGCTCTACGCAGCCGATGGCATTCCGTTCCTGGCCTCCAGCTATGCCGAGTCCAGAAAACTCGCCACCGTGCAAAAGCCTTACCTTGAAAAACTGCTGGGCGCGCAGGGCATGAAGCTGCTGTACACCGTGCCGTGGCCTCCACAGGGCATTTATGTCAACAAGGAGATCGCCTCGGTCGCCGAAATGCGCGGGCTCAAATGGCGCGCCTACAGCCCGGCTACCGCCAAAATTGCGGAGCTGATTGGCGCGCAGCCGGTCACCATCCAGGCGGCCGAGCTGTCACAGGCCCTGGCCACTGGCGTAGTCAACAGCTATATGAGCTCGGGCTCCACCGGTTACGACACCAAAACCTATGAAAGCATCAAGTACTGGTATGACACCCAGGCCTGGCTGCCCAAAAACGCCGTGATGGTCAACCAGAAAGCCTTTGACGCGCTGGACAAACCCACGCAGGAAGCCCTGCTCAAAGCCGCCGCCGACGCCGAAACCCGCGGCTGGAAAATCAGCCAGGAGAAAAACGAGTGGTACACCAAGGCGCTGGCCGAAAAAGGCATGAAGATCATGAAGCCGTCGCCCAAGTTGGTGGCCGACCTCAAGCAGGTGGGCACCATCATGCTGGCCGACTGGGAAAAGAAAGCTGGTGCCGATGGCGCTGCGCTGGTTGCCGCTTTCAACAAAAAATAAGGCGAGGCACTGACCTATGCGCCGCTTTCTGGACAGGCTCTACATCGTCTCCGGCGGCATAGGCGCTTTCTTTGTGGCGCTGCTGGCCGCGCTGATGGTGGCGCAAAGCATATTGCGTGAATTTGGCGTGCGCACCGGCGCAGTGAACGACGTGGTGGCCTGGTGCTGTGCCGCTGCGTCATTCTTTGCCATGGCGCATGCCTTCAAGCACGGCGACTTTGTGCGCGTGACCTTGCTGCTGGAAAAGCTGCCCGCAGCCAAGCGGCGTGTCGCCGAGGTCATGTGCCTTGGCATTGCAACAGTCGCGGTAGGCTATCTGGCTTTCTGGGCGAACAAGTTCACCTACGACAGCTTCATGTTTGATGAAAAAGCGCAGGGCCTGCTGGCGATTCCCATCTGGATTCCCCAGGCCAGTTTTGCAATTGGCTCATTGTTGCTGCTGGTTGCCGTGGTCGATGAGCTGGTGATTGTGCTGCAGGGCGGCAAGCCCAGCTACGTGGCCGCAGTGGAAGAGCGTCACGCCAAAGGCGATTTTTCCTCAGACGTTTGAGTCGACCCGCCGGGCTTGCGCCCGGCCTCCAAAGAGACAACACATGGACATACTTCTTGTCGGCGGCCTGCTGCTGACCATCATGATGGTGCTGCTTTCGGGCGGCGTGTGGATTGCCATGACTTTGGCCATCTGCGGCTGGGTCGGGCAGGCGTTTTTTACCAATTCCTCGCCCGGCAACAACCTGTTTTCGTCCTTCTGGGAAAGCAACGCTAGCTGGGAGCTGGCCGCACTGCCGCTGTTCATCTGGATGGGCGAGATACTCTTTCGCTCAAAACTCAGCGAAGAAATGTTCGAAGGCTTGCGCCCCTGGCTTAACCGCATCCCCGGCCGGCTGATGCACACCACCATTCTGGGCTGTGGCATTTTTGGCTCGGTGTCAGGCTCGTCGGCGGCCACCTGCGCCACCATCAGCAAGGTGGCATTGCCCGAGCTTCTGAAGCGCGGCTACAGCGAGAAAATCGCGCTGGGTTCGCTGGCCACGGCGGGCACGCTGGGCATTTTGATCCCCCCCTCCATCACCATGGTGGTGTACGCCGTGGCCGCTGATGCGTCGATCATCCGCATCTTCCTGGCGGGGTTCCTGCCAGGCTTTTTGCTCATGGGCCTGTTTTCTGGCTACATCATCTGGTGGAGCCTGCGCAACCCCACGCTGGTGCCGGCAGCAGACCCGCCAACAACCTTCATGGAAAAAATCCGCCTGTCGGGCAACCTGATTCCCTGCGCGGTGCTCATCATCTTCATCGTGTGGGTGCTGATTGCGGGCTACGCAACCGCCACCGAATGCGCAGCCTACGGCGTGGTGGGCTCGCTGGCGCTGGCATGGAAGAGCAAGTCGCTGACGTGGCAAACCTTCTGTGACGGGCTGATGGGCACCACGCGCACCAGTTGCATGATCATGTTCATTCTGGCGGGCGCTGCGTTTTTGACCAAGACCATGGCGTTTACCGGCATCCCGCGCGAACTGGCCGAATGGGTCAACGCCATGCACCTGTCGCCCTACGCGCTGATTGCCGTGCTGACCGTGGTGTACCTGATTTTGGGCACCGCGCTGGACGGCATCAGCATGATCGTGCTCACCAGCGCGGTGGTGCTGCCGATGATCCAGAAAGCCGGGTTCGACTTGATCTGGTTCGGCATTTTCATCGTGCTGCTGGTGGAGATTGCCGAGGTGACACCGCCGGTCGGCTTCAATTTGTTTGTGCTGCAAAACATGACCGGCAAGGACAGCAACACCATTGCCCGCGCCGCCATCCCGTTCTTCTTCTGCCTGGTGGTGTGCATCGTGCTCATTACCATTTTTCCGCAGATCGTGACCATCCTGCCGGACATGGTGATGGGCCGCGAAAAATAGGCCCGCGCGGTGATGTCCGTCATCGCCATCTGCATCGGCGCCAGCCTGGGTGCTCTCGCACGCTGGGGCCTGGGGTTGTGGCTCAGCCCCGGCGCGGGCATCGCCACTGTTATGCCCGCAGTGGTCCCTCTGGGAACCCTGGCCGCCAACCTGATCGGCGGCTATCTGGTCGGCATTTGCGTGGCCGTGTTCCAGGCCATGCCGCAGCTCGACCCGGTGTGGCGGCTGGCGCTGGTGACCGGCTTTCTGGGCGCACTCACCACTTTTTCCAGCTTCTCGGCCGAAGTGGTGGGCATGCTGCAGCAGCAGCGTTACGCCCTGGCGATCGGCACGGCAGCGTTGCACCTGTTTGGATCCCTGATGCTCACCGTGGCCGGCATTAAGACTGCTTCTTTATTTATAGCTGTTTATGCACGTTAGACGAGGGCTTCAGGCATTTTTTACTGTCAAAAATGGTCATTTTTCGCCCTCCCCAGCCAGCGTGGCGTAGGGGCAAGTGGCGCAGGCTATCATCCCGGCAACTTAAAAAACCATCCGACTGAGGAACACCCCATGCTAGAGCTGATTTCTAACCCGCAAACCTGGATCGCGTTTGGAATGCTGACCGCGCTGGAGCTGGTGCTGGGCATCGACAACATAATTTTCATATCGATTTTGGTGGACAAGCTGCCCAAAGAGCGGCGCGAATTTGCTCGTCGCGTCGGCCTGTTCATGGCCATGTTTATGCGCATTGGGCTGCTCTTGGTGTTGGCGTGGATTGTGGGCCTGGTAGAGCCGCTTTTCACCATCATGAACAAAAGCATTTCGGGGCGCGACTTGATTTTGATCTTGGGCGGCCTGTTTCTGATCTGGAAAAGCACCAGTGAAATTCACCAGTCGATGGAAGGCGAGGAAGACCACGCAAGCAGCGCGGTCAAGGCCACTTTCGCATCCGTCATCCTGCAAATCATGGTCATTGACTTGGTGTTTTCGCTGGACTCCATCATCACCGCCGTCGGCATGGTGGACGACGTGCGCATCATGATTGCCGCCGTCATCGCCTCAGTCGGGTTGATGATGGTGTTTGCGGGGCCGATTGGCCGGTTTGTGTCAGACCACCCCACCATCAAAATGCTGGCGCTGGCGTTTCTGGTGGTGGTCGGTGTGGTGCTGGTGGCTGAAGGTTTTGGCCAGCACGTGCCCAAAGGCTATGTGTACTTCGGCATGGCGTTTTCGCTGGGCGTGGAAATGCTCAACATCCGCATGCGCAAATCATCAAAAAAGCCGGTGAAACTGCACGCGCCGCATATTCCCGGGGACTGACCGGGACGGGCCAAGTGACGAATCATCCAGTTTTTCCGTAGTTTCAGTGCGCACTAGACTTGGGTTTAGTGTACACTACTATCATCATGCTGCGCAATGTCACGCTTTCTGCCGAAGACCTGTTGATCGCCCGCGCCCGTGAGAAAGCGGGCGCCGCACAAACCACGCTCAACGTCGAATTTCGCAAATGGCTGGCAGAGTACGTCGGCGCGCAAGACAGCGCGGCTGTAGGCCGGTTTCGCGACGTGATGCAGCAATTTGGCGCAGTGGACGCCGGGCGCAGCTTCACACGAGACGAAATGAATGAGCGCTGAAAACGTAAGCGCTATTACGGGAGCGATCACAGCGTGACCGCAGAAACCATCCGCTCATAACGCGTCTGCTCACAAAATGTGATCGCCAAAAAAACGCCGGCACACAAAACGCGAGCAAAAAGCCATGAGCACAGAAAGCGGCGCCCTCTTTTTTCTTGACACCAACATTTTCGTCTACGCCCTGCTGGCCAGCGAGCCGCCGAAAAAGCAGCGCGCCTTGCAATTGGTAGAGCAAGCCCTGGCCAGCCACCGGGGTTGCGTCAGTTACCAGGTGATTCAGGAATTTGCCAACGTGGCTACGCGCAAATTCGCACAGCGCTTCACCACCGACCAATGCAAGCAGTTCATCGATGCTGCCATGCAGCCGTTGAACCGGGTGGCCTCCAGCCCGCAGCTGCTAAACGCCGCGCTTGATCTGCAGGCCGAGACCCGCTACAGCTTCTACGACAGCCTGGTCATCGCCGCCGCCCTGCAAGCGCAGGCCGATGTGCTGTACACCGAAGACCTGCAACACCACCAACTCATCGCAGGCACCCTGCGCATCGTGAATCCGTTTTTGACGGTGGCCAATGAAGTTTGATCGGCCACCGCGATACTACGATTTAAATAGCTTCTCATGCACTGTAGACGGGGGCTACAGCCCGGTCTAACCCCCAAAAAAAACGAAAGCCGCATATAGCGGCTTTCCATTTGGTGCATCTTTCAGCTTGTTAGCGTTCAGAGCTCATATCCCAATCGATAAGTCCTTGAATATTAGCATGTAACAAGGTACAACCGAGCCATATTTAAAAGGACATGTCAATGTCAGCAATGCGGTACGGGCTCGCGCTTGATTTAGGTTCAACATCACTCGGCTGGGCCATGATTCGGCTGAATTCCGACAATCCGCCTGCGCCTGTCGCGGTCATCAAAGCGGGTGTGCGAATTTTCTCGGACGGCCGCAACCCCAAAGACGGCTCTTCTTTGGCGGTGACGCGCCGCGATGCGCGGGCCATGCGGCGGCGCCGTGACCGTCTTCTGAAGCGCAAAGCGCGAATGACACGATCACTGATCGAGCACGGCTTTTTTCCGGCGGACGAGGCGCAACGCAAAAATCTGGTCACGTTGAATCCCTACTCACTCCGTGCAAAAGGGCTCGACGTTGCTCTCACGCCCGCAGAGTTTGGACGCGCCCTCTTCCACATCAACCAGCGCCGTGGCTTCAAAAGCAACCGCAAGACTGACAAAAAAGACAACGACAGCGGCGCCTTGAAAACCGCCATCAACACGTTGCGCGAGGCCATGAAGCAGGAGAACTACCGCTCGGTGGGCGAGTGGCTACACAAGAGGGATTCGGTGGGCGCTACTGTTCGCGCCCGTTTTCGACAGGAAAAAGTCACCAAAGACGACGGCAAAACCAAAATCAACAAGAGCTATGACCTGTACATCGACCGGGCGATGATCTCGGACGAGTTCGACGCGCTTTGGCACAAGCAAGCCGAGCTCAATCCTGCACTTTTCACAGAGGCAGCGCGGGCAGACCTGAAAGACGTGCTGTTGCACCAGCGCCCGCTCAAACCCGTCAAACCGGGCCGCTGCACCCTAATGCCCGACGAGGAGCGGGCGCCGCTGGCCTTGCCCAGCACGCAGCGATTTCGCATGTACCAAGAGGTCAACAACCTGCGGATTCTGCGGGACGGCCTCAAAGAAGAAGCGCTTACCGTGCAGCAACGCAACGACCTCATCGAGGCGCTGGAGCAGCACAGCAAACGCAGCTTCACGCAAATCAAGAAGCTGCTGGGCACGGGCGGTGGCGTGCAGTTCAACTTTGAAGACCCGAAGCGCCAGGAGCTCAAAGGCAATGTGACCAGCGCAATTTTGAGTGACGCAGATTATTTTGGCAAAGCCTGGTTTGGGTTTGCTGAAGCAAAACAGGACGCCATCGTGGTGCAACTCGTCACAGAAGAGAACGAAGCCAAACTGGTGCGCTGGCTGCAAGAAGAAACCGGTATCGACGAGCCCCGCGCGGAGGCCATCGCCAATGCGGGCCTGCCCGACGGCTATGGCAGTCTGTGCGCTAAAGCCTTGGCGCGCATCCTGCCAGAGCTTCGCAACAGCGTCATCACTTACGACAAGGCCGTGCTGGCCGCGGGGTTTGAGCACCACAGCAATATCAGCCCGGCTGCCACCGGAGAAATCTTGCCCGAGCTGCCTTACTACGGCATTCCCCTCCGGCGCCACGTGGGTTTTGGCACCGGCGTGCCGGAAGACCGCGAAGAAAAACGCTACGGCAAAATCGCCAACCCCACGGTTCACATCGGGTTGAATCAAGTCCGACTGGTGGTCAACGCGCTGATTAAGCGCTACGGCCACCCCAGTGAGGTGATTGTGGAGCTGGCGCGGGATCTAAAGCAAAGCAAGGAGCAGCGCGACGAAGACAGCAAACGCCAGGCAGACAACCAGCGCCGAAATGCCCGCATGCGTGCGGATATCGCCACGACACTGGACACCAGCCCGGAGCGAGTCAGGATGGCCGACATCCAGAAGATGATCTTGTGGGAGGAGTTGAGTTTTGACCCGGCCGACCGGCGCTGCCCGTATTCAGGCGTGCAAATCAGCGTTGGCATGCTGCTAAGCGAGCGGGTTGAGATTGAGCATATCCTGCCGTTTTCCGACACGCTGGACGACAGCCTGAACAACAAAACCGTGGCTCTGCGGCAGGCGAACCGGGTCAAAGGCAACCGTACTCCGTGGCAGGCTAAAAACGATTTTGCGGCGCAAGGCTGGGCCTATGAAGGCATTTTGAACCGCGCAGAGCTGATGCCCAAATTCAAACGCTATCGCTTTGCGGAAGATGGCTACCAACGCTGGCTGAAAGAAGACGCTGGGTTTTTGGCGCGCGCCCTGAATGACACGCGCCACTTGAGCAAAGTAGCCAAGGAATACTTGAGCCTGATCTGCCCGCAAAACACCCGCGCCATTCCCGGCCGGATGACGGCGATGCTGCGGGCCAAGTTTGGGCTGAACGATGTGCTGGGCGTTGATGGCATCAAAAACCGCAATGACCACCGGCACCACGCGGTGGATGCCTGCGTGATTGGGGTCACCGATCAGGGTCTGCTACAGCGTTTTGCCAAAGCCAGCGCGAGCACCCGTGAGCAGCAACTTAATCGTTTGGTTGAAAACATGCCGCCCCCATGGGGCAAGACGATGGACAGTTACCGAGAACACGTGAAACGTGCGATTGACAACATCTGGGTGAGCCACAAGCCGGATCATGGGCATGAGGGTGCCATGCACAACGACACGGCTTATGGCTTATTGGGCAACGGCCGGGTCAGCGTGCACAAAATGGTTGACGGCAAACGGGAGCGGATTGAAGACAACTTGAAGGTGATTGAGTTCACATCTGCAAAATCTGTTGCGCGCCATGGTTTGTTGCCCAATGGCGAGCACCGACCGTACAAGGGCTACAAGGGTGATAGCAACTACTGCATTGAGATTGTTCGCAATGACAAGGGCAAATGGGAAGGGGAGGTGATTTCGACTTTTGAGGCGTACCAACTGGTGCGGGCGCATGGGGTGGCGCGGTTGCGGCATCCGACGTTAAGCCTGAGTGGAAAGGCGCTGGTCATTCGGTTAATTGTCGACGACGTGATCACTCTTGTTCACGATGATCAACATAGGGTCCTGCGTCTAGCTTATGCCGCTGCCGCAGGTACGCTCGCATTTGCCGACATTCAAGAAGCAAATGTGGATAAGCGGACGCGATCCAAAGAATTGTCGTACGTGTTTAAAACCGCTGGGTCACTCCAAAAATCCAAAGCCCGCCGCGTCACCATTTCCCCCATCGGTGAACTCCGCGATCCGGGTTTCACAGCATGAACATGGCATTCGAATGGGATCCTGCCAAGGCAGCAACCAACGTGGCCAAACACGGCGTGGCCTTTGATGAAGCGGCTTCGGCATTTTTGGACCCCATGGCCTTGAGCGGTCCCGATCCGGACCATTCGCCAACCGAATCCCGCTATGTCACGTTTGCCTATTCACGCCTCGGTAAACTTCTGGCAATATCGCACATGTATCGGCCTGGCGGCATCCGTTTGATCAGCGCCCGTCGCGTGACGCGCTCAGAGAGGAAACTGTATGAAGAAAACTGAAACCGACATGCGCACCGAATACAAACGGGCGGATTTTGCAAAGCTGGAGCGCGGCAAATTTTTTGCCGAAGTAGCCAAAGGGTCGACGGTCGCGATCCTGAATCCGACCATTGCAAAAGCCTTTCCCTCATCGGAAGCTGTCAACGCGGCGTTGCAAGGGCTATTGACATTGACGGAACAAACAGCGCGGTTGACAGCCCGCCCCAAACGGTCACCCCAAAAGACCGCGCGACTAAGCGCCTGACCCAGCATGATCGGTCGCATCGTAGAGGTGGCCGATGACAACCGCCACCTGCGCATGCACCGCGGTTTCATGGTGGTGCAAGACACGGCGGGCGAGCGCAAAGAGCTGGGCCAAGTTCTGCTGGACGATATTGCCGCCGTGATTGCCAATGCGCACGGCCTCTCGTACACCAACAATTTACTGGTTGCGCTAGCTGAACGAGGCGCGCCGTTTGTGCTGTGCAGCGCGAACCATAACGCAGTTGGTATGCTGATTCCCATCGAGGGCAATTTTGAGCAAGCCAAGCGCATTGAGGCGCAAATTGCCGCGTCACAACCTACCCACAAGCGCCTGTGGGCCGCCGTGGTGCGCTCCAAGCTGGAGCAGCAGGCGGCGGCACTGGAGGCCACCGGCGCACCCACCGCGCCACTGACGGCGCTGGCCGCAAGGGTCAAAAGCGGTGACCCGGAAAATCTGGAGGCCCAGGGCGCGCGGCGCTATTGGGGCTTGCTGTTTGGCGACACATTTCGGCGCGACCAGGATGGCGGCGGACTCAACGCCATGCTGAACTACGGCTACACCGTGCTGCGCGCCACTGCGGCGCGTTCGGTCATTGCGGCTGGTCTGCACACCAGCATTGGCCTGCACCACAGCAACGACACCAATGCGATGCGTCTAGTAGACGATTTGATGGAGCCGTTTCGCCCGATGATAGACCTCAAGGTCTGGCATTTGCACCGCAATGGCGAGGGCGAGATCACGCCCGACACCAAGCGCGCCTTGGTGCGCACGCTGTATGACGATATGCAGACCGACGTGGGTGCCACGCCTGTGATGGTGTGCATCCAAAAGCTGGCCACGTCACTGGCACAGGTGTACCTGGGTGAGCGCGATAAGCTGGACTTGCCGTTGCCCGGCCTCCCGCTTTCTCTGGCATCGTCGCTTCAAGATGAATAGCAGAATACAAACATGCTGTCGGGCTACAGACTGATGTGGGTTGTGGTGATGTTTGACCTGCCCGTGGTGGAACGCGCCGAGCGCAAAGCCGCCACGGAGTTTCGCAACGCCTTGTTGGACATGGGCTTTGCCATGAGCCAGTTCAGCATCTACATGCGTTTTTGCACCAGCCAGGCCCAGGTAGACACCTACAACAAACGGGTTGAAAATGCGCTGCCCGAGGGTGGCAAAGTCAACGTGCTGCAGTTCACCGACAAACAGTACGAGCGCATCATCAGTTTCCACGGAAAAGCCAAACAACCGGCCAATAAATCGCCCGATCAATTCGATCTCTTCTAAAAATGTGCGTAGTTTTTGAAACCCAAAAAACGAAAAACCCCTTGACGAATCAAGGGGTTATCGCTGAGCTAGTCTAGTCGATTGGGATATGAGCTCTGACCGGAACCCATTTGCAAAGTGGCCCGCTGTCATGGTGGCTGATGCCACCCTGCCATCAAGCCACTCTGCAAATGGGTCGCGCCAAGGCGCGATGGTTGTTCAGGATGAAGGACAAACGAAAAACTATAATTTCAGTAGCTACTTGTGCATACTGGACAAGGGCTACAGGCCGAATTGACACTAATTTATTGCCTTTTTTTCACGCCGCGCAAGCTATTTCAGCCCGCTGCCCCAAACCTCACACCGAATAAACCGGCTTCCCCGCCACGTGCTCAATTTTCTCTTTGCCCCACGTCTTGGGGTCTTGCGCGGTGGGCAGCAGCACACCGGCGGCGCGCACTTGCTGGGTGGTGGCGTCCAGCGCGGGCGGCTCGATGCCATTTTCCAAGCCCAAGGCGGCTTCTTCCAGCATGCGGCGCGCCATGACGATGCCTTTGTCGGTGGGCAACAGCAGCTCCCGCGTGCGGTCCTGAATGGGACCCATGCTTTCCTGCAATGAGGCGTCTTGTTCCGAGATGCCGTGCACGCCGCTGTAGGCGCGTTTCTGCTTTTGGGCGGTGCGGTCAATGAGGTAGTCGTTGTCTTTGTTGGCGCGGGGGCGCCATGAGATGGGGTGCACACCGGGCACATCGCGGTTTTCATACAGCACGTGGATGCCGTAGCCCGCGTCCATGTCGGCGCGCTCTTGGTGAGACAACGGCTGGTCGGGGCGGTAGTTGATGCTCCAGGCCCAGCAGTTTTCATCGTCGATGGGCACCCAGACATGGCCGCCCAGCGAGTGGTCGCCAAACGGTGGAATCAGCGTGAACCAGGGAAACACATACTGCGTGATGCGCCAGTAGTAGCTGCTGATTTCGCCATTTTCCCGGTCGCCATTGCGTCGGCCGTACAGGGTGAGGCCAAAGGGGTTTTTCTCGATGTCAAAAATCACGTTGCCGTCGGCCTTGATGTAGTCCACGGCTTTGGCGCCCTTGTGCATCGGGTCGCTGTCCACCGAGAATTTGTGCACGTAAGACACATGGGCGGTGTCGATGCCGCCTTCAATGGCCTGCAGGTAGTTGCTTTGCTGCAGCCTCTTGGACACGTACACATGGCTCAGCGGCAGCGTGCACCACTCCAGCGCTGGCGGCGCGGGTTGCTTGTCTGGCGGGCCCATGTAGGCCCACACCAGGCCGCCGCGCTCAATGCACGGGTAGGCCTTGATGCGCATGCGCTCGGCCACCTGGGGGGCCGAGGGAACGTCCACACAGGCTCCGGTGCGGTCGTACTTCAGACCATGGTACGCACAGCGGATGCCGCACTCTTCATTGCGGCCAAAAAACAGCGACACGCCCCGGTGGGCACAGAACTCGTCGATCAATCCCACCTGGCCTTCGGTATCGCGAAACGCCAGCAGCTTCTCGCCCAGAATCTGCACGCGCACCTGCGGGCCGTCGGGATCGGCAATTTCATTGGACGACAGTATCGGCACCCAGTAGCGGCGCATGAGGTTGCCCATCGCCGTGCCGGGGCCGGTGCGGGTGAGGAGGTCGGAAGTGGTTTGGTCCATGGCTTGACGTTGATGGCTTGGCGTAAATGGCTCGACGATGATGGCTTAAAGTTGAAAAGCCACCCATCGTACGATACCTTCCACCAGCTCGCGCGCCAGCCCCGCTGGCCGTGGCACATACGCCACCGCGCCGCGCTGGTGGCTCTCAATCCAGAGGGCAAAACGCTCAACCACCGGTGGATCGTAAAACGCGACCATCAGCTCGTAGTTGAGAAACAGGCTTCTTTCGTCCAGGTTGGCCGAGCCCACCAGGGCCAGGCCCTCATCAATCAGCACCGCCTTGGCATGCATCATGCCCGGTGCCAGCCAGATTTTGGCACCTGCGGCAGCCAGCTCGCGCAGCGCCGGCGCGCGCGCAATATCGGCCAGATGGTGATTTGATTTGAGCGGCAGCAAAAGGTCAACTGCCACGCCGCGCCGCGCGGCAAGCGTCAGCGCCAGCAGCAAGGTCTGGTCGGGCACAAAGTACGGCGTGACGGCCAGGATGCGTCTGTGCGCCGTGAAGCAGCCCGAGACCAGCAGGGTGTAGATGGTGTCCTCGGCCTGGTCTGGGCCGCTGGGAACCAGGCGTGCATGCAGGGCGGCATCGGGGCGCAGTGCAATGGGGTGAGGCGGTTCGGGCGCAGCGCTGGCTGGCGATGCCGGCGCATCGGTCAAAGGCGACTCAGGCACGGCGCAGACTGGCTGCAAAATCGCAGCCGGTTTGCCCAGGGCGAACTGCCAGTCCAGCTCAAACCGCTGCTTCGCCTGTTGGGCCAGGTCGCCGCAGAGGTCAAAGCTCAGGTCAATCCACGTGGCCTTGTTTATGAGCGCTGCCGGGTCGCCTTCAAAGTATTCGGCCGCCAGGTTGCGCCCACCGCACCACAGGCGCTGGCCATCACTAATCACCATCTTGCGGTGGTTTCGCAAGTTGGTGCGGCCCCGCAAGCCAGAGGTCAGGGGCGACACAAACATCACCACTTGCACGCCTGCCACTTTGAGCCTTTTCAGGCTGGGGCGGCCCCCTACATAAAAACCGATGCCGTCAATCAGCAGGCGCACGCGCACACCGTCGCGCGCGCGCCTTGCCAGGCTGGCCGCAATTTCATCGCCCAGCACGTCACGGCCCAGAAGGAAGCTGCACACATCCAGTGTCTGCGTGGCGCTGTCGATGATGGATCGAAGCGCTTGCAGGGCCTGCCCGCCATCCTGGTGAACGTCAAGCCCGTTGAAACAGGCGGCCTCAGCCAGGCCAATGGCTGTGGCCAGCCTGCCCGACTGGGGAGAAAATTGGGCCGGCGGCTGGCCGATGCGAGCGGGTGCCTGCTGTGCCACCAGCGCACCCGGCGCCCGCCGGGACGTCACTAGCTTGCGCCGGCCAAACATCAAATACAGCGGCAGCGCGATGTACGGAATCAGCACCAGCGTGACGACCCACGCAATGGCGGCAGACGGATGGCGGCGCTGCCTGAGGGTGTGCGAGGCAGTGGCATAAATCGCCAGCCCCAGCGTCACCACCAGGCCATGCAAGCCTATCCATCGCTGCTGGAAAAAAAGATCATGCAGCAAGACGTGCGTTCTGCGGGAACATGGCCTTGCGGGCGTCGTCGTCCATCTCGGTTTTGAAGGTGTAACGCGCCTTCAGCGCTTCCGCACGCTGTGCTGCAGGCCGGGCGTTAACTTCATCCAACAGGCGCTTGACGTTGGGCAATTTTGCCCAGGCCTCCGGCCCCAGCACGAAGGGAATGGCGCGCGCCCAGCCCCACACAGCCATGTCTACCAGCGTGTAGGTGTTGCCCAGCATGTAGGGGTGCTTGGCGAGTTGCGCGTCAATGATGTGCCAGTGGCGCCAGGCTTCAAAATCGTAGCGGTTCACCGCATAGGTTTTGGGCTCGGGCGCGAAATGCTTGAAGTGCACCGCCTGGCCAGAGTACGGCCCAATGCCGGTGGCCACAAACATCAGCCATGAATGCATCTGCGCGCGCGCAGCCGGTGTGTTGGCGGGCAGAAACTTGCCGCATTTTTCAGCCAGATATAAAAGGATGGCATTGCTGTCAAACACCACCGCGTCGCCATCCACCAGCGCGGGTGTTTTTGCGTTGGGGTTGATGGCGGTAAAGGCTGGTGCGTGCTGCTCGCCCTTGCGCGTGTCCACCGGCACCACCTCGTAGGGCAAGCCGCTCTCTTCCAGATACAGGGCCACCTTGGCGGGGTTGGGAGAGGGATGGTAATAAAACTTGAGCATTTGTGTCTTCTAGAAGTTGCGGAGATCTCAATTATGCAGTGGCACCGTGTGCGCAGCGCGGTTGCGGTAGCGCAGTGGTGATCAGCGCGATAGCTGTGCCAAAGCTGTGCCAAAGCCCGGCGCGCGGGCATTTTCCGGGCCGTACGGCTGCGGCGCGAAGCATGGTAGCCTTCCGGCTGGCACAACATTCAACATCAGGAAACCACCATGGCCGACACGTCAAGATTCGAGCTTTATTCATTTTGGCGCACGTCCGCCACCTACCGCGTTCGGGTGGCATGCAACCTCAAAGGCATCAGCCCGACGGAGCGCAACGTCAATCTGGATGCTGGCGAGCAACGGGGCGAAGCGTTCCTCAAAATCAACCCGATGGGGGCGATTCCGGCATTGATCGACACACAGGCCGACATGCCGCACACGCCCATCACGCAGTCGCTGGCAATCCTGGAGTTTCTGGACGAGGTTTATCCAACCCCTGCGCTGTTGCCGGCTGACCCGCATGGACGGGCCCGGGTCCGCTCGCTGGCAGCCATGCTGGCGGCAGACACGCATCCGCTCATTACACCGCGCGTCAAAAAATACCTGGTGGCCGAAGCCAAGTTTGACGATGCTGCCTGGCGCGCCTGGCAAATCCAATGGTTCACCACAGGCCTGCAGGCAGTCGAGCAGCGCCTAGCCAACGAACCTGGCACCGGCAGCTTTTGCCATGGCGAGTCAGTCACTACCGCCGACATCTGCCTGGCCAGCATTTTGGTGGTGATGCGCGTCTTCAAAATTGAGGTGCCGAACATCCCCACCATCCAACGCATCATGGCGCACTGCGAGAAGCAAGAAGCGTTTGCCAAGGCAGCGCCCGCATTGCAGGCGGGTGCGCCGCAGGCTTGACGGCTCAGTGGTTTCGCCCGCCACCGTGGCCCTGCGCCTCGCCGGGGCGTTGGCCTTCACTGCGGCGCATGCCTTGGTGCGAGCGCGGTGCCACGGGCTGGCTTTGAATCGCCGGAGTTTGAATCGGTCCCTGAATCGGACGCACGCCAGGCGGCGGACGCTGGTCAAAACCAGGTCTTGGGCCTTGCGGGAGGCGCGGGGCAGGCACTACAGCCTGCGGTGGCGGGTGGGGGCCGCCGTACGGGCCTCCATAAGGTCGGTCGTGGGGCCGGTCATGGGGCCTGAACCCCGGATTGCCACCTGGCGGATGCTGAAAACCCGGCCTGAACACAGGATAAGGCACGGGCTGGGGCCGGTCAATCCAGCGCTGGCGCTGCGGGTACCACGGGCGATACCGATAGTAATCGTCCCAATAGCTGCCCACGCTGAAGGCGATGACGCCAATGCCGATGGCGGAGCCATACGTCAACAGCGGAACGTTCGCGCCCTGGTACGGATAAACAATGTTGCCAGCATAAAGCCAGCCGCGATTGGAGCCGACCAACACATCGCACCAGCGGTAGTCGCTCATGCAGCCTACAACGGTGATATTGACCCCCGCGCCAAGAGTTGCAACCACCGGATAATCGGCGGATGGCCCGGCCCGCAAATTGACTTCCTTGGACACGTAGGCCAACTGCTGGGCGTGTACAGCCGCTGGCACAGCGCACATGGTCGCGAGCATGGCCAGCGCCAGCGCGGCGAAGGTTTTGGCATGTTTCATGGGGCACCTCCAATGCTGTATAACGCCTCTCATTGGCTTTAAGGGGACAAGACCATGTCAGTTCAGCAGTCGTATTTGCAAAAACGTGTATCAGCCGCAGATGCAGTGCGCCAGGTTCGCAATGGCGATTTCATCATTGTCCCCACGGGAGTGGGCGAGCCCCCAACGCTGCTGGGCGCGCTGTCTGACGCCCGGCGCGATTTTCATGACGTGAAAGTGGCGCAAATTTTGGCGGTGCGCAAATACGACTACCTCGACTCCGAAACAGTGGCCAACGTGCGCCACGTGGCCTTCTTTTACGGCGGCGCCACCCGGGCGGGCGGCCAGGCAGGGTGGATTGATTTTCTGCCGGGTTATTTTTCGGAGATTCCCGCCCAGATCGAACGCGGCTTAATCCCCGCTGACGTGGTGTTTTCCATGGCCTCGCCGATGGACGCGCACGGTTACTTCTCGCTCAGCCTGGGGGCCGACTACACCATGGCGGCCGTCGCCCGGGCCCGCGCCGTCGTGCTGGAGGTCAACCCCAACGTACCGTTCGCTTTTGGCAATTGCCATGTGCACATCTCGCAGGTGGCCGCGCTGGTGGAAAGCACCGAGCCGGTGTTTGAGGTGGGCCTGCCCACGATTGGCCCTGTGCAGGAGGCCATTGGCCGGTATGTGGCCGACATGATTGACGACGGCTCCACCCTGCAAATCGGCTACGGCGGCATTCCTGACGCGGTGGTGATGCAGCTCACTCACAAGCATGACTTGGGCATCCACACCGAGATGATTGGCGACGGCATCATGACGCTGGTGGAAAGCGGTGCCGTCACCAATGCACGCAAAAATTATTTGCCGGGGAAGATGGTGGCCACCTTCGCGCTGGGTTCGAAAAAGCTGTACCAGTTTCTAGACCGCAACCCGGCCATGGAGATCCACCCGGTGGACTACACCAACAGCCCCGAGCTTGCCGGACGCAACGACAACCTGATCGCCATCAACGCCACCCTGCAGATTGACTTGCTGGGGCAGTGCGGCTCCGAGAGCCTGGGCCATGCGCCGTATTCCGGCACGGGCGGCCAATCGGACTTTGTGCGCGCGGCCAACCGCTCGCGCGGCGGCAAGGCGTTTATCGTGGTGCCGTCAACGGCCAAGAACGACAGCATTTCACGCATCGTTCCCTCCTTGAGTCCCGGCACCCATGTGAGCACCAGCAAGAACGACATCAACTACGTTGTCACTGAGTTTGGCGTGGCACAGCTGCGCGGCAAATCTGCCAAACAGCGCGCGCAGGAGATGATCGCCATCGCCCACCCCAATTTCCGCGCGGAGCTGACGGAGCAGGCGAAGCGGGTGAATTTGGTCTGACGCACTGACCCTGACCGCTGCGTTCAGCCCACCCGGCGCGGCACGCTGCACACCAGGTCACCGGGGTCATTGGCCGAAATGGCGCGGTCATTTTTGGCATGGGCCACATCCATGTCCCGCGGCAATGCCACGCCGTTTTTGACAGCCAGAATTTCGGCCATCACGCTCACGGCAATCTCGGGTGGCGTCTTGCTGCCGATGTAGATGCCGATGGGGCCACGCAGCGGGGCCAGTGACGCCGCAGTCTGGTCGAAATGCTCAATCATGCGCTCCTTGCGGGCTTCGTTGTTGCGGCGCGACCCAATGGCGCCGACGTAAAACGCCTCAGTCTTGAGGGCTTCCAGCAAGGCCAGATCGTCCAGCTTGGGGTCGTGCGTGAGGGCAACGACGCAGCTTCGCCGGTCGGGCTTGAAGGCCGTCACCACGTCATCCGGCATGTCGCTCACTACCGTCGCGTTGGGCACCGACCACGCTCCCCGGTATTCCTCACGCGGGTCGCACACCGTGACTGCAAAGCCGCTGAACAGCGCCATGGTGGCCAGGTATTCAGTGAGCTGGCCCGCGCCAATCAGCAACATGCGGTACTCGGGGCCAAAGGTGTTGACGAGCTCGGTGCTGGAAACACTTAAATCCTCCGGCCGCGCGCTGGGCTGCAAGCTGACCGCGCCATCCGCCAGCCGCACGGTGCGTTGCACGAGTTGACCGCCTTCGAGGTTTGTCACTAGTTGCACCAAGCTCGCCGCGTCGGGGTCAAACTCCAGCAGCAGCTCCAGCGTGCCCCCGCAGGGCAGGCCAAACTGGTGCGCCTCGTCGGCGGTGATGCCGTATTTGATGAAGCTTGGCCGGCCAGCGGGGATGTGATGGTCACCCGCCGTGGCGTCAATGTTTGCGTCGGACTTTGCATCGGCCTGACGATACGCCTGCGTGTGCTTGTAGATCAAGTCGTCTTCAATGCAGCCGCCCGAAACCGATCCGACCACCGAGCCGTCTTCACACAACGCCATGATCGAGCCCACGGGGCGCGGTGACGAGCCCCAGGTGCGCACCACGGTGGCCAGCAGCGCACGCTTGCCCGCTTGGCGCCAATTGCGTAGCGTGCGCAAAACCATCACATCAAGGTTTTCCATAACCGTTCCTTATTGCGTATCGCCTACTGTGTCTATCGCGCCATTGCAATCATGAAAATGCCTTGATGAGCCACACGAACCCAATCACGGCCACAGCGCCTGCTATCCACAGCCAAAGTGGTATTCCAGAGCTATTTTTGGATGTAGCCCCCGCTGATACTGCATTATCAGCTACTACTTTAGTAGCATCTTCCTTGACGGCATAGGCTGCAGGGTGCGCCGTGCGCATGGTGTCGTCAAAGCGTTTAAAAAAGTCTTCAGCCATTGACTTGGCAGCGCCATCCACCAGGCGCTGGCCCAGCTGCGCGACCTTGCCGCCAACCGACGCATGCACCGTGTAGGTCAGCTCACAGCCCGCGTCATTAGGCTTGAGCAGCACGGCAGAATTGCCCTTGCCAAAACCGGCTGCACCGCCCTGCCCTTCAAAATTGATGGTGTAGGACGTAGGCGGCACGATCTCGCTCAAGACAATCTTGCCGGCAAACTTGGCCGACACCGGGCCGATTTTGAGCGCCATGCCAATGGCGTATTGGTTCTCGCCGGTGGGCTCGACCTTGTCGCAGCCGGGAATGCAGGCCTTGAGCACGGCGGGATCGTTCAGCGCGTCCCAGGCTTGCTGTTGGGTGATTGCCAATTGGCGGCTGCCTTGCATGTCCATTTTTTTGATCCTTGACGTTTCAATAGCGTTTCTTCAGCGTTTCACTAACGCTTCATAAGGGCGGCCAAACTCGCCGCCAAATCTTCCAGCTTGCTCACATTGTGAACCGCCAACATGCCGTGGGCCTGACTGTGCAGCGCAGCGGCACCGCGCGCCAGAGGGGCATAGCCTTCAAAGCGCAGCAGCGGGTTGAGCCACAGCAGGCGGCGGGATCGTAGGCGCAGCCAGGCGAGTTCTTTCACCAGCGCGCCGGGCTCGCCGGTGTCCAGCCCGTCGGTGATGATGAGCACCAGCGTGCGCCGCCCCACCAGCCGGCGCGAGTGCAGGCGGCGCAAGGTGGCCAGCGAATCGCCCAGTTGCGTGCCGCCAGCAAAGTCATCAATCGCGGCGCTGGCGTGGGCCAGCATGTCGTCGGTGTCGGCTACTTTGAAGGCCGGTGTCAGGTCCGTCAAGTGCGTGCCGAAGGCAAACACGTCACGCCGGGGGTGTCTGCGCGTGGCGGCATGCAAAAAAGCCAGCAGCAGGCGGGCATAGCGCTCCATCGAGCCCGACACGTCCACCAGCACCAAGAGCGGCAAGGCTTGCTGGCGCCGGGCCAGCCGGGGCAGCCGCACCAGCTCGCCGCCAGTTTGCGACGCCTGGTGCATCACGCCTGGCCAGTGGATGCGCGCGCCCGAAGTGGCCGGGCGCGTGCGGCGCGACGCAAAATGCGGCAGCGGCAGGCGCACATCGCGTGCCAGGCGCTCCACCAGGCGGTACTCGCTGCCCGACAGCGAGTTGAAATCTGCGTGCTTGAGGCGGTCCAGGCTGCTTGCCGTCATGGCCGCGTCAAACTCGACTTCTTTGTCGGACGGCTTCGGTTTGGCCTGCTGGCCATAAGCGTTTTGCGGCGCCAACGCCTCACGCACGCGCGGGCGGCGCTTGCTGGGCTCGGCCTTGCCTTCGGCGCTGGGCAGCAGTTGCGCCAGCAGTTTTGCTGCAACATCCGGGTTGCGGAAATAAGCGTCAAACAGCTCGCGGAAAACCATGCGGTCCTGCTCGCGGCTGACCATCACGGCTTCCATTGCAGCGCTGATGTCCTGCTTTTGCCCCAAGCCCACGGCGATTGCTGCATGCGTGGCCAGCGCGATGCGCGAGCTGTCAACCCGCACGCCGGCGCGGCGCAGCGTGCGGCCAAACCCGGCGATGTTGGCGGCGAGTTTGCCGGTTCTGGAATCGCCTAACTGCATTTCAAGCCCGGATCGTCATCAGGCATCCGCCTCGGCGGGCTTGAGCAGCGCCGTTGCCATGTCCGCCGTGAGCGCGGCTACGTCTTCGCGCTGCTTGAACAAAATGCCTGCCGTGTCGGACACCACCTCGGGGTCTACGGCCAGCGTGTCCAGCGCCACTAGCGCCTTGGCCCATTCCACGCATTCGGCAATGCCGGGCGCGCGCTGGAAGGCGTTGGAAAACGGCGCTGACCGCAGCCGCCCGACGAACTCGGCCACCTGGGCTGACAGCGCCTCAGACGCGCCCGGCACCTGGGCGCGGATGATGGTCAACTCACGCTCGCGGTCGGGGTAATCCAGCCAGTGGTAAAGGCAGCGGCGCTTAACCGCGTCATTGAGCTCGCGGGTGCGGTTGCTGGTCAAAATCGTCACCGGCGTGACGAGCGCACGCACCGTACCAATCTCGGGGATGCTGACCTGGTACTCGCCCAGGTACTCCAGCAAAAACGCCTCAAAAGGCTCGTCGGCGCGGTCTACTTCGTCGATCAAAAGCACCGCACCAGGGGCTGGCGCCTGCAAGGCTTGCAGCAGCGGGCGGCGGATGAGGTAGCGGTCCTGGTAGACCTCGCGCTCCACGTCACGCGTGGCTTCATGCGGGGTGTTGGCGATGTTGCCCTGGCCGTGGTCTTTCAATTCAGCCGCACGCATGTGCAATAGCTGGGCAGCGTAATTCCACTCGTACAGGGCTTCGCGCTGCTCCAGGCCGTCGTAGCATTGCAGGCGCAGCATCTGGCGCTGCAACGCGGTGCTCAAGGCTTTGGCCAGCTCGGTTTTGCCCACGCCAGGCTCGCCTTCCAGCAACAGGGGGCGCTGGAGTTTGAGCGCCAGAAACACGGCGGTGGCCAGCCTGCGGTCGGCAAAGTAACCTGCCGCTTCAAGGGCTTTGATAAGCGAATCAATAGTGGGGAACATGGGCAAAGTGCTTCGGAATGGCGGTTGGGGATTTTGGGGTTGAAGGAACAGCGCGGCAATTGTCGTTACCAATGTTTTGGTCGGCATGGCGAAATGCCCGCCATTCGCTGCAACGAAACCAACCATTCGCCGAGAAGCGGTATACTATAAATTAAATAGCTAATAATGCACTGTACACAAGGGCTACAGGCCATTTTAACCCCCAATATACACAAAAAAACCCCGCATCGGGTGACACGGGGCTTGCAGGGCCAAAACAAGGCGGAGCGAACCTGAAACCTGCACCAGCGATCGCCCCAGACCCGTATTTTCTAACCCAACATCTTCGTCACCGCCCGCTGCGTCTGCACGCTGATCAAGTTGGCGCGGTAAAGGGCAGAGGCGTGAATGTCGGCGTTCAAGTCGGTCGGATCAATTTTCACACCGGCGGCTGATGCGGCGGTGAAGCTGCTGGTCAAAGCCGCTTCCAGCCCTTTGTGGCGGAACACGCCATTGGCCGCGCCCGTGACGGCCACGCGCACGCCCGAGTCGGTTTGCGCCACAAACACGCCCACCAAAGCAAAGCGCGATGCGGGTTGCACAAACTTCATGTACGCAGCTTTTTTGGGGATGGGAAAACTGATCGCGGTGATGAGCTCGCCATCTTTCAAGGCTGTGGCGAACATGCCTTGGAAGAAGTCGTCCGCCGCGATTTTGCGTTGCGTGGTGCCGTGTGTCGTGTGAATCGTGGCACCCAGCGCAAGTACCGCACTGGGGTAGCAGGCAGCGGGGTCGTTGTTGGCGACCGAGCCGCCCAGTGTGCCCATGGCGCGCACTTGCTTGTCGCCAATGTGTGCCGCCAGGTTGGCCAGCGCGGGGATGGCGGCCTTGATGTCAGCGTTGTTGGCCACGTCCAGGTGGCGCGTCATGGCGCCAATCACAAAGGCATTGCCCTCGCGTTTGATGCCAGACAGCTCCTTGATGCCGCCCAGGTCGGCCAACTGGCCAGGGTCGGCCAGGCGCTGCTTCATCGAAGCCAGCAGGGTTTGACCACCGGCCAGCACTTTGACACCGGCGGCAGCCAGCTTGGTGGCGTCTGCGAGGGTGGTGGGTCGTTCTAGAGTGAATGCGTACATGTTTGAACTCCTTGTCAGGTCAGGCTTTTGCGTTTTGAATGGCTTCCCAGACGCGGCTGGGCGATGCAGGCATGTCAAAGTCTTTGACGCCGACGCCCTTGAGCGCGTCCAGCACGGCGTTGATGACAGCTGGCGGCGAACCAATCGCACCGGCCTCGCCGCAGCCCTTGGTGCCCAGCGGGTTGTGGCTGCATGGCGTGCAGATGGTGCCGATCACAAACTGCGGGAAGTCATCAGCGCGCGGCATCGCGTAGTCCATGAAACTGCCGGTGAGCAACTGGCCACTTTCGCGCTCGTACACACAGTTTTCCATCAGTGCCTGGCCAATGCCCTGCACCAGCCCGCCATGCACCTGGCCTTCGACAATCATCGGGTTGATGATGGTGCCGAAGTCGTCCACTGCGGTGAATTTGTCAACGCGGGTAACGCCCGTGGCCGGGTCAATTTCGACCTCGCAGATGTAGGTGCCTGCGGGGAAGGTGAAATTGGTCGGGTCGTAAAACGCTGTCTCGTTCAGGCCCGGCTCCAGCTTGTCCAGCGGGTAATTGTGCGGCACATAAGCGGTGAGCGCTACCTGGCCGAAGGTCACTTTTTTATCAGTGCCCTTGACGGTGAATTCGCCGTTGGCAAACTCGACGTCGGCGTCGCTCGCCTCCATCAAATGCGCAGCGATCTTCTTGGCCTTGGTTTCGATCTTGTCCAGCGCCTTCATGATGGCTGCACCGCCCACGCTGATGGAGCGCGAGCCATAGGTGCCCATGCCAAACGGCACGCGGCCGGTGTCGCCGTGCACCACATCCACCGCTTCCACCGCAATGCCCAGGCGCGCTGCCACCACTTGCGCAAACGTGGTCTCATGTCCCTGGCCGTGGCTGTGCGAGCCGGTGAACACCGTCACGCTGCCGGTGGGGTGCACGCGCACTTCGCCGCATTCAAACAGGCCAGCCCTTGCACCCAAGGCACCCGCGATGTTGCTGGGCGCAATGCCACAGGCTTCGATGTAGCTGCTGTAACCCATGCCGCGCAGCAAGCCTTTGGCGGCGCTGGCGGTTTTGCGCATTTCAAACCCGGCCACGTCGCCCAGGCTTTGCGCCTTGGTCATGCAGCCGTGGTAATCGCCCACGTCATATTGCAAGGCCACCGGGGTCTGGTACGGCCAGCTGGTGATGAAGTTGCGTTTGCGGATTTCGTCCTGCGCCAGCCCCAAGTCCCAGCCGCAGCGGCTGACCAGGCGCTCCAGCAAATACGTGGCTTCCGGACGACCCGCGCCACGGTAGGCATCCACCGGCGCGGTGTTGGTGAACCAGGCGTCTACTTCCACATAGATTTGCGGGCAGGTGTATTGGCCAGCCAGCAAGGTAGCGTAAAGAATTGTCGGAACGGCGGGCGCAAAGGTGGACAGATATGCACCCATGTTCGCATCGGTGTGGACCCGCATGGCCAGGAACTTGCCGTCTTTGTCCATCGCCATTTCGGCGTGGCTCACGTGATCGCGGCCATGGGCGTCGGTAAGGAAGGACTCAGTGCGCTCGCAGGTCCATTTAATGCTGCGGTTGACCTGCTTGGCGGCCCAGGTCAGGGCCACGTCCTCGGCGTACAAAAAGATTTTGGAGCCAAAGCCGCCGCCCACGTCAGGCGCAATCACGCGCACCTTGTGTTCGGGCAAGCCCAGCACAAAGGCCGTCATCAGCAGGCGCTCCACGTGCGGGTTCTGGTTGGCCACGTACAGCGTGTATTCCTCGGTGGCGCGGCTGTACATGCCGATGGCCGCGCGCGGCTCCATGGCGTTGGGCACCAGGCGGTTGTTGACCAGGTCGAGCTTGGTGATGTGCGCAGCTTTGGCGAACGCGGCGTCCACATTGCCTTTGTCGCCAATGGCCCATTTGTAGCAATGGTTGTCGGGCGCTGCCTCGTGCAGGGCCGCGCCTTTGGGGGCGTCGCGCACGTCCACCATCGCCGTCAGCACGTCGTAGTCCACTTCAACCGCTTCGGCAGCATTCTTGGCCTGCTCCAGCGTATCGGCAATCACCATCGCCACCTGGTCGCCCACGTAGCGGACTTTGCCGATGGCGAGAATGGGGTGCGGCGGCTCTTTCATGGGCGAGCCGTCGGTGCTGGTGATGAGCCAGCCACAGGGCAAGCCGCCCATTTTTCCGTCGATGTCCTTGCCGGTGAAGATTTCCACCACGCCCGGCATGGCTTTGGCTTTTGTCACATCAATGGCTTTGACGTTGGCATGCGCATGCGGGCTGCGCACGAATACGGCAAACGCCTGGTTGGCCTGGACGATGTCGTCGGTGTAGTTGCCTGCGCCGGTGAGGAAGCGGTAGTCTTCCTTGCGGCGGATGGCCGCGCCAATGTGTGGCAGGTTGGCAAAATCGGGTGCGCCCATGGGTGTGCTCCAGTAAGTGGGTGTTCAGGCTGAGGCCATGCCGACAGCACCGAGCTGCACGGCCTTGACGATGTTCTGGTAACCGGTGCAGCGGCACAGGTTTCCCTCCAGCAACTCGCGGATTTCGCCTTCGGTCGCTTTGGGGTGGTGTGTGCACAGGTCAACCGAGCTCATTACCATACCGGTGGTGCAAAAGCCGCATTGCAGGCCGTGGCATTCCTTGAAAGCGGCCTGCATCGGATGCATGGTGCCATCTGCCGCAGCCAGGCCTTCAATCGTGGTGATCTCCGCGCCAATGGCTTGCGCCGCCAGGATGTTGCAAGACTTCACGGCGCGCCCATTCATGATGACGGTGCAGGCCCCGCATTGGGCCGTGTCGCAGCCCACATGGGTGCCGGTAAGGTGGAGGTTTTCGCGCAGGGCTTGCACCAGCAGCGTGTTGGGGGCGAGGTCAAGGCTGCTGGATTTGCCGTTGACTTTGAACTGGACCTGCATAGAAGTTTTCTCCATCGGTGTATCGGTGATCGGGCGTACAAATTATTGGAGTGTTGCCCAGGCAAAGCCCTAGGCTAAACCCTAGGGAAGCGACCAGCGCCCAGTGAAATTCTCAAAATGTCACATTCTGTGCGCCGAGCTTCCATCCATGCACCAAAACCGGTAAAGTGCGCCATGCTCCAAACTCTGGCACGCTCTTCCGAACAACGCATGCGCCAGATCGCCATGGCACGGCAGGCCGTGCTGCAGGAGGGCCAGCCCGTTCTGGGGGGATTGACCGAGACGTGGATCACACGCTCCTGGCTGCGCTGCCTTGCCGACGGCCAGCGCCCCGACAAATCGGTGACCTTCGACGTGATACCGGCCCAGGCGCCGAACCGCATTGAGGAAGCCAACCACACACTGCTGACTGCGGCGCGCCCGGCACTGAAAAAACTGGGTCATGCCATTGCCAACACGCGCTACTTCGCCATTTTGACCAACTCGCAGGGCGTGGTGGTGGATGTGGACGGCCCGGTGGACCGCAGCGATCCACGCGCCAACACGATTGCGCGCGTGGGGGTTGATCTGTCTGAACGCGCCATCGGCACATCGGCCATTGGTGCTGCGCTGAACGAGTTGCGGCCTGTGTGGCTGCACCGTGGCGAGCATTTCTACACTGGCAACGCGGCCTACAGTTGCGCCGGTGCGCCGCTGTTCGGGCCGGATGGCCAGTGCGTGGGCATGCTCGATCTGACCGGCGTGGAGGCCGACGAGCGGCCAGAACTCAAATACTTGGTGGCGCAGTCGGCCCGCAGCATCGAAAACGCGCTGACGCTGGAGCGCCCGCACAGCCTTCTGGTGCGCCTGAACTGGCCTGGCCGCACGCTGGGCGATGAAACGGACGGACTGGTGTGCCTGGACGCCGATGGCTGGGTGATGGGCGCCAACCAGGTTGCACGCGCCCTGATCGCCCAACTTAGCCCGGTCAACCCGGCCGGCCAAGTCGGCAAGGCTGGGCAGGCGGCGCACTCCACGCATTGCAGCGAACTGTTTGCCATGCCCTACGAGATGCTGTTTGAAGCGGCCGGGCGCGATGCCTACGGCCAGCCGGCCCCGATCGATGTGCCCTTGTGGTCGGGCCTGCGCCTGCACGCCATTTCCATCAACCGGGCCCATGCCAATGCCGGTGCATCTTTGCAGCGCGGCATTCCGGGCAGCGACCACCGGTCGCTGCGCGATGTCGAGAGCGCGTTGATCCGCAAAGCCGTGATGCAGGCCCGAGGCAACGTGATGCAGGCCGCGCGCGAACTGGGCATCAGCCGTGCCACTGTGTACCGCAAGCTGGGTAACAAAAGCAAGCTGTAGGTTTGCGGTTAGGGGAATGGCGGCAGCCCGCATTGGCCGGTGTGACGACTCCTCCCGCTGGCTTGGGGCCAGCTTGCCTCGGCCTTACTTCGGCCTGACGCCCGCCTTACCAAATTCTGCGACGCTGGCAAAAAAGATAGCTGCTTAGCCCGCTATTACAAGGTCTAAGCGTGAATTAATTCACTTTCGCGCAACACTATTCGCGTGCAATGCTCGATTTACAGTTGATCCGTCAACTTTTTTACACACCCAGCCCGAAGCCACTTGTATAGTTATGAGCGATAACAAGATAGCTGCAGCCCTGCGGTTCCAAATCTCTGGAAAAGCACGGTCGCCCTCACAACCCATACAAGACAAAACCAATGGCCATACGATCAATTTTGTGCGTCGACGACTCCGCCCCTGACCTTAAACTGCTGGCGGGCACACTAACCTCGGCCGGCTACCTGGTCGCCACCGCGCAAAACGGCAAACAGGCCATTGAGGCTGCCGCACTCAACAAGCCAGACCTCATTTTCATGGACGTGAACATGCCTGAGATGGATGGCTTCCAGGCAACACGCTCGCTGGCAGGCAAGTCTGAGACCAAGATGATTCCGGTCGTGCTGGTCACATCCAAAGACCAAAAAGCCGACCGGGTTTGGGCGCAAATGCTCGGCGTCAAGGGCTACATCACCAAGCCCTACCCGCCCCAGGCCCTGCTGGACATGGTCAAAGCCATCGGCTGATGGATCGGCTGGCCCATCGACCCATTGACCCCGATATCCCGGCCTTGGACCCTGCACCAACACTGTCTGCGGCTGCTGCCACCGCCCCGCCTTTGGTTTTGTCCGAGGCGAAAGCTCCGGGCGACTTACGCCAGCTGGTGGCGGCGGGCTCCATGCGTTTCATCATTGGCTTTGACGAATCCCGCGAGTACGTAGACGCCGTCGCCTCGTTGACGCGCATTCCCCGCTCGCCGGGCTGGTTGCTGGGCGCGTTCAGCGCCGACGGCAACGCTGTGCCGCTGGTGGACATTTATGCCTGGGCGCATCAGCAAGAGCCCACTCGCTGGAGGCCGCCCGGCCACTTGGCAGGCAGCCGGTTTGAAGCGCGTGAAGGCCACCATCCAGGATCGCCCTCGGCCGGAACGCTGCGTGCCCTGCGCATGGGCGATGGTGCCAGCGCCTGGGCCATACGCGTCACCGAGGCACCGGCTGTCATCTCTTTGGCGCATAACCAGTCGCGCGCCATTTCGTCAAAGTTGCCGCTGGCTGTCTCGTCCGTCAATGGGCATTTGATGCCCCATGCAATGGCGGCATGGTTCCTTGCCGGTGACGTTGTTGCCCTGCAAATCCGCTGGGCGGCCCTGGCAGATGTGTTGAGGCAGGAATTGGCCGGGATTTCAACCGCTGAAAGAAGAAAAGAATGAAACTGTCTACAAAAATGCTGTTGGGTACTGCCGCGCTGGCCGTGATTCCGATCTTGATCACCTCGTTCCTCGTCGGCGGCGGCGCGGTGCAACTGTCGCGGGCCAGTTTGACAAAGGCCACAGAAGGCCAGCTTGTGTCTCTGCGCGAGGTGCGCAAGCAGCAGGTCAGCGACTATGTGAACGGCCTTGTTTTGTCCATCCAGGCATTCTCGGCCAGCACTACGGTGCAGGATGCCTACAAGGGTTTCCGCCAAGGGTACGCCAATACCGGCGAGCTGCCAAAACCCGAGGTGCTTGCCGGCTACCGCAACGACCTCAAAACCTACTACACCAAAGACTTTGCAGCAGAGTTCATCAAACGCAACCCCACGCCTGCCAGCGGCATGGACGCCTGGGCCGCCAAGCTTGATGACACCCAGGTGGCATTGCAGCACGCCTACATCATCGCCAACCCGAATCCGCTGGGTGACAAGGACAAGATGGTGGACGCCACCGAGCGTTCCAGCTTTACGGCGGTGCATTCCAGATACCACCCGTCGATGAACGCATTTCGCGAGCGGCTCGGTTTATATGACGTGTTTTTGATTGACCCCAAGACCGACCGCGTGATCTACACCGTCTTCAAGGAACTTGATTTCACCTCCAGCCTGGCAGACGGTGCATCCGCCAAATCAGGCCTGGGCGATGTCTACCGCAAGGTCAAGGCCGTCGCCAAGGCCGGGACCGTGGCGCTTTCGGACTACGCCCCGTACTACCTTTCGTACGACGACGAGGCTTCTTTTGTGGCCGTGCCCATCATGGAAGGCGACCAGATGACGGGCGTGCTGGCGGTGCAGTTGCCGCTGGACAAAATATCCAACGTCATGACGGCCGGGCGCAAATGGAAAGACCAGGGCCTGGGCGCCACGGGCGAAACCTATCTGGTCGGCTCTGACCTGCTGATGCGCACTGACAGCCGCTTTTTGCTGGAAGACAAGGCCGGTTTCCTCAAGGAAAGCGCCACGAAAATCACGCCCGCGCTGCTGGCTGCGGCGGACAAAAAGAACACGTCCATCGGCGTGGTGAAGGTTGACACCGAAGCGGGCCGTAGCGCCGTGGCTGGCAAGGATGGCTTTGGCCTCATCACCGATTACCGTGGCACGCCCGTGTTTTCGGCCTATGGACCGTTGAATCTTTATGGCGTGCGTTTTGCAGTATTGGCAGAGATTGACGAGGCCGAGGCACTGTCCAGCGCTGACGACTTGCAGCGGCAAACCATTCTGCGCACCTTCCTGGTGTCGCTGGGCGTGCTGGCGCTGGCAGGTCTGGCAGGTTTCTTTTTCGTGCGCACCATCACCAGGCCGGTCAATGACCTGTCCGTTCTGGTGCAAAAGGTGGCGGCTGGCGATGACGAGGTGCGCTCAACGGTCAAGTCTGGCGACGAGCTCCAGGACCTTGGCGACACATTCAACAAGCTGCTGGACGACCGCATTGGCACGCTGCGCAAGGCCGAAAAGGAAAACGAGCAGCTCAATGATTCAGTGGTGGGCCTGCTGCGCACCATGTTCGAGCTGTCCAACCGCAATTTGACAGTTCGTGCCGAAGTCACGTCTGACGTGGTGGGCACGGTGGCCGACTCGGTGAACATGCTGGCCGACGCGACCAACACCGCGCTGTCCGACGTCAATGCGGTGGCGAAACAGGTGGCGGATTCAACCACCCGCGTGAGCAGTAATTCACGAGCCCTGTCAGACCAGACGCTGCTGGACAAGCGAGCCGTGCTTGAGATGACCGACGACATTGCCCAGACATCGAAACTGATGCAGCAGGTGGCGGGCCTTGCTGAACAATCACGCCTGGCTGCCGCCCAGGCCACCTCCACCACGTTGGCCGCGCTGAAGTCTGTGACCACCACGGTGGGCGAAATGGGCGGTATCCGCGAGTCCATCAGCGAGATGGAAAAACGCGTGAAACGCTTGGGCGAGCGTTCCCAGGAGATCTCGCAAATTGTGACGGTCATCAACTCGATTTCGGAGCGCACCCACGTGCTGGCGTTGAATGCATCGATGCAGGCGGCCATGGCCGGGGAAGCGGGGCGGGGATTTGCCGTGGTGACGGAAGAGGTGCAGCGCCTCGCGGACGCATCGCGCAATGCCACCATGCAAATCGCCCAACTCTCGCAAAACATCCAGCTGGAAACATCCGAGACGGTGGCCGCTTTGAACCGCACTGTGACCGACGTGGTGCGCGGTTCGCAAGTGGCACAGGCGTCTGGCGTTCAAATGAGGGAAACAGAGGTCGCAAACGCGCGGCTGGCAGAGGCCGTGCAGAAGATTGCGGATGAATCAAGCCGGCAGCTTGAGCTCGCCAGTCGCCTGGCCGCCGGCGCCGAAAATTTGACGCGGTCCACCGTCCAGACGGAGCGGGTTGCCACCAACACCGCAGAGGACGCAGCGTCCCTGGTGCAGTCATCCAACCGGCTGGTGCAGGTCGTTTCTGAATTCAAGCTGGCCTGATACACAGCCACCGCCACAATTGCCCGCCGCCCCATGCAGCTAGATGAACTCATCGACGTTTTGCTCAGTGAGGCAGAGGCCAGCCGCGACGACCTGGCCGTCAATGCGGCCTGCCTGACCACGCTGGAGTTTGACGACGTCAACCAGGGCTTGCTGGAAGAAGCAGCGGCCAGTTACGCCGACTTCTGCGGGCGCGTGTCATCTGCCACGGAGTCCCTGGGATTGATGGGCATTGCCAGCGCCGCGTCGGCCATTGCAGAGGGCCTGGGCATGGCCTGCGGCTTGCCGCTTGAAATGCGCGCGCCTGCGGCCCCCCTGCTGGACGGCTGGCCCGATTTCTTCACCGGCTATCTGGATGGCTGGCGCTCAGGCAGCACCGACGAAGCCCAAGTCATGGGCCTGTTGGCCAATATGGCGGCGGCAGAATTTGTAACACCACTTGATGAGACCCAGTTAGCCGAGCTGGGCGCGCTGCTGATGGCGCCGCCCCGCGTCGCCGACCAGCAGGCAGCGCTGTTGCCCGGCTTTGAGCTGCCCACCCTGGAGACCATGTCGCTCGACATCCCGGCCGATGCCGAGATGGAAGTGCTGGACGGCTTCCTGGCGGAAGGCCCGGCCCAGGTTGAACAGCTTGCCAGCATCGTGGCGGGCCTGAAAGGCGGCAAGACGTCGGCTGCCCAGCTTGAGCTTGCCCACCGCAGCGCCCACACCCTCAAAGGCACAGCGGCCATCGCCGGGGTGCGCGGCATTGCAACACTGGCGCACGCGCTGGAAGACGTGATGGAGGCCTTCCGCCGGGAAGACTTCCAGCCGCCAGAGGGGCTGCACCAGGTGATGACCTCGGCCTGCGACCAGCTGGAGCTGGCGCTGGACCACTTGACCCACACGTCAGGCGTGCCCGAAGAGTTTGAACAGGTCACCTGCCTGCTGCACGCCTGGGCCTGCCACTTGCAGGGCATCGATGTGCCGCACGAGGCGCTGTACGGAGAACTTGTGTCCCGGCTGGACGAGGACGACGATTCCGCCATACCCCAAAATGACGGCCCGCATGGCACCCTGCAAGACGGCCAGGCAGGGCAACCCGTTGCTTTGCCCGTCCTGCCACAGCGCCGCCAGACTGATCTGGTCGCAGGAGAGCTGGCGAAAGACCACAACGCGCCTGCCCAGCCGCAAGCAACGGCAATCGAAGCGTCGGCGGATGACGACCTCCAGGTGCGCATTTCGGCCAAGGCGCTCGACAAAATCTTCCGCGCGGTCAACGAAATGGCGATTGGCCTGCTGCGCCTGCGCACCCAGAGCGATGACGTGCTGGCGCGCGCCAGCGCGCTGGCGGTGCTTGACCAGGTTGCCACGCAGCGCCTGGCCGAGATTGAGCGCCGCGTCACGCTGGAGGGCCTGGGCCGCGCGGCGGGCTCTGGCGGGGCGGGTGGTGCGGCTGGTGCGGCTGGTGCGGCTGGTGCCACCGTGGGCAGCACAGCTGCCGCAGGCCCGGCGTCGGCATCGGCCGGGTTCGACGTGATCGAGATGGACCGCTACAACGAGTTGACCGGCGCCACCCAGGCGCTGCACGAGGCCATTGCCGACTTGCGCGGCGCGCGCGAGGGCCTGATGCCCGCCATGCGGGACGTCAACACCCTGACGCAACGCCAGCTTGACATTGCCCGCGAGTCCCAGTACCAGATCGCCCAGGCACGTTTGCGCCCGCTCTCTGGCCTGCGCTCGCGCATGCGCCGGACCGTGCGCCAGACTTGCGCCGCCGTTGGCAGGGACGCCATGCTGGACATCACGGGGGACGAGCTGCGCGTGGACGCCGCCGTGCTGGGGCCGCTGTCTGAGGCCTTGCTGCACCTGCTGCGCAACAGCGTAGACCACGGCATCGAGCCGCCACAGGACCGCGTTGCCGCCGGCAAACCCGCGCAGGGGTTGATCCGGGTTGCATTCACCAGCCTGGGCGGCGGTGTGGTCATCAAGATCACCGACGATGGCAAGGGCCTGGACTATGAAGCGATTTTAGACAAAGCCATCTGGAGCGGCCTGGTGTCGCCGGACGCAAAACTGAGCCCGGAAGAAGTGGGCCGCCTGATTTTCCTGCCCGGCTTTTCGGTGCGCAACACGGTCACGGAAACCTCCGGGCGGGGCGTTGGCCTGGATGCCGTGGCGCAGGCCCTGTCGTCACTGCAAGGCCATGTCAGCGTCTCATCCCAAGCCGGCCGAGGCACCGAGTTTCGCCTGTATGCGTTGTCATCCATCGGCACGGTGCATGCGCTGCACCTGCAAGTTGAGGGCGAGCACTTTCTGGTGCCCAGCATCCAGCTGGAGCGGGTGGACGCGGCACCGCTGGCGCACGGACTGCCTGCGGCTGATACCAGCGCGACCGACATTCCCACCGTCTGGCTGCCCCACCTGCTGCACGGTTCACGCCGCCTTGCAGACCGGGCAGGCGCCAATGCAGATGCGGCCCGCCCGGCGCTGGTGGTCAACATCGACGGCAAGCTGCGCCGCATCACCGTGGACCACATCATCGAGGCGCGCGAGTTCCTGATTTCGCCCGTGCCCACGCTGATTGACCGCATGCCCGGCATTACCGGCGTGGCGACGCTAGCCGATGGCACACTGGGCATGGTCCTCGATTTGATTGACCTGTCACGCAAGCCACTGCCGGTGCAGGCCCAGGGATTGCGCCAGATGCAGGCGTCGGTCCAGGAGCAGGCCCATATTCTGGTCACCGACGACTCAGCTTCGGTGCGCAACACCATCAGCGCTTTGTTGCGCGACGAGAACTACCGGGTCACCACCGCACGCGACGGCCTGGAAGCCATGCGCGCGATGATCGACAACCGGTTCTCCCTGGTGCTGACCGATCTTGAAATGCCCCAGCTCAATGGCTTTGAGTTGACCGAGTTCATCCGCCAGCGCTCAGACCAGCCTCTGGTGCCGGTGGTGATGCTGACCTCACGCGGGCAGGACAAGCACCGTGCCCGGGCCACCGATTTGGGTGTGGACGCATTTCTGGTCAAACCCTACTCGGACCAGCATCTGCTGGACACGGTGCGATCGGCCATCACCGCCGCGCAGGCCAAATTTGGGCTGGGTCGTCCCGCACAGCGCAATGCACCGCCGAATCAAACAACAAACGCCGCAAAGGAAATTTCATGAAAAAAGTGCTGTTCATCGGATTCACACCCGTCCAGATTGCCATGGCGCGGAAGTTTTTGGTCTTTCGCAATCTGGCAACCGAGATTGAAATTTTGGCGGAGCAGCAGTCATCCGTGGGTGTTACTGCCTACGTAGTCAATGGCGATGATCCTTCAAGCCCGAGCCGGCTTGCGCTGCACCTGCGCCTGAGCCCCGGCCCGGCGCTGGGGGTTGGCGCGTGGGCCGTGCCGGGCACAACCGCCTACGTGCCGGGCCCATTCAAACCCGCGACCGCAGACCGCCTGGGCGAGATGGTGCGCAGCAACGAAGCGGCTGCGCCATCCGCCATTTCCAGCGCCACTGCGCCGCGCTCCACCGCTGCCACAGCTGGCGCTGACGCTCCCGCAGGCAATGTCCTTGCCTTTCCAGGCGCCGCAGCAGGGCAGGATGCCGACGTGCTGGTGATTGACGACAGCGACATCGTGCAGCGCACGATGGTTCGCAAGATCACGGAATACGGGCAACGGGTTGATGTGGCCTCCAACGGCCCGGACGCCCTGGCCATGTTGCAGGGCCACCGGTACAAACTGGTTTTCCTGGATGTCCTGATGCCCGGCATGGACGGTTTTGAGGTCTGCAAGCGAATCAAGAAGTCGGCCGAATACAAGTCAACTGCCGTTTACATGCTGTCGTCAAAAGACGGCATGTTTGACAAGGTCCGCGGCACCCTGGCAGGCTGCAATGGCTACCTGGTCAAACCGCTGGAGGCCCGCAAACTCCGGGAAGTGCTGGACAAGCATTTTGAACGGCCCAGCCGGTTTCGCGACAGCGAGTTTGTGGATAGCCGGACATTTGCAGACAGTAGCCAGCGAGACTCCCAGTTTCAACCGAGCAGGCCCCCCGTCGCCAGGCCGCCGACCCTGCGCACCCCCACCGGGACTACCGCCGCAGCGCTGCCGGCACGCCCGGCGCGCAGCCCAATCGACAACGAAAGACTGCTGGAGCCCTACCTCGCCGACACGTCCAACGCCTTTGCGGCAACCGAGCCCGCCCGACTGGAAGACATGCCGGGCCACAGGCCCCCCAGCAGTGGCCGCAGCGGCTGAAACGCCGCAATTTTCTAAGCTGGCAGGGCGACCACCACAGCAGCTTCGTCAATCTGCGCCGTGACCTTTGCGCCCACACGGATGCCGCTGGCCGGCGGCGCAAAACCCACCAGTTGCAGGCCGGCCTCAAGCCGCAAAGACACCTCATCACCAGTCTGGCCTTTTGACACCCGAACAGCACGGCCTGACAACACGTTGCCTGCTGCACCGGGGGCATCTGGGGCACCAGCCGCCGCGGCCAAAGCCGTGCCCAACAGACATCGCTGAACTGTCACCGCAGTCGCCTTGAACAAGGCCAGCACGGGCAGCCCGGGCTGCAGCGCCAGCAGTTCCGCGCTTTCACGCGTGATGCGCGAAACCAGCCGCGCACCCGTCGCCGCATCACACCGTGCACCCATGAAGAGCGCCAGCGTCACCCGCACGATGTGCCCCGCCGCAGCCAACGCGATCACCTGGCCCGGCAACTGGTTGCGCATGCTGGTGCGCACTGAAAGCTGGCTGAAAGAAGCCATGCCGCGCCCGTCGGGCTGCAGCCGGGCGAGCACCTGGCTGCGCGCCTGCGCCAATGCGTCGGCAGCGGCCAGCAATTGCAGCCCGGCCTCGCTCAAACTCGCGCCACCACCACCCGCTCCGCCCACTGAACGATTAACCAAAACCACGCCGGCCAAGTTGGTCAGCGTGTCCACCGCCTGCCACGCTGCCTTGTAGCTGACCCCGGCCTCACGCGCCGCCTGGGAGATCGATCCGCTTTGCCCGATGAGCCGCAAAATCTCGATGCGCTTGTCACCAGAGGCATGGCCCAGCACCTTGGAATAGGAAACCTCTGATGACACCTTTTTTTTCATGGGTATCATTTTGCGCTGAAGCAACAACACGGATTGACAGCAAATGAAACTCAACCCTGAACACCTCAAGCCCGAGAGCATCGCCGCCCAAGCCCTCGGCTGGATTGACGACGCCACACGCGCCATCACCCCGCCCATCCACGTCTCCAGCACCTACCTGCGCGATGACGACAACCAGTACCGCTCTGGCCGGGTCTACGCACGTGCCGACAACCCGGCGTTTGACCAGGCCGAGGCAGTACTGGCAAAGTTGGAGAACGGCGCGCAGGCGGCCCTGTTTGCCTCGGGCATGGCCGCTGCCACGGCGGTGTTCCAGGCCTTGGCACCGGGCGACCATGTGCTGGCACCCAAGGTGATGTACTGGTCGCTGCGCAACTGGCTGATGGGCTTTGCCTCGCATTGGGGCCTGAAAGTTGAACTGGTGGACATGACCGATGTGGCTGCCGTACAGGCCGCCATCCGCCCTGGCAAAACCAAACTGGTGTGGGTTGAGACGCCCGCCAACCCGATGTGGACCATCACCGACATTGCCGCCACCGCTGCTCTGTCGCACGCGGCTGGCGCGCTGCTGGCAGTGGACTCCACCGTGGCGTCCCCCGTCATCACGCGCCCACTGGATCTGGGTGCCGACATCGTCATGCACGCGGCCACCAAATACCTCAACGGCCATTCAGACCTGATCGCCGGGGCGCTGGTGGCGCGCGAGAACAACGACTTCTGGCAGCGCGTCAAAAAAATCCGCGCGCAGAACGGCGCAACCCTGGGCTCGTTTGAAGCCTGGCTGCTGCTGCGCGGCATGCGCACGCTTTACTTGCGGGTGCGCGCGGCATCGCAATCGGCCCAGCTAGTTGCCGATTATTTCAATGGGCATAGCTTGGTGCGCGAGGTGCTGTACCCCGGCTTGCCTGGCGCGCAGGGCCACGCGATTGCGCTCAAACAGATGCCTGGCGGCTTTGGCGGAATGCTGTCCATCCGCGCTGCAGGCGGCGAGGCGGCTGCCATCGCCACAGCCGCAAAAGTGGCGCTGTGGAAGCGCGCCACATCGCTGGGCGGCACCGAGAGCCTGATCGAGCACCGCGCCAGCGTGGAAGGCGCAGACTCACCCGTGCCCACCGATTTGCTGCGCCTGTCGGTCGGCATTGAAGATGCGGACGACTTGATTGCGGACCTGGAGCAGGCGTTGCAGTTGGCGCACCAGTAATCCGGTCACCACAAGTGCAGTATTGAGAGATACATCGGATTGCTCTAATTTTAGTAGCGTTTTATCCATATTCCATTGGGATCTGAGGCCCTATTTATCCGCTCGTAACACGTCAAAAAGCACCCAGCTCCCGCAAGTACGGTAACGCCAGCACCGGCGAAATCGCCTGCATGAACTGCACATCGCTTTCGCTGTAGTGGCCCGCCACGTCCAGCGCGTTGAGCGTGCCCAACACGCGGCCCATGGCCACGATGGGGATATTGATGGCGCTGGCCAGGCCCAGGCTGGCGATCAGTGCATGGTCGGGGAAAGCCCAGCGGATGTCATCGGCGTTGCAGCCCAGAAAGGTCTGGCGGCGCGTCAGCACCAGGTCGCCCCAGGGCGTGGGCCCCATCCGCTTCTGGCCCGCCAGCGGATAGGCCTGCTCGTTACTGGAATACACGCGCTGCACGGCCTGCCCATTCTGGGTCAACACCAGCAGCGTAAACAGCTTGGCACCTGGGC
>JANYJD010000348.1 GCA_025358555.1 Rhodoferax sp.
GCACATAAAACGGTGCCTTTTCGGCCATGGCGGCGTTGCAAATCCGCGCGATACCCACTGGTATCGCTGTGGTTTGCGCCTTGCCCTGACCAAAAATCCATCCGTTTTATTTGTGCCATCAAGAATGCAACACTACACTAGTGCAGCGTTGAGCCACCCAACGGATCAGACTGCACCGGCTGGATCCTGAAGAACCCCGTGCCTGCCGATCCCGCGCCAATTTCTTCCACCGTGGCCTCACGCACGTCTTGCACCTTCAGGCTGAGGCGCAGGGCAATGCCGGCCAGCGGGTGGTTGCCGTCCAGCACGATGTGGTCGGGGTAAATTTCGCTCACGGTGTACAGCGTGTCTTTGGGCGCATCGGGGTTGCAGCCTGCGGGCAGGGACGCGCCTTCAAACGTCATGCCGGCCTCAATATCTTTGGGGAACAGGGCGCGCGGCTCCAGAAACAATAGCTGGTCATTGAAGTCGCCAAACGCCTGCTCGGGCTCCAGGTGCAGCTCCAGCCTGGCGCCTTTCCCATGGCCCTGCAATGCCTCTTCGATGGGTTTGAACAGGTCATGCCCGCCAATCAAAAATTCGACCGGGTCGTCGAGCACGTCAAGTTCTTCGCCCAAGGTGTCTTTGAGGGTCCAGGTCAGCGCGACCACACATTGTTGTGAGATTTCCATAGGCGAGAATTGTCGCAGTTTGGAATGCTGATTTCCATCACACGAACGGACGCTCCCATGGACACCACCCAACCGCTGGCTTTGCTGGGCGGCATGACCCCGCAGACCTTCATGAAGCGGCACTGGCAAAAGAAGCCGTTGCTGATCCGGGGTGCGGTGCCAGACTTCAAGACTGCGCTTGGGCGCTCTGAACTGTTTGACCTGGCCGCCAGCGATGGCGTGGAGTCCCGGCTTGTGGTGCGGCGCAAGGGTTCGAATGAATGGCAGATGAAAACAGGCCCCATCCAGCGCCGCAGCCTGCCTGCACTCAAGCAGTCCCACTGGACGCTGCTTGTTCAGGGCGTTGACTTGCACAACGATTCGGTCCGCAGTCTGATGGACCAGTTCAGGTTTGTGCCCGACGCCCGGCTGGATGACCTGATGATCAGCTACGCCACGCCCGGCGGCGGTGTCGGCCCGCACTTTGATAGCTACGACGTGTTCCTGCTGCAGGCGCATGGCCGCCGCGAGTGGCGGATTGGCCGCCAGAAAGACCTGACGCTGCAAGACGGCGTGCCACTGAAAATCCTGGCGAATTTCGAGCCCGAGCAGACGTTTGCGCTGGAGCCCGGTGACATGCTTTATTTGCCGCCGCGCTATGCGCATGACGGCGTGGCGCTGGACGAGTGCATGACTTACTCAATTGGATTTCGCGCGCCAAACCGCGGCGAGTTGGCGCGCGAGCTGCTGCAGCGCCTGGCGGACGACGCGCCAGACGAAGTGGGGGCGGCGCTGTACCAGGACGCCCGGCAGAGTGCAGTCAGTTCACCCGGGCAAATTCCGCCGGAAATGTGTGACTTTGCGCAACAGGCGTTGACGCAGGCGCTGCGCGACCCGATCATCCTGCACAGGGCATTGGGTGAGTATCTGACTGAGCCCAAGTCGAGCGTCTGGTTCGAGGCGGGTGCCCGGACTAAAAAGTCCCAAACGTTCATTGCCACACTTCAGCTAGACCGCCGCACCAAAATGATGTTCGATGCACAGCATATTTTCATCAACGGTGAGAGCTTTTTAGCCAAGGGGCGGGACGCGACCCTGATGAAACGGCTGGCAGACAATCGGATGCTGCCGGTGCGGGAGCTGGCGCGGGCCAGCGCAGCCGCCCGCAGCTTGCTTGGCACATGGGTTGAAGCGGGGTGGATTCATGAAATCTGACAATGACGACAGTGGCCTGATCGGCTTGCCGCCGCCCGAGGCGCTGCCCGATGGGCTGTTTGCCGGGCGCGAGGTTTTCCGGCAAATGGTGCGTGACGCTTTTTCCAGCGCCGCCCGGGACGGCTGGCATGAGATGGTGATCTGCGACCCCACCTTTGAGGACTGGCCGCTGCGCGAGCTGTCGGTGGTGTCGTCGCTGCATGCCTGGGCCAAGAATGGTCGCCAGCTCACCATGCTGGCCACCAGCTTTGACAGCGTGGCGCGCAACCAGCCGCGTTTTGTTGCGTTCCGGAAAACCTGGAGCCACACCATTGAATGCCGACGTTTCAGGACGCTGGTTCCGGGGGATTTTCCCAGCGCCATCTGGAGCCGTAACTGGGTGATGCAGCGGCTGGACCCGGTGCGCAGTGCCGGGGTGAGTGGATCGGAGCCGGCGCGCCGGGTTCGCCTGAAAGAGGTTCTGGATGAAAAAATCCGCGCCAGCGTCCTTGGATTTCCCGCGACGACGCTGGGCTTGTGAGCCGCTGCATGCCAGAAATGAGACACTGTGCTAAGGGTTTTCACGGGGTGACCAGATTCCGCGCTATAATTGGGAGCTAGGCAAAAGATCTCGAGTCATTTTGCTTCGGTCTTTGCAGAATGACTTTCGCGGTTGAGCTGCACCGACAATTTCCGGAAGTTTTTTCTCAATCCATCCTTAACTCTACTTGGGTATTTCAAATGAATAAATCGATCGTTCTGGCTGCTGTTATCGCTGCTGTTATCGCTGCTGCCGCGCTGACCGCCTGTGGCAAAAAAGAAGAGCCTGCCATGCCTGCTGCTGCGCCTGCGGCTGCTGCTGTCGTTGCACCGGTTGTTGAAGCTGCCAAAGACGTTGCCGCCGCTGCCGCTGGCGCTGCTGCTTCTGCCGCCACGGGCGCCGCTTCTGCCGCTACGGGTGCTGCTGCTGCTGCCACTGGCGCCGCTGACGCTGCCAAGGCCGCTGGCGATGCTGCCAAGGGCGCTGCCACTGCTGCTGTTGATGCCGCCAAAGACGCTGCTGGCGACGCTGCCAAGAAAGCTGCTGACGCTGCTACGGCCGCGATGAAGAAGTAATTGAGAAGCAATCCAGCGCTCATTGGGAAGCAACTCTGAATTTGCCGCCCTCGGGCGAAAAAAAGCCACCGCTAGGTGGCTTTTTTTTTGAGTGCATCCCGAGCGCGATATAGCCGCTACGCGGTGATCCAGCCGCAGCCAGTCGCCTGGTCAGCCACGCCAATGTCTGCGGTTGCGCGGCCCAAAGCGCTGGCCAGGGCCTCGCGCGCCAGGTCGGGCCGGTTGTTCTGCCGGCTCAGGTGCGCTGCGACAACATGCACCAGACCGGCGTGGTCCAGCGCTCTGGCAATTTCCGCCGCGTCTTCATTGGACAGGTGGCCATAGCGCCCGCCCACCCGCTGTTTGAGAAAACCGGGGTAAGCAGATTGCGCCAGCAGCCCGGCATCATGGTTGCACTCAAGCAGCAGCGCACAGCAGCCCGCCAGATGTTCCAGCACGTGGGGCGTGGCATGGCCGAGGTCGGTCAGCACGCCAACATGCCGGGCCCCATCAGAGCAGCGCAGTTGCAGGGGTTCCCGCGCATCATGCGGCACGGTAAACGGCACGATCTGGATTTCACCCAGGTCAATCGCAACGCCGTCCTGCGCGCGCTGGAAGAGGCCTTCAAAATCGGGCTCGCCAATGGCGGCATGGGTGCCCGCGCTCATCCACACCGGAATTCTTTCACGAAGACTGAGCTGGCGCGCGCAGCCAATGTGGTCGCCGTGCTCGTGGGTGATGAAAATTGCATCAATCTGGCTGGCAGCCAACCCAGCCAAGGCCAGCCGCGCATCAAGCACCTTGAGCCCAAGCCCGCAGTCCACCAGCAAACGAGTCACATGCACGCCGCTGGCACCTTCAACCACCGTTGCGTTGCCCGCGCTGCCGCTGCCCAGGCTCTTGAAACGCAACACGGCGCTTACCGCTTATTGCAGGTCGTCGGCAATGACTTTGACAATGCGCTGGGCGGTGGACGAATTTTCAGGCGCGCCAGTGGCATTCAGCACCGATACCGTGGTGGACTCGCCCTGGCTCTTCACTGCAATGCGGTACTTCAGCGCGGCATTGCCCTTGGCAGCGCCGCCAAACAGTTTGCCAAAAAAGCCAGGTTCTCCCTTGTCGGAGCCGGGCTCAACGTAGCGCACGAAGTAAGTGCCTTGGGCGCGGTCGCGGTCCTCCACCGTGAACCCGGTGCGGTCCAGCGACAGGCCCACACGCCGCCAGGCGCGCTCAAAGCCATCGTCCACCAGCACCACGGGCTGGCCGTTTACAGATGATATTTTTGACGTTGTTTTGACACCTGATGCGACCAACGCCTTGGACTGCTCTTGCGTCACGCCCAGGCGCAACATCAGGCGGCGCAGAAACTCGGTCTCCAGCTCGGGGTCTGCCGGGCGCGGCTGCCAGACGGTCTGGTCTTTCTGGGTTGTTTTGTAAACCTCAATCATGCCGCGGTGGCTGATGTAGATTTCGGTGCCGCCCGTGGCCGTGCGCTCCAGCCGGGTGCGAAACTTGTCGCGCTCACCGGTTGAATACAGCGCATCAAACAGTTTGCCAATGGAGTTGCGCACGAAATCCTGCGGCAGCTTGGCGCGGTTTTCGGCCCAGTCGGTTTCCATGATGCCCAGGTTGGTCTGGTCCATGGCCAGCAGAAAACCGCTTTCCTGCCAGAAGTCCTTGACGGAATCCCATAGCTGGTCCGCCGGGCGGTTGACCACCAGCCAGCGCTGGTTGCCGGCGCGTTCAATGCGCACATCGCCCAGCGAGGCGGACGCCGTGGGCACCGACTGGCTGACGTTTCCAACCTGGTAGCCCGATGCCGTGACGGCGCTGCCTGGCACGTTGTAGCGGTTTTCGCGCGATAGCTGCTGAAGGTCGGGCGGGATCTCAAGCGAAGGCGCTTTTCCCGCGCTTTTGTAATCGATGCGGTCGGGGTCCAGCACCGAGCAGGCCCCCAATGCCAGGCCAAGTGCGGACGCGACAAATCCGAGTTGCGCCAGTCGATAAAAATGATTCACTGAATAGTCCTCAAAAGGTAAAGAGCAATGGCCGGGTGCAGGCAGTTTGCAGGGAAGTGGGCAAGGCGTATGTGGGGCCGTTGAGGCAGGCGCTGCGGGGTCGCAATGGTGCGGTCACAACAGGCCGGTGGCCCGCAGGGCGGCTTCCACCACCGGCTGGTTGACGGCAGACAGCGGCGTCATCGGCATACGCATGGTAGCGCCACACAGACCCAATTTTTCCATCGCCCATTTCAGGGGAATCGGGTTGGGCTCCACGAATAACTGTTTGTGCAGCGGCAGCAGGGTCAGCTGAATCTCCATCGCGCGCCGGGCGTTGCCCGCCATGGCAGCCACGCACAGCTCGTGCATCAGGCGTGGGGCGATGTTGGCGGTGACGCTGACGTTGCCCTGGCCGCCGCACAGCATCAGCGCCACGGCGGTGGGATCGTCACCCGAATACACGGCAAACGACTTGGGCACCTCGCGGATCAACCACTGCGCGCGCTCGATATTGCCCGTGGCTTCCTTGATGCCCACGATGCCGGGCACTTGGGTCAGGCGCAGCACGGTGTCATGCGCCATGTCTGCCACGGTACGCCCGGGCACGTTGTACAGCACCATGGGCAAATCGACTGCTTCGGCAATTGCCTTGAAGTGCTGGTATTGCCCCTCCTGCGTGGGCTTGTTGTAGTAGGGCACCACCTGCAACTGGCAGTCTGCGCCGACCTCTTTGGCAAACCGTGTGAGTTCGATTGCCTCAGCGGTTGAGTTGGCACCGCACCCTGCCATGATGGGCACGCAGCGCGCGCCGTGCTTTTTGGCCTGCTCGACCGACACCCGGATGATTTCGCAATGCTCCTGCACATTGACTGTGGGCGACTCGCCAGTGGTGCCAACTACGCCAATGCAGTCTGTGCCTTCTGCAATGTGCCAGTCGATAAGCTTGCGCAGCGCGGGGTAGTCCACGCTGGCGTCGCTGTGCATGGGTGTGGCCAGGGCCACGATGCTGCCGGTGATCTGACTGAATGGGGATGTCATGTCCGGGATTGCCTGTGATAAATCAGGGATGGGTGAATCGGGAGTAAGGTTGCGCCTGCACGGCCTGACCGGGGCAGCCTAAACCTTAAAACGTGTATTTTACCTAGAGCGAATACCGTACTGGCGCACCCGCCGGGGATAAGGCCGTTTGCTCGTTGACAGCAGTCAGCCGCTGCACAAAATGTGCCGGCTGGTCAATGAAACCTTCTTCAAAAGCAATTACCCGAAACTGGCTGAATGCGTGCAGCAATTCGCCTGGTTGCAGCAAAAAATCAGGCCGCGAAGGCTTGCCGACCGTCTGGTTGCCCTCAGCAAAGGTTTCATAAATCAGCACGCCGCCTGGAGCAACGCTTTGGGTGATGGTGGGCAACAGCGGCCGCCAGAGATAGTTGGCCACCACCACGGCGTCAAAGGTGCGGGGTGTCATGCCGGACTTGACATGCGTTCCTTGCATAAGGGGCCAGGGCCCGTTCTCAATATCCGCCAGCACCGCTCCACCCAGATGCCGCACGGCATCAATCGCGTCGGACGAGCGGTCAACGCCGGTGACGGCATGGCCCCGCCCAGCAAACCATGCCATGTGCCTGCCGCGGCCGCAGGCGATGTCCAGCACGCTGCCGTGGGGTGGCACGAGGTGCGACCAGCGCTTGATCCAGTCAGATGCCTCGCCGACGCTATTTATCATTATATTCATAGCAAACTATTTATATATGACATGGGCTACAGGCCAAAAACACATTAAATCAGCATAAAAATAACAAACCACAGCTCAAAAACACGCCCACATCTGGTTTGCCAGCATCACCATGAATTCTGGTTGCATATAGAGTGAAAAAACGCCCAGCGAGACGGCGATGGCAGTCGCCCAGGCCACGAGTTTTCGGCTGATCTTCGCAGTCATAGCACGTGACACTTTACGCGGCTCACGCTGCCTGCGGATGAGCGCGTCGCACAATCCCCGCCTCTTTCACCGGCAGGTTGATCAGCGCCGCAAACACGCCAAGGGCAATGGCGATGTACCAGACCACGTCGTAGCTCCCCGTGCGGTCATACAAAAATCCACCCAGCCACACCCCCATGAACGAGCCAAACTGGTGGCTCAGGAACACAAAACCGCTCAGCATCGACAGGTGCGCCACGCCAAAAATCTGCGCGATGGCCGCATTGGTGGGCGGCACGGTCGACAGCCAGAACAAGCCCATGACGGCGGAAAAAACATACACGCTCAAGGGCGACAGCGGCGCAAAGATAAACACGGTAATCACCAAAGCGCGGGCGGCATAGATGAAAGCCAGAATGTTCTTCTTCTGCAGCCGTTGGCCCAGCGCGCCCGCGGCGTAGGTGCCAAACACGTTGAACAGGCCAATCAGCGCCAGCGCGTAGCTGGCCACCTGGGGCGACAGGCCTTTGTCCTTCAGGTAGCTGGGCATGTGCACGCCAATGAAAACCACCTGAAACCCGCACACAAAATAGCCCGCCATCAAGAGCTGAAAACTTGGGTATTTGAAGGCTTCACGCAGTGCCTGCATGATGCTTTGATCGCGCTGCACCCCTGAGCCCGCCGCAAAGCCAGGCTCGCGCAGGCCCCAGGCCAGCGGAATCATCGTCAGCGCCGCAACGCCCAGGATGACCAGAGCCTCCTGCCAGCCAAAATGGCCGATCAAAAAACCTTCGGTGGGCACCATTAAAAACTGCCCGAACGAGCCCGCCGCAGCCGCCACGCCCATGGCCCAGGAGCGTTTGTTAGCGGACACATTGCGCCCGATGACACCATAAACCACCGCATAGGTTGTGCCCGCCTGGGCCATGCCCAGCAGCACCCCGGCGCTCAACGACAGCAGCAGCGGTGTCGACGCATAGGCCATGCCCACCAAACCCAGCGCATACAAAATGGCCCCCACAACGATGACCCGAAACGCGCCAAACTTGTCGGCCACCATGCCCGCAAAAATGCCACAAAACCCCCAAGCCAGGTTTTGCACGCCAATGGCAAGCGCAAAAGTTTCACGCGTCCAGCCGCGTGCCTGCGTGAGCGGCTGAAGCCATAGCCCGAAGCCGTGCCGTATGCCAATGGACAGGGTCACGATGGCAGCCCCGCAGATCAAAATTTGCGTGATGGAAAGGGGTTTTTGCGGGCTTTTCATGGATGCATTCAGAACGGAGCGTGGCGGTATTTTCGTCTTTATCCACAATTTAGGCTTTTGCGCTCATAGCCCGCAGAAATTCCTCGATGTCGCCTTGGATGTTTTGTTCGGTTTCCTGTCTAGGTTGACATTTCTCGGCCCACAACCTCCCAGGGTGCAGGACGTCCCATCGCGGTCTAAGGCCTTTGTAACGGCCGGCACCTGGATCGTGATTTCCAAAGCCGTCGACCAGACTGTTCCAAAGTGGCGAGAACTGGGTGATGAGCAACGACTCACCCAACGGTATCCAGATGTCATCCACCACAAGATGGCGGCAAGTGAAGTCTGCGAGATCGAGATTGGCGGTGGCGGCAATGGTGTCCGCGTGCTCGCGCAGCCGATTGAACAGGGCCTTGCTCTTTGAGGTGTCCGGCAAGGCTGTGCCTTTGCGCCCTCCAACAGGAATTGCCTTGCCAACGTATATCGGTAGCTCAGGCTCCAAGCCCTTGTTGCGGGATGCGATTGCCGCGTAAGGCTTGAACTTGCCTGTGTAATAAATGGCGTAAATGCCGACACCATGGGAAGAGCGCATGTCGCCCAGGCGTTTTGGCGGTTGCGCCATCAAGGCTGCCGCGACGCTGGACCCGAGGTTCTTCTTGTCCAGAGGGTTGAACGGAATGACCTGACCCGTCATGCCGCAAATCTCTCAGGTAGATCTCGCTTCTCGTTCAGGCTCTCGATTCGCCGGCCTTGCGCATTAAGTAGCTGCGTTGCCACGCTGGACGCGACAACGCGCGCCAGCATCACCGGGACCGCGTTGCCAAGCTGGCGCATGGATTCGGTCCACGACGCGTTGAAGACAAAGCCATCGGGAAATGTTTGAATGCGCGCGGTTTCCCGCACGCTGAAGTAACGCACACCGCCGTCTGGCAGCACCATCATGTTTTCGCCGCCTGGCACCCCATGGTCGCCCGCTTTGATGGTTTTGGCCGGTTGATCCAGTGGACTGCCGGTGTGGCCTGGATAGACTTTTGCACCGGGCTGGTAGGTGTGGTCTGCCACGTCTGCCGCAGCGCTGGACTTGGCATCAGGCAAGCCTGTCAAAGCATCGCGTACGGTCCTCCATGGCTGGGTTAAAGGCGCGAAGAGGCTGCTGCGCATTCGCTCGATGCGGGCGGCTAAAGCGCCTGACGCAACACCTGACAGCGTAGGGCGTTGCGTGAAGGGCACTTTGTGCCGGTCCCAGTAGCTGCCTGAAATCCATTGGTCGTGCAGCAAGGCATCTTCACTGTGGGTCGCTGGGGGAAAACTCCATTCCACTCCCAAATCAGACCGAAACCCCACCATGAACACCCTTTCGCGTTTTTGCGGGATGCCGTAGTCGGCGGCGTTGACCAATGTTGGCAAAACGTTGTAGGTGAGCCCTGAAGCATGAAGCGCACCTGAAGTTTTCTCACGTTGAAGCCGTTCGAAATGCGAGTCCCAAGCCTCATCCCCTCGCGCTGCCACTTCTGGAAACTCAAGCTGCAACAAGATGTACTGGAAATAGTTGGCAAAACTGGCACGGGTCAGCCCCTTGACATTTTCCAGAATGAACGCTTTTGGGCGCAGCGTTTTGATGATTTTGACGGTGGACGGGAACATGTCTCTGAGGTCGTCATAGGCGCGGTGCCTTCCGCCCATTGAGAATGGCTGGCACGGCGGTCCGCCCGCCATCAGATCAATATCCTGGCCGACAGACGCCCAGTCGAATGCCCGCACGTCGCCTTCAAAAGGAGCGGGCGCATCTGCCAACAAAGGGAACCCCCGCGCCTGGTTGAGCCTCAGGGTGTTGCAGGCTGGCTTGTTCCATTCCACCAGCGCAGCGGAAGAAAATCCCGCCAGCCGGACCCCCATAGCCAAGCCACCGGCACCCGCGAAAAGTTCGACAGCGTTCATGACAACAGGGTCCTTGTTGGCGGCCTGAATGCCAGCCCGGTTATTGAAAATAGTCGTTTAGATTCTCCACCATTCTACACAAAACTGTTTTTTTATCCAGTATTTTACGCGTGAGAGATTAGAATGTGCAGCTATGGCCGTCAAACCGCAATCTGAATATTCCGAAAGCTCGATCCGGGTGCTCAAGGGGCTGGAGCCTGTCAAGCAGCGCCCGGGCATGTACACCCGCACCGACAATCCGCTGCACGTCATCCAGGAAGTGCTGGACAACTCGGCCGATGAGGCGCTGGCCGGGCATGGCAAAAAGCTCAAGATCATTTTGCATGTTGATGGCTCCGTGACGATTGAAGACGATGGGCGCGGCATTCCGTTCGGGCTGCACCCGGAAGAAAAAGCGCCGGTGATCGAGCTGGTCTTCACCCGCTTGCACGCAGGCGGCAAGTTTGATAAGGGCAAGGGCGGCGCCTACAACTTTTCGGGCGGACTGCACGGCGTGGGCGTGAGTGTGACAAACGCATTGGGCAAGCGGCTGGAAGCCACCAGCTACCGTGAGGGCTCGGTGGCGCACATTGTGTTTGAGGGAGGCGATGTGGCCTCCAAATTGCAGGTGCGCAAGGCTTTCATCGGCGATCAGAGCGCAGCGGGGGAAGGCCCCCGCGACCGCAAACAGGGCACCACTGTGCGCGTCTGGCCCGATGCCAAATATTTCGAAACTTTGGCGATTCCCATGGCCGAGCTGACGCATTTGCTGCGCAGCAAAGCCGTGTTGATGCCCGGCGTGACAGTGACGCTGGTCAATGAAAAGACCAAGGAAACACAAAGCTGGCTGTACAAGGGCGGCCTGACCGACTATTTGATGCAGACGCTCAACGGCGACCTGGTCATCCCGCTGTTTGATGGCGAAGGTTTTGCCGATGCGGCGCACGACAGTTTTGCGGAAGGCGAGGGTGCGTCGTGGTGCGTTGCCTTTACCGAAGACGGCCAGCCGGTGCGCGAAAGTTACGTCAACCTGATTCCCACCAGCGCGGGTGGCACGCACGAGAGCGGCCTGCGGGACGGGCTGTTCACGGCGGTCAAGAGCTTCATTGAACTGCATTCGCTGTTGCCCAAAGGCGTGAAGCTGCTGCCCGAGGACGTGTTTGCCCGCGCCAGCTACGTGCTCAGCGCCAAGGTGCTTGACCCGCAATTCCAGGGCCAGATCAAGGAGCGCCTCAACTCGCGCGATGCGGTCCGGCTGGTGTCCAGCTTTGTGCGGCCCACGCTGGAGCTGTGGCTGAACCAGCATGTGGAATATGGCAAAAAGCTGGCCGAGTTGGCCATCCGCGCGGCGCAATCGCGCCAAAAAGCGGGTCAAAAAGTCGAAAAACGAAAAAGCTCCGGTGTGGCGGTTCTGCCCGGCAAGTTGACCGATTGCGAAAGCAAGGACATCGCCCACAACGAGGTGTTTTTGGTGGAGGGCGACTCGGCTGGCGGCAGCGCCAAGATGGGCCGCGACAAGGAAAGCCAGGCGATTTTGCCCCTGCGTGGCAAGGTGCTCAACACCTGGGAGGTGGACCGCGACCGGCTGTTTGGCAACACCGAGATTCATGACATCTCGGTGGCGATCGGCGTCGATCCGCATGGGCCGGACGATGCGCCTGGACTGACCGGCGCCGGGCCGTCCCAAGCCGGGAGCGCCCCCTCGGGGGGCAGCGACCCACGCGCAGGGGGGGAGCGTGGGGGCGACATTTTGTCCGGTTTGCGCTACGGCAAGGTCTGCATCCTGAGCGACGCTGACGTGGACGGCTCGCACAT
>JANYJD010000360.1 GCA_025358555.1 Rhodoferax sp.
CCGTGCAAAGCGCAGCCGAGTTGCAATCACGCGGATTCAGCATCGCCATCTTCCCCGGCGGCACCGCACGTGCCGTGGTCCACACCCTGCAAGGCTACTACGCCAGCCTGCACCAGCACCAGACCACGCTGCCATGGCAGGGTCGCATGCTGGATTTTGATGGGCTCAATGCGTTGATTGGCACCGATGAATTGCTGGCGGCGGGCCGACGGTACGAGTAGCGGCAAGCGGGGTTCTCCTCTCAGCGCAAACCCCCTGCACCCGCCGCACCGTGCGCGGGTTCAGCGCCCGTACACCTTGCCAAACAGCACCCAGGTTTTCCCATCAAAGCGGCCCAACTGTTCGCGCTCAATCGGGTAGAAATCGTCTGGCCCGGTCTTCACATTCACGCCGGGCAGCAGCATGGGTAAGGTCATGTCCAGGTTGGCGGACTGCTTCATCACGTTGTCGCGGGTGAGGTTGTCGCCGGCCTGCTTGAGCACCTGCGTCATGGCCTGGGCCACGGTGTAGCCGTACACATTGAAGTTGTCAGTCAGGCTGCCGCTGGGGTGGTATTTTTTCATCCAGGCCAGCCAGTCATCCCACTCTTTGCCCTTTTGAAACTGGGGATCTGTTGGGTCCTTGATGTAGTTGGCGGTGTAGATGCCCACAGCGTTTTCCACCCCGGCCGGCACCAAAACTGACGCCACCGAACTGGAGACGCTGTTGAGATAGTGGGTGGGTTTCCAGCCAATCTCGGCGGCCTTCTTGATGGCCTGTGCGGCAAACTTCGGCGTGGTCACGTTGAAGAAGGTGTCGGCACCGCTGGCCTTCAGGCTCACGATCTGGCTGTCTACCGTGGGGTCCGTCACCTCGTAGGTGACCTTGGACACGATCATCGTTTTGCCCTTGTCGCCCAATGCGTCTTCAAAGCCCTTGAGGTAGTCTTTGCCGTAGTCGTCGTTCTGGTACAGGATGGCAATCTTGGCGCCGGGCTTGGTCTCCAGAATATGCGTGGCAAAGTTTTTTGCCTCGGACTGGTAGCTGGGCTGCCAGCCCATGGTGTAAGGGAAGTTTTTGGGGTCGCCCCACTTGGTGGCACCGGTGGCCACAAACAGTTGCGGCACCTTTTTGGTGTTCATGTACTTGTGGATGGCCGAGTTGGACGGCGTGCCCAGGGGCTGGAACACCAGCAGCACTTCGTCTTCTTCCACCAGCTTGCGCGTCATCTCCACCGTTTTGGCGGGGTTGTAGCCGTCGTCCAGCGAAATGAATTTCACCATGCGGCCGTTGATGCCGCCTTCTGCGTTGACCTTGTCAAAATACGCGCCAATCGCCTTGCCGATGGCACCATAGGCTGACGCCGGACCGGAGTACGGGTTGAGGTGGCCGACCTTGATTTCCTTGTCCGTCGCGCCGGGGTCGTATTTCTTTTGCCCAAGCGCGCTGGTTGCAATCATCACGGTGGCAGCACCTGCAATGACAAGGCCAAAATAGTTGAGTTTCATGGTTCGCTATCTCCTTCAAAGATGTCGTACAAGATTGCGTCAAACGCCTGCTAATCCAGCTCAAGCCCGTTCGAGCCCGTTCGTGCCGCTTCATAATTAACGCTGATCCCCCGGTAAATGCGGTCAGGATAAACCCGTGGTGCGCCCCCAGCCCGTCCTGCTATTTGCGGGAAGCACCCAAGCGCGCCCATACCCGCTGCACCATGCCCATGACCCCGGTGGGCATCAGGTACATCAGCCCGATCAACAAAATGCCGTAGATGGCGGCCGGCGCAGATTTTGATATTTGATCCGATATATTGGGCACAAACTGGATGAAGATCGCACCAAAAATCGCCCCGGGAATCGACGCCAGCCCGCCCACTACTACGCCCACCAGCAGAAAAATGGACAGCGTGACGGTGAAACTGTCTGGCGACACATAGGCCACGGCAATCGCGCCCAACGCCCCGGCAACTCCTGTGAATGCGGCCGAGGTGCCAAACGCCAGCGACTTGAACATCGGCAAATTGATGCCCATCGCCGTGGCGGCAATCGGGTGGTCCCGCACCGCAATCAGTGCCCGCCCAACGCGCCCGCGCAACAGGTTCCAGGCCAGCAAAAACATGATGGCTGTGGCCGCCAGTGTGAAGAAATAAAGCCAGCGGTCGGGGCTGAGCGGTTGACCCAACAGGCTGAATTCAAACGGCGCGTCGGGCTTGCTCAACACAATGCCTTGCACCCCACCCGTCCAGCCTTCAATTTTCTTGTATTTAAGAAGCTGGGGCACGGCCAGCGCCAGCGCAAATGTAGCCAGCGCCAGGTAATGCCCGGCCAGACGCAGCGCCGGAAAGCCCACCAGGAAGCCAAAGGCAAAACACACTGCGCCTGCTACGGGCAAGGTGGTCCAGTATGGCGCGCCCATCTTGTCCATCATGATGGCCGCCGCATAGGCGCCAAACGCGTAAAACGCACCATGGCCCAGCGATATTTGCCCGTTGAAGCCGGTCAAGATGTTGAGCCCCAAAATCGCCACTGCATACACCAGCACCAGGTTGAACTGGAACACGCGGTAGTTTTTGACCAAAAATGGCAGCAGCACCAGCGCCACCACCAGCAAGGCCGACCAGAGCCAGACCCACTTGCCTTGGAAAATTTTCATACCCGGGTCACCACGGTCTTGCCAAACAGGCCATTGGGCTTGAGCGTCAGCGTAGCGACGATCAGCACCAGCGCTACCGTGAGTTTGAGCTCCGTGCCAATCACGTAGGCACCCAGCAGGTTCTCCAGCACGCCGACAACAAAGCCGCCAATCACCGCGCCCAGCGGGTTGTCAATGCCGCCCAGCAGCGCCGCCGCAAAGCCGTACAACAAGATGCCCGACATCATATTGGGGTCCAGAAACACCACGGGGGCAACCATCATGCCCGCCACTGCGCCAATGGCGGCTGCCAGGCCCCAGCCCAGGGCCAGCATCCACGACACGCGAATGCCCACCAGCCGCGCTGAGTCGGGGTTTTGCGCGGCCGCCCGCATCGCCAGGCCCAGCGGCGTGAAGCGAAAGAACGCAAACAGCGTCAACAGCACCGCCAGCATCACGCCGACCGAGCCCACGTCGTGCGCCGTAAAGTACTTTGTCGCAAACATTGAATCTTTGGGGAAGGGGCTGGGGAATGACTTGAGCGTGTGCTCAAAAATCCAGCCCGACAGCGCGTTGAAAATCAGCAGCAGGCCAATGAACACGATTACGTTTGTCAGCACCGGCGCTTTCTCTACTGGCCGCAAAATGACCCGTTGCAACACCAGTCCCGCTGTGAATGAGATGGCCACTGTAGCCAGAAACGCAGCCCAATACGACCAGCCACTTTGAATCAACGCCCAGGCGATGAAGGTGCTGAACGTGGCCATCTCGCCCTGCGCAAAGTTGATATGGTGCGTGGCCTGGTAAATCATCACCAGCGCCAGCGCAACAGAGCCATAAATGCAGCCGTTCGCCAGGCCCGAGAAAATTTGATGAAGAAAGGCTTCCATGGTTGAGTTTTCCCGTCAATAACCCAGGTAGGCCTTGCGCACTGACTCATCGTTTTTAATCTGCTCGCTCGGTCCCGACAGCGCTACGCGCCCGGTCTCCAGCAGGTAGGCGTGGTCGGCCAGATCCAGCGCCAGGCTGGCGTTTTGCTCTACCAACAGCATGCTGACTTTGTCTTCCTGGTTGATGGTGCGCATGATGCGGAAAATCTCGGCCACGATCAGCGGTGCCAAGCCGAACGAAGGTTCGTCCAGCAGCAGCAGTTTGGGGCGCAGCATCAGTGCGCGGCTGATCGCCAGCATCTGCTGCTCGCCGCCCGACAGCGTGCCCGCCTGCTGGTGGCGGCGCTGCTTGAGGATGGGGAAGCGGGTGAAAGCCTTCTCCATGTCCAGCGCCAGCTCAGCTTTGTCGGCCCGTACATAGGCGCCCAGCCGCAAATTTTCTTCGGTGGACAGGGCGGTGAAGGTGCCGCGCCCATCAGGCACGTGGGCCACGCCCATGCGCACAATGCTCTCGGTGGCCTTGCCCACCAGTTGCTGCCCGTCAAAGACGATGGTGCCGCTGGTTTTGACGGTTTGGCACAGCGCGCGCAGCGTGGTAGTTTTGCCCGCGCCGTTGGCCCCGAGGATGGCGGTGATGTGGCCGGCCTCCAGCGAAAAATCAATGCCGTGCAGCACCTGGGTGGCGCCGTAGCTCGCATTGAGGCCTGAGACTTCAAGCAGCCGGGTCATGGGCGTTTTTTCTCATCGGCTGGTTTTCCCAAATAGGCTTCAATCACGTCAGGGTGGTTTTGAATGTGCGCCGGGTCGCCTTCGGCAATTTTGCGGCCAAAGTTGAGCGCCACGATGTGGTCCGACACGCCCATCACCAGGCTCATGTGGTGCTCCACCAGCAGCACGGTGATGTTGAGCCGGTCGCGCACATCGCGGATCAGGCGCGCCAGCTCCGCAAGTTCTTCGTGGTTCAGTCCGGCGGCGGGCTCGTCGAGCATCAACAGCTTGGGATCGGCGGCCAAAGCGCGTGCAAACTCCACACGCTTTTGGATGCCAAACGGCAAACCGCCAACCGGGCGATGGCTAAACTGCGTCAGATTCAGAAACTCCATGATCTCTGCGGCGCGCTCACGCAGGCGGCGCTCCTCCGCGCGCACCCGTGGCAGGCGCAGCGCGCTGGACGCAAAGCCGCACGATGACCGCGAGTGCGCGCCAACCATCACGTTTTCACGCACGGGCATGCTCTGGAACATGGCCAGGTTCTGGAAGGTGCGTCCCATCCCCAGCCCGGCCACTTTGTGCGTCGGCGTTGCCGTAATGGAGTTGCCTTCAAACAGGATGTCGCCGGTCTGGTAGCTGTAGAGCCGGCTCATGCAGTTGAACAAGGTGGTTTTGCCCGCGCCGTTGGGGCCAATCAGGCCGCAGATGCTGCCCTGTTTCACATCAAAACCCACCGCATCCAGGGCGGTAATGCCGCCAAATTTGACGGTGACGCCGCGCACGCTTAACAAGGCCTGGGTGTTGTCTGTCACGGTTTTGTCCGTCGCGGCGTTGTGCACGGCTTTGCCAAAGACGAAACAGCAATGGTCACCAGAAGAAACATGACCCATGTTAGCCAAGGGGTGAAGCCGTCCGACCCCGGAGATACCCTTGGGGCTTGAGTCGCCCCAGCGTCTGCGTGGCACCTGTGACGCGTCTGCAAAAACCTTGCCCGACCTGTTGATGCCAGGTCCGCGTAAGATCATTGG
>JANYJD010000034.1 GCA_025358555.1 Rhodoferax sp.
GCATGGCCGTAGCGGGTGATGTCGATGCGGGTAGTTTTGGCGCGAATGTCAGGGTGGGCCTGGCCTAGTTCGGCCAGGATGGTATCGCGCCACGTAGCCCAGGGCGTGTCCATCAGCAGCTTGCGGCCTTGCGGCACATCGCCCAAGGCGCGGTAGTGGGTGAGCACGGTCGCGCCGGGTACCGGCAGCAGGCTCTGGTGCGTGGCGTCTACGTAGCCGAGGCCGCCGCCGGTGGATGGGCTGAGTTCACCCAACCCGCCATAAATCACGTTGTCCCAACTGGGTGCCGGGCCAGGCCGGTCTTGCAGCGGCGCCTTGATGTGAATATTGGCAACCAGCCAGGGCGCATAGCGGGTGCTGGCCGCCGTCTCGCGCAGAAAGTCAGGCGGGTTCTCAACCACGCGTGCCGCCACAAAAATTGGCAGCGCCACAATGCAGCGTGCGGCCACCCAGCTGTGCACGGCTTGCGTGGCAGGGTTGAACGCATCCACCTCTACGCCATGTTTGCCTGCCGCGATACGCACCACCACCCAGCCGCTGTGCAGCCGCTCTTTCAACGGCGCGGCGAGCCGACGCGTGAGCCAGGCGTTACCCTCGGGCCAGGTGAGGATGCCATCGTGCTCGGGTGCGGCGGCGGGCTCGGCGCTGTCGCCAGCGTCACCCGCAGGCGCAGCAAAGCCGTGGCGGCTGGCAAAGTAATGAATGCCGGCCCAGGCGGACACGGTGGCGATACCGGCACCGTAATCGTCACGACAACAGTAGTCAAGGTACCAGCGCAGGTGCGGGTCGGTCAATCCGTTCTGGTTCAAGAACGCTATAAACGTAATAGCTGTCCATGCAATTTGGACGGGGGCTACAGGCCAGTTTGATAGGGGAATTGCCCACTTTGAAGTCTTTTGAGCTTGCGCGACCAGCGTGGCGAACTTTTGGTATTGAGCCAGCGTGTCACGCCCCACGCCTTGCACCGGCAGCAGCCCCGGCTGCCACGCGCCGTTGAAGAAAAGCCGTTCCTGCGGGCTGTGGCACAAGTGGCGTTCGTCAACCATCCAGCGGCCCGAGATGCGCTGGCGGACGCCAAATTCTTCAAGCAGGTCTTGCACCTCACTGGCATCATCGCCCGGCACCGGCAGATAGTGCGCACCCAGCGGGCAGGCGATGCCGTTGACCGCGCCGCCACGGCTGTTGCCTCCGGCTTCGTCTTCCAGCTCCAGCAGGGCGAAGTCGTCCATGCCCTTCTGGCGCAGCGCACGGGCGGCGGCAAGCCCAGCCACGCCGCCGCCTGCAATCACGACCCGTGTTTTGTGGATGACGGATGGCGCGGGCCACCGATCCGTCCGTCCTGAGCCAGTCGAAGGGCGCAACAGGTGGCCGCGTTCGTGCTGGATGCCGGTGAAGCCGCCGATGATTTCATCGGATTCTTTGCAACCGATCAAAGGCAGAGCGGTGCCAGCAAGAAAGTGGCGGCGCTTCATTCACTGGCCTCACGTGCGCAGCAAGCCGACTTAATGCGCAACAACTTTGCCCCACTCGGCTTCATACGTCGTCACCAAATTCTGGTTTGACAGCCGGTTCACCTGCGCCGGCACGCGCGCCATGTCCACGGGGAAATCAAACAACAGGGGCAACGTCTGCAGGTTCAAAAAACGCAGTCCATCAGGCAACGCCGTCGGCAAGCGGTACGGCCTGCGGCTGGCGATCACATAGCCCCATTCGCCAAAGCTGGGCACGTTGGCATGGTAAGGCGTGGCCGTCAGGCCCACAGACTCGATGGTCTGCACAACGGTCCAGAAACTCTGGCGCGCCACCAGGGGCGATGTGGTCTGGATGACGGCGTAGCCGCTGGCCGACAGGCGCTGGTCAAGCAGCGCATAAAACGAATTGGTGTAGAGCTTGCCGATGCTGAAGTTGGTGGGGTCGGGAAAATCCACCACGATCACATCGAAGGTCTCGGTGGTGTTCTCCAGCCACTGGAAGGCATCGGTGTTGACGACCTTCACCTTGGGGGATTTGAGCGATTCGCCATTGAGTTTTGACAACGTGGGCTGGTCCGAGAACAGCCGGGTCATGGCCGGGTCAAGCTCCACCAGTGTGATGGATTCGACGCCGGGGTATTTGAGAATTTCACGCACCGCCATGCCGTCGCCACCGCCCAGCACGGCGACTTTTTTCGGGCCTGCGCCATTGGCAAAAGCCGCCATCGCCGGGTGCACCAGCGCCTCGTGGTAGCGGTACTCATCGCGCTCGGCAAACTGCAGGTTGCCATTGAGAAATAGCCGGTGCCCGCCGCGCCCCTGCGTGACCACAATGCGCTGGTAGGGCGACTGGGCGGTGAACACGATGCGGTCCTGGTAGAACTTGTCTTCGGCCACGGTGGTGATGCGGTCCGCGCCCGCAAAGGCCGCCGCCAGCAGCGCCAGCGTGGCGCCGCAGGCCAGCACGTGGGCCTTGTACTGGCGCAGCTCATCGCGGAACAGCCACAGCGCCCACACGGCCACAGCAGCATTCAGCAACCCAAACAGCAGGCCCGTGCGGATCAGGCCCAGTTGCGGCACCAGCAGCAGCGGAAAAGCCACCGAAACCGCCAGCGCGCCCAGGTAGTCAAACGTCAGCACCTGCGACACCAGATCTTTGAGCGCGACGTTGCGCTTCAAGATGCGCATGACCAGCGGAATCTCCAGCCCCACCAGCGTGCCCACGGCAAACACCAGCGTATAGAGCAGCCACCGGAAAGATCCTGGTGCATAAGCATTAGCTACAAATAAAATAGCTGGCAATGCACCACCGACAAGAGCTACAAGCAATTCTATACGTAAAAAATGGGCGGGAAGCTGGCGCTCGAAGAAGCGCGAGAGGTACGAGCCCACGCCCATCGCAAACAGGTACGCGCCGATGACCGTGGAGAACTGCAGCACCGAGTCGCCCAGCAAATACGACGCCAGCGCACCCGCTGCAAGCTCATACACCAGCCCGCACGCGGCAATGACAAACACCGAGGCCAGCAGCGCGACCTCAACCGGGCGCGCAGGGGTATGGGTTTTCAAGATCGCGGACCCGAAGCGCCGCCCTGCGTTCGTGCAGCAGCCCTGTTAATGGATGGCGGCGGCAACGATGATGCAGATGCCCAACGACATCGCCGCCACAACCAGCCCAAGAGCGACATTGTGCTTTTCCACAATCTCTTCCCACAGGTTGTAGGGCGTGATCTTGTCAATGATCACAAAGCTGAGCCAGAAGATGATCACGCCGGTCAGCGCGTAGAGGATCGAGCTGAGGAATGCACCCGATTTAAACCATTCAAGATCCATGGGAATCTCCTTTAGTAAATTGAACACCCATCATTTGTGCCCCCCGCCGCCCGACGATCCACCATAAGACCCGCCCGAGGTGCGCCCGCTGTTGGTGCCGCTGGAAGCATTGTCGGACGAGCAGCGGCTCATGAGGAACAGGAAAAACAGGATGACCGCCAGAATGACGATGATCGTGAGGCAACCAACGCCAGACAGCTTGCCCGCGGGCGTTGCGTCCGAGCGCTTGAGCAAATCTTTTTTCGCCTCCAGCTTGAAGGCTTTGGCAACTGCGTCGCTGTCGATCTGGCCGCCGACCGACCACATCACCTCATTGGGTGCCTTCTCCAGCGACAGCATGCTCTTGCCGTTGGCAAAGTCGCGGTTCTCGGTGGTTTGGCCACGCGTCACCTGCCAGTAGAACTCGCCCGCCACGTAGTTGGTTTCGGCCTTGTAGTTTTCTTTTAGCTGGTAGCGCTGGCCCAGGTAGGTGGCCGACTTGCCGCCCTCGGCCATCACGGGCGCGCCGGTCGTCGGCTTGACCACGCTCCAGCCATCGGTGGCGTCCACCAGAAACGTGAAGCCGCGCTTGCGGTTGTAGAGCAGGTACTCGTCCCAGCCAAACTGCTCGTCGGCGTCACTCGGGTCGCTCACGTCAGTGCCCATGCGGTGCTGGAAGCCCACCACCTGCCACTGCACGCCCTGCAACTGGCCCGTGGTGCCCAGCGGGATCAGCGGCGCGACCGGCTCGTCCTGCAATGCATGCTTCAGCTCACCGCCAATGCCGCCCGAGACATCAATGATGCTGCTGCACGACGCACAGGTAATGCTCTTGCTGCTGGCCAACGTGACCGCCACCTGCGCGCCGCAGTTGGGGCAGGCAAACTGGCGGCCTTTTTCTTCCTTGGCCGATTCTTCGCGCAGGCCAGTAAGCTGCAAGTCTTCCAGCAACACCGCAGCGCCGACCGACAGCGTGGGCGGCTGGCTGCTGTAGTCGATGCTGAGCACTTCGCCCCCGACCAGGCCCACATCGGATGTGCCCTGGCTGCGCAACTCAACCATGGCAAACGGTTTGCCTAACTGCGGCAGGCGCGGCAGCTCCCCCTGCGCCGACAGCAGGGCCACGGTCTGGTTGGATGCAACGCTATAGGGTTTGCCGTTCAGCGTCGTGCTGCTGCCTACTTTGAAGCTTGCAGCGGCTGGCACATTGCCTTGCGCTTCAAGAGGCGTGCTGAAAACATAGGCCCCGTTGTCTTCACTCAAGTACGCCGATGTGCCATCCACCAGCACGGCATGCCATTCGGTCCAGGTGCCCTCTGCGTATTTGTATTGCAGGCGGCCCACCAGGGTGAACGGCTTTTTGACGCTGCCTGCCGTCCACACGCCGCTGGCCTGCAGTTGCAGCGGGCTGTGGTCATCAAACAGCTCGGCCATCTTGCCGATGCGCGCGAGCGTTTCGCCATTGCGAACCACCGTGCTTTGGCAGAAGCCGCAGACAGCGTGGGTGGACTGCGCGCTTAAGAAATTAACCGGCGCGCCGCAGCCGGGGCAGGGCGCCCGGTAGCTGCGTTGCGAAGGTTCAGTCACTTAAGCAGCGTAACCCATGAGCAGGCCAACAAACCCGCCGCCGGGCCGCCCCAAGGCGGGTTTCGCCCCCTCGGGGGGCAGGGAGGACACGCCAGTGCCGACCGTGGGGGCAACATCCCTACACCAGTTTCTTCAGAAGCTCTGCCTTCTTGGAGTCAAACTCGTCCTGCGTCAGGATGCCCTTGCTTTTGAGTTCACCCAATTTTTCCAGTGTGGCCATCACGTCTTCGGCCTTGACGCCCACCGCCGCACTTGCCGCTTGCGCTGCCCCTGCTGCTGCCGGGCCACCGCCCTGCAAGCCAGCGGCCAGGTTTTGCGCCAGCACCTGGCCCAGCGCCACGCCGGCGCCCAGGCCCATCGCGTCGCCTGCAATGCCACTGCCCCCGCCCCCCTCGGCGAATTTCGGTATTGCCTGCGCCGTCTGGTACTGCATGAATTTGCCCATGTCGTTGCCGACCATGCCCATGCCGATTTTCTGGTCGAGGATTTTTTGCAGCTCTTCAGGCAGCGAGACGTTTTGCACCGTCATGCCTTCAAGCTTCAGGCCAATCTTGGCAAACTCAGGCGCCAATTGGGTCGTCAATGCCTGCGCAAACATGAGCTGGTTTGACGCCAGGTCCAGAAACGGAATGCCGCTGCTGGCAATCGCGTTGCTTATGTTTTGCAGCACCAGGCCCCGCAGTTGGCCATCCAGGTCTGCCACGCCATATTCGCTGCGCGTGCCCGAGATTTCGGTGTGGAACAGCTTGGCGTCGGCGATGCGGAAGCTGTAGTTGCCAAAGGCGCGCAGGCGCACGGCGCCAAAGTCTTTGTCGCGGATGGTGATGGGCTGAGGCGTGCCCCATTTCTGGTCGACCTGCTGGCGCGTGCTGAAAAAGTACACGTCGCTCTTGAACGGGGATTCAAACAGCTTGTCCCAGTTCTTCAAGTACGTCAGCACCGGCAGGGTCTGCGTGGTGAGCTTGTACATGCCGGGTACAAACACGTCGGCCACCTTGCCCTCGTTCACAAACACCGCCACTTGCGATTCACGCACGGTGAGCGACGCGCCGTTTTGAATCTCCATCTCGGCCATGGGAAAACGCCAGGCCAATGTGCCGTCAGACTCTTCGGTCCACTGGATGATGTCAATGAACTGTTTCTTGAGGAAGTCCATCAGTGCCATGTGCAGCTCCTGTTGTTGAGGTCGGACAAGTATGATAACTGGGGCCTCTCAAATTGGGCAGAAATATCGAGGTGGGGCGGCGTCAAACACCGGACTGCAACGGGTGGATGAACCGGGTTGATTTGGCGGGCCGATCAAGTCGGTTAATTGAATGGGTTTATTGGCTGGTCTCAGATTTGATATTGGCCGCCTTGGCAACGCCCGCCCACAGGTCAAGCTCGGTGGCGATGGTTTTAGCGAAGCTGTCGGCATTGCCGGTGTCGGGCGTCACGGCTAGCGCCATCAGGCGGCTCTTCACGTCGGGGTCGCGCAATGTTTTGGCCAGCTCATCCTGCAGGCGTTTCATCACGGGCGCAGGCGTGCCAGCGGGTGCCAGCAAACCGGTCCACAGGGTGAGCGCAAAGTCGGGCACGCCAGCTTCGGCCATGGTAGGCACGCTGGGGTAGGCGGGTGCTCGCTGCGGGCCGGTGGTGGCCAGCGCGCGAATCTTGCCGGACTTGATCAAACCGTCGGCCGAGCTGGGGTCGGCAATGGTCATCATCACGTCACCGGAGGCCACGGCCAGAGACGAATCGTTGGCTCCCTTGTACGGAATGTGCACAAAGCGGCTGCCGGTGCGCAGGTTGAACAGCTCTGAGGCAAACTGGAACGAGGCTGCGCTGGAGCCGTAGTTGGCCTTGTCCGGGCTGGCTTTGGCCGCGTCGATCAGGTCTTTGACCGACTTGATCGGGCTGTTGCCATTGACCACCAGCATCAGCGGGAACGCGCCAATCAGGCCAATCGGCGCAAAGTCCTTTTGCGGCGAATACGGCAGCTTGGGGTACAGCGCTGGGTTGAACACGATGGGGCCGCTGGGGCCCATCAAGAGCGTGTAGCCGTCAGGGGCTGATTTGGCAACGTAGTCCGCAGCGATGATGGACGCCGCGCCCGGCTTGTTGTCAATCACCACCGGCTGGCCGAGGTTCTCGCCCAGCTTTTGCCCGACGATGCGCATGATGACGTCGTTGCCGCCGCCGGCCGAGTAGCCGACCACGATGCGCACTGGTTTGGCCGGGAAGGCCTGTGTTTGCGCGTGTGCCTGTAGCGGGACCACAGCCAACTGCAAGCCCGCCAGCAAGACACCTGCCATCACTATTTGCTTCATGCCAAACTCCAATTTTGTCCAGCTTTTTTACGGTTCAAAACTCGACGATTGAAAACTCAACTATTCAACACGTCACGAGTCAAAAGGGCTTGATTCGCGCCACCAGCACCGCCGCCTGCCCGGCATCCAACGCCGCAAGGCAGCGCGCAATGGCGGCTTCAAGATCCTGCGGCTCACGCACGGTTTCGCCATGCGCGCCAAAAGCCTGCGCCACCTGGGCGAAGTCTCGCTTGGCACCGCCCAGCCGCGCCTGAAACTGCTGCGACTGCGCAGCTGCACCTACGGGGTAGACCCGCAGCGTGGCTTCCTTCACCGCCTGCCAGCCGCCGTTGTCCAGCACCAACGTGAAAATCGGCAAGCGGTACTGCTGGGCCACGGCATAGACCGACGTGGGCGTGCTGAAATGAAAGCCGCCATCGCCCACGATCTGGATCACGCGCTGCTGCGGGCGCGCCAGCCGGGCGCCCAGCGCCATGCCGCCGCTGTAGCCCAGGCCACCGCCCGCGCTGGACAAGAGCGTCAAGGGCAAATCGCGCGCAATCTGGTTAAGCACCGCAGGCGCATTGCGAATTGCCTCGTTGACCACAATGTCGTCTTCCCGCAGGGCGCGGCTGAGCAGGGCGCACACGTGGGCCGCCGACAGCGCATCGGCGCTGCCTGCATCTTCAGCAGCTTGCGCGGCAGCGGCGATGCGGCGCGCTTTTTTTGCGGCCAGTTCATCCAGCCGTGCCGCCACTTTGCCATCGAAGCCAGGCATGCCTGCACGGCGCGCGTTGACGGCGTCCAGCACGTCAGCCAGCGCTGTGGCGCAGTCCACTGAATGGCGCTGGTGCGACGGGAAGCCCCACATGGGGAAGTCTTTTTTGAGCGCGTCAACATCCAGCAAGGTCCAGTGGGTGGCGGGGTTGTGGCTGCCGGGCTTGGGCAGCCATGGCACATCGACGTCCAGCAAGAGGCCCGCATCAGCCTGTAGCAACGCCACGCTGGCGTCAAACCCGGCAAAGCACGGCGAGCTGCGCGGCATGCATAGGTATGTCGGCGACGACTCGTACACGGCGATGCCGCAGGCCCGCGCCAACGCATCCAGCACGGGCACTGCGGCGGGGTTGCGGCCCAGGTAGGAGGTGATGGCTATCGGGCTCTTCGCATGCATCAGGCGTTCGGCAATCGCATCGGCCTGGCCCCGCGCGAGGCCAGGTGCTTGCACCGGGCCATACTGCGCCTCGTCATAGCTGCGAATCGCATCGGCGTGCCACGACTCGGCCAGCGTCTCGCGCGGCAAGGTCATGAAGGCTGGGCCGCGCGGCTCGCTGTGCATGACAGTGTGCGCGCGGCGCAGCGCTTCTTTCACCACCACACCGCTGGGCAAGTTGTATTCCCACTTGACATAAGGGCGCACCAGGCTCGCCATGTCAAACGGGTCTTGCACAAAATGCACATAGTTGTCACGGGAACCCGGCAGCTCGCCATGCAAGGTGTGCGGTGCCTTGCCCGCCATCAGCAGCACCGGCAGGCGGCTGCGAAACAGGTTGTGCATGCCCATGGCGGCATTGGCCGTGCCCGCGTCCACATGCACCAGCACCGCCTGGCCGCGCCCGGTCATGGCCGCATAGGCGCCGGCCATGTGGATGGCCACGTTTTCGTGCGGGCAAAGAATCGGCGTGGGGTAGCTGCGCCCAGCCTGCTGCCAGCGCGCCATTTCCTCGATGATTGAGGCGTGATCGGTGCCCAGGTTGCAAAACAGGTGCTCTATGCCCAGCTCGACCAGGCCTTCGAGGAAATAGTGGGCTGTGGTGTGGGTGGTCATGGTGGGTGCAGGGCGGATTGAGTGCGTTTGGAGGCATTCGGGAACTGGTCTAGCCGTGATTCGACCACAAAGCTGTTGCAACGGGGCCAACGCACACCGCATCAGTCGCGGCCCGCTGCAGTGCGGCGGCAGTTTCGAACGTCACTTTTGTCTGGGTCGCGCCCACGAACACAATCACCTTGAAGTGTTCCGCATCGAGAATGCAGAGCGCATCGGGCTAGACGTTCTCGTAGTCAATAAGCACATAGTTCGTCCGCATTCCCGTTCCCTTGTGTAATCTTTGCCTCGCAGCGCTATGTGCGCCTGTCCCGCAGAGATTATCTTGGCGTTGGGGTCGCTGGGAACGCCAACGCTGCGGGCAACAGCCCAGGCGGCAATACAGCGGGGAATGCTGCTGCAACGGGCGCTGCTGCATTAAAGGCATAATTTCGAAAGAAAAGCACTTATGCTATTAACAACGTAGCTAATTATACACGCTAGACAAGGGCTACAGCCCGATTTGATCATTTTTTTACGGGAAATCACATGAAAACCTACCTTTGCATTGTTTGCGGCTTCATTTACGACGAGGCCGAGGGCCGCCCGGACGACGGCCTGGCCCCTGGCACCAAATGGGCCGACGTGCCTGCGGGCTGGTCCTGCCCGGATTGCGGCGTGGCCAAGGCCGACTTTGAGGCGGTCGAGATCTAAGCCGAGGTCGCTCGAATTCACGCCAAGGAAAAAGCGTCTGCAAGGATCTTTTTCAGGTGGGTTTGCACATCCGTCGGCCAGCGTGCAATCTGCGCGTCAAACGCAACCGTGTCTGCGGCGAACAGCGCCCGGCTGGCTTCCTCAAAACCCGGCTCATGCCCTGCGATGGTGGCCATGAATTTGTAGCCTGCGGCGCTACTTTGCCGCACGCGGTCTTGCATGGCAGACGCGCGGCTGGCCACCTCCACCAGTTTGCGCAAGGCCACCGAGGCCCCGCCGGTTTGCTGGCCCAACCAGTCCCAATGGCGCGGCAGCAAGGTCACCTCGCGCGCCACCACGCCCAGCCGGGGGCGACCCGGGCCGCGCGGTGCGTTGGCGGTGATATTCGAGCTGATACCGGGGCTGATGTTCGCGTCAACATTGGCGCTGGCAGCCGGGTCAATTGCGACCGGCATCGCGACATCCGGGCCGTGTCTCTCATGCCGCTCCAGACCCTGGGCTCGCACAGCCAAGCGGGCAGCAAATTTGCCGCAGGAGCCACGCCAGTCCAACTCGATCACCTCGCCGGTGGCATCCTCAAAGATCAAAACAGGCTGCGGCGCGCTGTTGGCCGCAGCTTGGTCCACTGCAATTTTTGCGATGAAGGCAACGTCGTTCAGCGCGCCTGCGGCAATGCGGTGGCCGCCTTCAAACGCGGTGCAAGGGGTATTGAGCCAGGTCATAAATTTATCCGGGTAAATTAGAAATTCACTCTACCCGGATAAAACTACCTATTTTCTAAGGCGACTCGGATTTGGCGATTCAAGGCAAGTACTACATGTTTAATAGCTAACTATGCACATAGGACGAGGGCTACAAGCCAGTTTAATAGTATTTTTATGGAACTAATATAAAGGCATACGGTCCAATGCCGCAGATGTCCTGCTTCACCACGTCTGCACTTTCCCGCTTGCTTTAAAAAGGAATCCTGATGCGCCCGTCTTTCGTCAACAACTTCAATGACCATGTTCCCCGTCGCGCAGCCCTTCTGCTGGCCGCAAGCCTGCTCGCCGCCTGCACCAGCAAGACCCAGGTGCCCTGGGCGGCGCAATCGAGCTTTGGCCCGCCGCCGGCCAGCAGCAACCCCGAACCGCTGGTCAAGGGCCCGCAGGCGATTGCGGCGCTGCTGGCGCGCGGCGGCTACGTGATCTACATGCGCCATGGCCGCACGCAGTACGACCAGATTGAGCTGGAGCGCACCAACCGACAGAACGGCAGCTTCAGCCTGGACCGCTGCGAGACGCAACACCAGCTGTCAGAGGAAGGGCGGGCAGAAATGAAAGCCACGGGCGAGCAGTTTCGCGCAGCGCGCATTCCGCTGGACAAGGCCTTCAGCAGCCGCTATTGCCGCGCCACACAGTCGGCGGCGTTTTTTGTGGACGGTGCAGAGCCCACGCAGAGCCTGTCGGGCGAGGGCGAAGTGGGCTTGAACCCGGCCAACAAACCGCGCACCATCGCCTTCCTTTCGCAAGTGCCCGCACCAGGCAAAAACACCTACATGATGGCGCACGGCGGCGTCTTCTGGGAGGCCACCGGCTTTGTGATTCAGGAGGGCAACGCCGTGGTGCTGGACCCCAGAAACCTCCAAGTCATCATGGCGCGAATTGGCCCGCAGGAGTGGGGCAGCATCGCGCAGGCGCGCCAGCCGTAGACTCATCGGCGAGCCATCGGCAACGCATTTCGCACGGATCGGCTACAGATCAGCAAAGCGTTGGCAGCGCATCGCCTACGCAGTTTCCCCGCTCTGGCGCACAACCCGAAAGCCTACAATCGCGCCCCACACAAGCGCCAGTGGGCCGGCCTTTTTCGGTCATACTGGCATTAGAAGGAGACGAGCATGCCTATCAATGACGAAAAGCACCTTGAGCTGCGCCGCGCAGCGCTGGAGTACCACGAGTTCCCTACCCCCGGCAAGATTGCAATAGCGGCCACCAAGCAACTGGTCAACCAGCATGACCTGGCGCTGGCTTATTCACCTGGCGTCGCTGCGCCGTGCGAGGAGATCGTCAAGGACCCCAACAACGCGTTCAAGTACACCAGCCGGGGCAACCTGGTGGCTGTCATCACCAACGGCACAGCCGTGCTGGGCCTGGGCGACATAGGCCCGCTGGCCGCCAAGCCGGTGATGGAGGGCAAGGCGGTCCTGTTCAAGAAATTTGCCGGCATTGACGTGTTTGACATCGAGATCAACGAGAAGCACGACCTGGACAAGCTGGTGGACATCATCGCCTCGCTGGAGCCCACGTTTGGCGGCATCAACCTGGAAGACATCAAGGCACCCGACTGCTTTTATGTCGAACGCAAACTGCGCGAGCGCATGAAGATTCCGGTCTTCCACGACGACCAGCACGGCACCGCCATCACGGTGGGCGCGGCGGTATTGAACGCGCTGAAAGTGGTCGGCAAAGACGCGAAAAAGATCAAGCTGGTGACCTCAGGTGCAGGCGCAGCTGCGCTGGCCTGCCTGGGCCTGCTCGTCAAGCTGGGCATTCCACGCGAAAACATTTATGTGACCGATTTGGCTGGCGTCGTCTATGAAGGCCGCACCGAACTCATGGATGCCGACAAGATCGTGTTTGCGCAAAACACATCGGCCCGCACGCTGGGCGAAATCATCGAAGGGGCCGACATCTTTCTGGGGCTGTCGGCAGGTGGCGTATTGAAGAAAGACATGGTCGCCAAAATGGCGGCGCGGCCGATCATTCTGGCGCTGGCCAACCCCAACCCGGAGATTTCGCCCGAGGACGCCAAGTCGGTCCGGCCGGACGCGATCATCGCCACTGGCCGCACGGATTACCCCAACCAGGTCAACAACGTCCTGTGTTTCCCGTATATTTTTCGCGGCGCGCTGGACGCGGGTGCCTCCACCATCACGATGGAGATGGAAATTGCGGCCGTGCATGCCATTGCCGAGCTGGCACAGGCCGAGCAGAGCGAGGTGGTGGCAGCGGCCTATGCGGGCCAGCAACTCGCGTTTGGGCCCGAATATCTGATCCCCAAACCGTTCGATCCTCGCCTGATGATGAAGATCGCCCCGGCGGTGGCCAAAGCGGCATTTGAGAGCGGTGTGGCCCTGCGCCCGATCGCCGACATGGACGCTTACCGCGAGCGCCTGCAGAGCTTTGTGTACGCCTCCGGCACCACCATGAAGCCAATCTTCAATGCGGCCAAAAAAGCGCTCAAGAAACGCGTGGCCTACAGCGAAGGCGAAGAAGAACGCGTGCTGCGCGCAGCCCAGATTGTGGTGGACGAAGGCCTGGCCCGGCCAACGCTGATTGGCCGGCCCGCCATCATCGCCCTGCGCATTGAGAAGTTTGGCCTGCGCCTGAAAGAAGAGCTGGACTACGACATCGTCAACGTCGAGCAGGACCACCGCTACCGCGACTTCTGGCAGACCTACCACCGCATGACCGAGCGCAGGGGCGTCACCGCGCCGATTGCCAAGGTCGAGATGCGCCGACGCCTGACGTTAATCGGCGCCATGCTGCTCTACAAGGGCGACGTGGATGGCCTGATATGCGGCACCTGGGGCACCACCAACATGCACTTGCAGTACCTCGACCAGGTGATTGGCAAGCGCGCAGGTGTCAACACCTATGCTTGCATGAACGGCCTGCTGCTGCCGGAACGGCAGTTGTTTCTGGTGGACACACACGTCAACTATGACCCCACGGCCGAGCAGCTTGCCGAAATCACCACGCTTGCGGCCGAAGAGATGATGCGCTTTGGCATCCGGCCCAAAGCCGCCTTGCTGTCGCATTCCAACTTTGGCAGCAGCAACCAGCCCAGCGCCGTCAAAATGCGCGATGCGCTGGCGTTGCTGCGCGTTCAGGCCCCGTGGCTCGAAGTAGACGGCGAAATGCACGGCGATGTCGCGTTGGACGGTGCCATGCGTGCCGCGTCCATGCCCAGCAGCACTTTGGCCGGCAATGCCAATCTGTTGGTGCTACCCAACATCGATGCGGCCAACATTGCCTACAACCTGCTCAAAACGGCTGCGGGCGGCAACATCGCCATTGGGCCGGTGCTGCTGGGTGCGGCCAAACCGGTGCATATTTTGACTGCTAGCACCACCGTGCGGCGAATTGTAAATATGACAGCACTGACCGTGGCAGATGCAAACGCGACGCGGTAATAGCCAGGCAAAAAGCAAGCGCTAACTTTTTGGCCTTAAATTGGCCAATGGCATGCTCGGATTTTGGGCAACCCCTTGCGCTTTTGGCGCAAATGCGCGACACTATGGCGCTTGGTGCTTTCGGGTTTACCCGGAGGCTTTTGAGTTGTGTGTTTGTGGTGCGTCAGTTCGTCAGCAAAACGCGCGTCAATCCCTTAGCAAGTTTGTCACCATGGTTATCCCTAAAGCCTTGTCCAAGTTAGCGCTTACTGGCTATTTGCTGGGGGCCTTGTGCTTTCCGATGGCGGCCCAGGCCAGAACGGCGGCTCCAGTTGAAAGCGCGTCGGTGGTGGCTGTCTCGGAAATGCCGAGGCAGGGCGCGGAAACTTACGAGCGAATTCTTCAGGGCGGCCCGTTTGCCTATGAAAAAGATGGGGTCGTTTTCGGCAACCGTGAGCGCTTGCTCCCGCAGCAAAAACGGGGCTACTACCGCGAATATACCGTCAAGACGCCCGGCTCCCGTGACCGGGGAACCCGGCGGATTATTTGTGGGGGTCAACCCAGAACGCCTGACACCTGTTACTACACGGCCGATCATTATGGGAGCTTCCGCAAGATCGTGCCATAACGTTCCAGCCATGGCCAGCCCATGCTTGGGTGTTGTTTTTGGTTGTGTTTTTAATACTGTTTTTAGTATTGTTTTTTTATTCTAGAAAGTGAAGCAGGAGTGAATATGCCTCTTCGAATCCAAACTGACGCAGCACGTACGGGTGCAGCGGAAACCCAAATGCGCCATGCGGCGCAAACGCCGCCTCGCGCAAGCCTGGAAGCACCGCTCAAGGGCGTGCGGACCAACATCGTCCAGTCGATCCGTGCCTTCCGGGTGCAGGACTTGCAAGACGCCGCGCAAAATCTCGGGCAACATTTCCTGTACGCCAACCTGGCCAATGCACAGACCAAGCAGGACGTGCTGGACCTGATTGCACAGCAGTTCACGCTGCCGCTGCATGTGGGCAAAAACTTCGACGCGCTTTACGACAGCATGACCGATCCGCTGCACAAGTCGGGTCCGCAGCCTGGCTTCATCGTGGTGCTGGAGCACGTTCCGGCCAACGGCAAGTTCGACAAGGAAGCGCGCGAGCAGTTGCTGGATATTTTCCGCGATGCCGCCGATTACTGGGGAGACCGGAAGATCCCGTTCCGATGCTTCTATTCTTTTCTGTAGCCCGTTCTGCACACACCAGCCAAGCAGAACGGGCGAAAGAGGCAAACAGCGAAACCCCCGGCGGCGATCCAATCACAGGCATTGAGTTGCCCGTGGACACCCATGAAAAGATGCCCACCGACAAGTTGCTTGACGTGTCAGCATTTGCGCTGCGGATGAGCAGCCCGTTCAACTCGGGCTACTGGCTGGCCGCAGCCTGACTTTCATGAATCCCGGGCACCGCCCGGATCATGAAACGAGGCAGCGGGCAAGCGCAAGAGTTGGCGCATCAGAAAGGGCAGCGTCTGGCTGCGAAACCGGAGAAGCCCCATGAAAATCCCATCCCTTAAATAAGTTGTCAGCGCCGAAGAATGGCAATTGCGCGTTGACCTGGCCGCCGCCTACCGCCTCGTCGCGGCCTATGGCTGGAGCGACCTGATCTTCACCCACATCTCGGCGCGCATCCCCGGGCCGGAGCATCACTTTCTAATCAACCCCTACGGCCTGATGTTTGACGAGATCACCGCCAGCAGCCTGATCAAAATCGACCAAAGCTGCAAAAAACTCAGTGATTCGCCCTACCCGGTTAATCCGGCGGGTTTCACCATTCACAGCTGCATTCACGAGGTGCGTGACGACGTCGGCTGCGTTTTGCACACCCATTCCCGCGCGGGCGTGGGCGTCAGCGCGCAAAAGGCAGGGCTGCTGCCCGTGAGCCAGCAGTCCACCATCATTCTTTGCAGTCTGGCGTACCACGACTACGAAGGAATCGCTTTGTATGCCGGGGAGAAACCGCGCCTGCAAGCCAGCCTGGGGCGCGCCAACAACCTGATCTTGCGCAACCACGGCCTGCTGACCGTTGGCCGCACCATTGCCGACGCCTTCCTGACCATGTATTTTCTGGAAACCGCGTGCCGCATTCAGATTGACGCGCAAGCCGGTGGCGAGCTCAATCTGATTGGCCCCGCGCCTTTGGAGGCGAATAAAAACGCCATGAAAATGGCCACCGCCGGGCAAAGCGCCGCCGAACTCGCATGGCCCGCGCTGCTGCGCAAGCTGGACCGGGAGAATCCGGGGTATGCGGCGTGACTGGCCCAGACTTCAAATACTACTATATATAGCTGCCTATAAATACAGGACAGCGGCTAGAGGCATTTTTACACTGAAGCCAGGTAATTTGACTTGCGTAGGCCCACACGCCATTCAGGCTGGCACGTCGGCAGTTTTCTGACTCAAGCCGTCAGTGGCGGCGTCAATTCGTCACCACAATGCGCCCGCTCATCTCTTCATGGTCGGCACCGCAGAAGTTGTCGCATAAAAAGTCGTAGACGCCCACCTTGTCCGCGTTGATGGCAACGCGCGTCAGCTTGCCAGGCGGCAAGTCGGCGCGCAAATCCATGTCAGGGATTTTGAAGCCGTGGACGAAATCCACCGACGTGAATTCCAGCACCACTTTCTGCCCTTTTTTCACGACAATCTCATTGGGCGTGTAGACAAAACGCTTGGCCGTCACCTTGATCACGCGCTCTTTGTTGGCCTTTTTCGCTGGATCAGACTTGGCTTCTTGCGCCAGCAGCGCGCCGCCCAAGCCCAAGCCACCTGAAAGAAAAGCCGCTGCGAACAATGCGGCGGACCGTGACCGCCACGCCATCGCGCGCTTGACTTCGCCCAGCCTTGTGGCCAGCACAATGACCCAACTTGCACGCCTCTTCACGCCTTCGTCACCGGAAATTCGGTCACCTTGTACTGCGCCAGTTTTGACTGGGCTTCAATTTCACGAAAACCCAGCCCCTTGGTCGGCGCGGCGGCGTCCCAGGGCAGCGGCGTGCGCTTGTCCTGCGAACCCGGCGCGGGCAGCGGGAAGATCAGGGATTTCGCCGAGTGATGCGCGATGTGCCCCGTCATGTGGTGATGCTCCTGGTGGATATGCCCATAGAACACCGTCACATTGTGGTAGGGCATCAGCAGCTCCACGGCTTTGGCGCCGTCGCGCGTGGCCCAATCCCACTTGGGTGCCAGGTCAAACAGCGGACGATGTGTCAGCACGACGATGCGCGCGTCTTTCGCCTGTTTGTCCAGGTCCGCCTTGAGCCAGGCCAGTTGCGCCTCGCCGATGCTGGCGCCGGGGTCGGACACATTGTCCACCGCGATGAAGTGCACGCCCTTGTGGTCAAAAGTGAAGTTGGCTTCCTGCTTGAAAATCTCCTTGAAGGCGGCACTGCTGTCAAGCGAGCCGTCATGCTCGCCGGGCATGAAGCGCACATTCTTCACCTTCAGCTCACTGGCGATCTCGCGAAACTCGGTGAGGCGCTTGCGCCGCTCTTTCGGGTCGTCGGTGGTGTGGGTCAAATCGCCGGTGAAGACGATGAACTCCGGTTGCACCTCCAACGCATTGACGCTGGCCACGGCCTTTTTGAGCGTGTTGGCGGCGTCGGGATTGGCCGGGCCCGTGTAACCCCAATGCGTGTCTGACAGCTGGACGAAGAAAAAGTCTTCTTCGGCAGCCGCTGCACTGGCAGACAGCCCGACAAGACCAGGCAGGGCCGAGAAAAAAACCGCACCCCCACCGACCGACGCAAGCTTAGAGAAAATTCGACGATTGATCATGTTGATCGCTCCTTAAAAAGTTGAATGGAAACCCGACGCGCAATGCATGACCGCGTGGCAATGGAAAATATTCCCGCAGTCAGCACAATCACCGCAAAATACACCCAGCACTTGGCCGGGCGTGATAGCACGTTCAAGCCGTGGGCCGCGCGTCTGGGCGCTTTGCGGCGGGGCAAGTCTGTCAAGGTGCTGCGGCCTTCTTCAGATACGCCAAAATATCGCCGCGCTCCTTGGCGTCGGGCACCGACAGGCCCATCTTTTGACCGGGTATGAGCTTTTGCGGATCAGCCAGCCACTGGTTGAGCGTCTTGTCGCTCCAAACCACGGTGGACGCCTTCAGCGCATCTGAATAAACGTAGCCGGGCGCCTTGCCCGCCGTGCTGCCAAACACGCCTTTTTGGGCCGGGCCCACGCCGTTGTAGTCGACCGAATGGCAGGCTGCGCAGCGCTGCTGGTACAGCAACTTGCCACGGTCAGCGTCACCCGCAGCGCTGGCCAGGCCACTGAAGGCCATCAGCACGCTGGCGAAAGTGCTGGCAATAATCCTCGCGAAAGTTCTCGCAAACGTTGTCGTAAGTGCGACGGCTTTTGTTTTTGCATTGCATGTCATGATTGGCGCTTCTCCCTGGGATTGCGGGTGTGATGGCTTGAACAATGCATTACCGTTGACCTGACCAAAACATTCCCGAACCCTGGAAAACTTTTTTTGCATGCAGCGGGAATAAACCCCCGCCGTGCCCGGTATTGGGGGTAAGCAATGAATCAATTTGATGGACAGAACACGGCAATTTGAAGCCGCCGCGCTTCCCCATCTGGACGCCGCGTACAACCTGGCGCGCTGGCTGCTGCGCGACGAACACAGCGCGCGTGACGTTGTGCAGGACGCGTATTTGCGGGCCTTCAAGTATTTTGAGAGCTTCAAAGGCGAGGACGCACGCCCCTGGCTGATGCAAATTGTGCGCAACACCTGCTTTACCTGGCTGCGCGACCATGGCCGCGGCCCGGAGCATGTGGAGTTTGACGAAGAGCGCGACAGCCACGGCAACCCCACCGACGGATGGACGGGACGCACCGACGACAACCCGGAGACCCTGCTGATGAGAAAAATGCAGAGCCAGCAGATCAATGACGCCATTGAACAACTGCCGCCCCTGTTTCGCGAAGCGTTGGTGCTCAGGGAGCTTGAAGACATGTCGTACGAAGACATTGCGCAAATTGCCGGCATCCCCATGGGCACCGTCATGTCGCGGTTGTCGCGCGCGCGCCACCTGCTGCGCACGGCACTGGCCGGCACCACAGCGCACGCGGGCACCCATACTGGCCACGAGGACTGAAATGAACCCACATCAAGACGACGCGCCTGGCGGACCGACAGAAACCCTGGCCGCGTTGATCAAGGCCCGCGCCACGCGTTACGACGCGCCAGCCGACCTGCGCGCCCAGATCAGCGCTTCGCTGGTCCAGGCCCCATCACCATTGAAAGGCACACAGCCCGCCGTCGTGATACCAAGCGACCCCAATCCTGCGTTTCAGGCGCGGCACGCGCTCCAAGCGCCGCGCCGCGTTGAGGGGTCGTGGTGGCCGCAATGGCTGAATGTCGGTGCGGCGTTTGCTTGCGGGCTGCTGGTCAGCCTGGCCATCACCCGGTTCATGCCGCAAATTGATTCGCAGGACCGTGTGGCGCAGGAAGTGGTGGATGGCCATGTGCGCTCCATGATGGTGGCGCATCTGTCGGATGTCGTGTCCACCGACCAGCACACCGTGAAGCCGTGGTTTGCAGCCCGGCTTGATTTTTCACCGCCGGTGCATGACTTGGCCAAAGACGGCTTTGCGCTGGCCGGCGGGCGGCTGGACTATGTGGCGCAGCGCCCGGTGGCGGCGCTGGTGTACCAGCGCAACCAGCACACCATCAACGTCTTTGTCTGGCCACTGCAGGCAGGGCCAGCGCCTGCCCCTCAAGCGCAGGCCCACCAAGGTTTCAACGTGGTGGCATGGACTGACGCTGGCATGCAGTTCTGGGCCGTTTCTGACCTCACCACGTCGGAGCTGCAAACCTTTGCGCAACTCATGCGCAAGCCGCAGAAATGAACCCGCGCTAAACCACGGCCGCTTGCAGTGGCGCCTTGGCCGCAGACCAATCCGCCTCATCCAGCGCCAGTTCCTTGCGCAGCATCTGCACGCCGCCAAAAATCGTGGCAAAGGCCACGTCTTTGGCATCACGCCCGGTGCCAATGCGCACCAGCCGCTCGATGGGGGCCATGCGGGTCGCGTCAAATAGCATCCAGCGGCCATCCAGCCAGGCTTCAAACACGGCATGGAAGTCTTCGGGCGGCTCATCGAAATGCACATACCCCACCACCAGCCGCGCGGGGATGTTGAGCGCGCGGCACAACGTGATGCCCAAGTGCGCAAAGTCCCGGCACACGCCTGCGCGCTGCACAAACACCTCTTGCGCGGTGGTGGTTGAATTGCTGAAACCGGGCATGTAATAGATCGAATCGTGAATCCACTGCTCAACAGCCCGCACGCGGCTCAAGCCCGGTGGCAGCCGCCCAAACAGTTGCTGCGCCGCGCGGCTCAGGGTGTCGGACTCGCAGTAGCGGCTGGGCAGCAGGTAGCGCAGCACTTCATCGGGCACCTGCGTCACGGGCGACTCGTCCAGATGCAAGGGCACCTGCACCGGGTTGATCTCCACCGTGGCGTGGTAGTTGACCGACAGCCGCCCCTTGGGCGCATCCAGCCGTATGAAACGGTTGCCGTTGCGCTCATCCGAAAAATGGCGCACCTTCACGCTGGGCGTAACGGTGAGACGCTCCTCCACGACTCGCTGGCTGTCATGGAAAGCGGCTTCGATATTGAACAGAAAGTGGGCCGGACTGGCCACGTCGTAGTCCAGCGCTAGGTCAATCAGGGTGGTGTGCATAGGTGCCACGATGCTAAAACCGGGCAGGGCAAATGCGCATCAGCAACACCCGCGCTGCGGTGTAGGACAAGGCCGCACGGTACGCAAGCGCCCGCTGGAAAAGCTTAAAACTCGCTGTGCCAGCGCAGCGTATAGGTGGTCAGCGGGCCACGGTCGCGGTTGTAGCCGGGGTTGGAGATGTGTTGAAAACCCGCGCTCAATGCCGTCTGGATCTTGCCGATGCGTGTGCCCCATTCCGGCAGAGTCAGGCGGTAGTAGGTTTCAAACACGCGCTCGGTGGCATAGTTGATCTGCCCATCCCCCACAAAAAAGCCCAGGCCGCCCGCCGCGAGGTAGGCGCGGTGCGCTTGCGACAAACCATTGACGGCGTAGGCAATACCCAAGCGATCCTGGCCTCGGCCCCAGGATGCGCCCGTGAATTGCCCCCCGAGTGCCCACTGGCTGTCAATCTCGGCAAACGCATAGGTCTCCAGATTGCCGCTGTTGCGGCTGACCCGCAGAAACACACCAGAGTCCGCAGACAACGGCGCTTCCAGCGTCAAGCCCCAGCCGGTCTTGGTCTGGTCACGGCGCACCAGGCCAACATCCGGCACGGCACCCGAAACTCTGCCCAGCGCCAGCGCATCAGCAAAGCTTCCGGCCTGGATGCGGTTGCGAAAAAGCAGTGCCCGGCCACGCACTGGCCCGCCCGGCGCAGTCAGCGGCAAATCGCCTTCCACCTCAATCTGGTCGCCATAGTGCAGGCTAAGAGCGCCGTCCAGCGCCAGGCCATTGCTCTCACGCGGCTGCATGGCCCGCCCGGCCCGCACCGACCAGCCGGGTGCGCGGTATTCGGCAATGGCACCCTGTGTGTAGCCACGGGCGTCAGCGGCAAAATCCCAGGCACCATGGGTAAGGAACGACCAGTTCGTGAAATGCTCGCGCGGGTCTTTGGCGTAAGGGTTGTTGTCAAAAAAATCAAGCAGGCTGAAACTGCCGATGGTGAAAGTCCAGCGCCGGGCGTTGAATTTGCCACCCAATTCATTGAAGTCTGCGTCCACCGTTTCCAGGTCACCGCCCAGGTTGATGCGCTGCTGAAAAAACAAACGCGCCCGGTAGGTGAGCAGAACGGTGCTGCTGCCACGGGCCAGCTCGCCATTGCTGATGCCGCCCGCGCCCAGCAAATTGGAAAACGGCACGCCCAGCGCGCCCTCAGGGTTCAGATGCACCTGGGCACCGTCCCACAAACGCAGACCCAGGTCGCCCGTGGTTGTGAAAGAGTAAGACTTCTCCCGCAAAGGGCTGAGCGAATTGGGTCCGCTGTAGGCCGCATTGAAAGCCGGCTTGACCTGCCAGATGTAGGTGGCCTGGGCATGCAGGCCCACGCGGGGCGGGTCCTGCGCTTCGGGCTGAGGAGCCGATTGTGCAAAGGCTCCGAAGCCACTGGCGCAGCCTGCCATCAAAACGGCGGCAGACAATTTTCGGCTGAAAGATGCATCGCGAAGGCCCATGCTTTCATTCTGCCAGCTTGGCAAGACCGTGGGGTGACAAATCAGGCGCGCATCAGCCCCGATTCAGCCCTGGCATTAGATTTAGGCAACAATTACGTTAAAAATAGCCTGCAGCCCTTGTCCAATATACATAATCAGCTATACATTTTGTAGTTTTTCAGCTTTTGGCGCCACCACCTTCTCCCGCCCAAACCAGCTCACATACAGCGCCGGCAGCACCACCAGCGTAAGCAGCGTGGCGGTGAACAGGCCGCCAATCACCACAATGGCCAGCGGGCGCTGCGTCTCCGAGCCAATGTCATGCGACAGCGCCATCGGCAGCAGGCCAAACGCCGCCAGCAGCGCCGTCATCAGCACGGTGCGCAGGCGCTGCATCGACCCCTGCTGCACCGCATCGACCACGCTCAGGCCCTTGGCTTGCAACTGCTGGAACACTGACAGCATCACCACGCCATTGAGTACCGCCTGACCCGACAGCGCAATAAAGCCAATCGCCGCCGACACCGACAGCGGAATGTTGAACACCCACAGCGCCACAAAACCGCCAATCAGCGCCAGTGGCACGTTGACGAGGATCAGCGCGGCGCGCTTGAACGAGCCAAACGCGTCAAACAGCAGCACAAAAATCAGCAGCAGCGAGATCGGCACCACCACGGAGAGCCGCTTCATCGCACGCTCCTGGTTTTCGAATTCGCCAGACCAGCCCACGGTGTAGCCCTGAGGCAGTTTGACGTTCTGAGCCACCCGTGCTTGCATGTCCTTGACCACCGAACCCATGTCGCGGTCCTTGATGAAAATGCCGATGGCCATGGTGCGGCGGCCGGCCTCGCGGGCGATGTTCATGGCGCCGCTGGTTTCGCGGATGGTGGCTACGCTGCCCAGCTGGGTATAGCCGTCGGAGGTTGAGATCAGGGTCTGGGGCAAGCGCGCGATCAGCCGGCGGTCTTCGGGCAGGCGCACGGCCACGGCGAACTTGCGCTCGCCTTCCCACAGCTGCGTGGCGGCCTTGCCGGCCAGCGCAGCCTCGATCACGTCCTGAATGTCCTGCACATTGAGCCCGAGTCGCGCAGCGCGGTCGCGGTCAATGTCGATGACCAGCTGCGGCAAATCGCCCAGGCGGTCAATCTCTCCGCGCTGAACTCCCTGAACCTGCTTGATCTCGCGCTGCACGGCTTCGGTAATGCGACGCAGTTCGACCAGGTCGTCGCCGGCGACCTTGACGACGATCTGCCCCTTGATCTGGGAGATCGACTCGAGGACGTTGTCCCGGATGGGTTGAGAGAAGGCCGGGTCGACACCCGGGATCGCGCTGAGCTTCTGGTGCATTTCCTCGATCAGTTGCTCGCGTGTCAGGCCCTTGCGCCATTTCTCCTGCGACTTCACGTCGATGAAAATTTCCGCCATGTTCAGGGTCTTGGGGTCGGTGCCGTCCTCGGGCTGACCGGCCTTGGACACGGCCGTGCGCACCTCCGGAATGGTCAACAAGGCCTTGCGCGCCATCAGCAGGATCCGGCCGGCCTCCTCACTGGACACGCTGGAGGGCATGTCGAAATTGGCCCAGAACGTGCCTTCGTTGAGTTCAGGCAGGAACTCCGAGCCCAGGCGCGAGGCCGCCACCATAGACAGCGCGAACGTGGCGAGCGCGATAACGACGACGGCCCTCCGACGGGCGAGGGCCCAATCCAGTACGGGGTGATAGACCCGCTTTGCCCACGCCACCAGGCGGTTGTCGCCATGCGGCACTTTCCGGCGCAGCATCCAGTAGGCCAGCAACGGCACCAGCGTGAGCGAGAAAATCAGCGAGCCAATCAACGCGGTGGTCACCGACAGCGCCATTGGCTGAAAAATTCGCCCCTCATGGCGCTGCAGGGCAAAAATGGGAATGTGCGCGGCAATGATGATCAGCATCGAGAACAGCGTCGGACGGCCGACCTCGTTGACGGCATCGGCAATCACCTCGCGGCGCTCGTCATCGCCCATGGCTTCCCCGGCTTTGCCCTTCTCGGCCAGGCGGTGCATGATGTTCTCGATCACAATTACCGCGCCATCGACGATGATGCCAAAGTCCATCGCGCCCAGGCTCAGCAGATTGGCCGGCACGCCCATGATCTTCAGACCCAGAAATGTCGACAGCAGCGCCAGCGGAATCACCGCCACCACGGCCAGGCTGGCCCGCAGGTTGGACAAAAACAGGTATAGCACCAGCGCCACCAGAAGCGCGCCTTCCACCAGGTTCTTGAACACCGTGGTGAGGGTTTTGTCCATCAGCCAGGTGCGGTCGTAGAACGGCACAATCTGCACGCCCTTGGGCAGGCCGCGCGTGTTGAGCTCTTCAATCTTGGCCTTGACGCCTTTCAGCACCACGCTCGGGTTCTCCCCCTTTCGCATGATCACGACGCCCGTCACCACGTCGTCGTCCAGGTCCTGGCCCACGATGCCCAGGCGCGGCACGGCACCAATCTTCACCTGCGCAATGTCGCGGATCAAAATTGCCGTGCCGGTGCGCGCCGCCACCACAATGCGGCCAATATCGTCGGCCGAGCTTAGCAGGCCAATGCCGCGGATGGTGTACTGCTCCGCGCCCTGCGCCACGTAGCTGCCGCCAGCGTTGGAGTTGCCGCGCCCCAGCGCATCCAGCAGGTTCTGGAAGGTGAGCTTGTAGGCGCGCAGCTTGTCCAGGTCCGGCTGCACCTCGTACTGCTTGATGAAGCCGCCCATGGCCACCACGTCGGCCACGCCTGGCACCTGGCGCAGGCCGCGCTCCGCCACCCAGTCTTCCAGCGTGCGCAGCTCGGTGGTGGTCTGGCCATCACCACGCAGGCGGTAGCGCATGATCTCGCCGACCGGCGTTGCGTTGGGTGCAATGTCGGCCTGCACGCCGGGCGGCAAATCCACTCCGCGCAGGCGCTCATTTACCTGCGCGCGCGCCTGGAACACGTCGGCCTTGTCGTCATAGGTGACCACCGTGAACGACAGGCCAAACTGCGTGTGCGAGAACACGCGGATCGAATTGGGCAGCCCCGCCACCGCTGTCTCGATCGGCAGCGTCACCTGCTTTTCAACTTCTTCCGCAGCGCGCCCGGGATATAGCGCAATGATGGTGACCTGGGTGTCGGTGACGTCCGGAAAAGCCTCCACCGACAGGTTCTGAAAAGCGATCACGCCCGCCATGGCGAATAGCACCGAGCCCAGCACAATGAACAGCGGCTGGTTAAGTGCGTAATGGATGAGGCGCTTCATTTTTTCTCAATTACTACTGATTTAGTAGCTGATGATGCACTGGGTACAAGGGCTACAGCCTGTTTTGCCTCTGATTTTTGGGCTGGGTCGCCAGTTTTTGCATCCTCCTGGGCCAGAAGGAAGGCGCGCGCCAGCAGCAGCACGTTCTCGCTCACCACCTGCTCGCCCACCTCCAGCCCGCGCGATACCACCACCTCTTTAGGCCCCTGGTAGCCGAGTGTGACCTCACGCGGCTCAAACACGCCGGGCTGCGATTGCACAAACAGCCAGTGCTTCACGCCGCGCAGGGTGATGGCGGCGGCGGGCACCACCACGCCTGCACTCAGCGTGCGTTCAATCCGCGCCGTGGCCAGCATCTCGGCCTTGAGCATGCGGTCGGGGTTGGCAATGGCGCCGCGAATCTTGATGGTGCGGGTGGCGGGGTCGATGAAGTCTGACGCGGCGATCACCCTGCCCTCAAATTTTTGGCCCGCCAGCGCGGGGATCACCAGCTCGAAACTGGCACCGGGCTTGAGCGTGCCCACTTCAGACTCGCGCGCATCAATCTGCACCCACAGGCTGGTCGGGTCCGTCACCACAAACAGCGCCGGCATGCCGGGGCCGGACTGCTCGGGGCGCAACTCCTGGCCGGGGTTGAGGTTGCGCTCCACCACCACACCGGCAACGTTGGCGCGCAGCGCAAGTTGCTGATTTACCCCCGTGCCTGCGCCGTACAGGCTGGTGCGGGCACTGGCGCGCTGGGCTTCAACCTGGGCGCGTGCAGCATCGGCTTCAGCCTGGTCAAAGTCTTTGCGGGCGATGATGCCGGCGTCCAGCAGCTCGCGCTGGCGTTGCAGGGTTTTTTGCGCCAGGCGCACATCGCCCTGCGCCTTGGCGGTGTCGGCCTGGGCACTGCCAAAATCGGGTGAGGCCAGTTGCGCCAGCACCGCACCGGCCTTCACGGCCTGGCCAATGTCGGCGCGGATCGCCATCACGCGCCCGGCAAAGGCGGGGTAGATGCGCTGGGTGCGCTCTTCGTTCCAGACAATGCGCGCGGGCAGCTCGACGGTGATGGCCTTTCCCGGCGCAGCGGTAGCAATACCCAACAGTGCCAATTGAACATGGCCCGCTGGAAAGCGTATCTGGTTGTCCTGCACGATGGGCTGCGCCGGGGCGGGCGCTTCGGCGGGCGGGGACGGGTTGCAGGCTGCAAGCGTTGCGGCAATTAGCGGCAAACCAATCGCGAGGGGCAGGGCTCTGGAAAGAATGTGGGCAAACGTATTGCAAAACGTATTGGGAAAAGTGCGTATCACGGTCAAGGTCCTCGGAGGTGTCTTTAAATTCACTCATTCAGCCAGCAGCGCGGCCATGGGCTGGGTGCGCAGCCGCCAGGCGGTGGCGGCCTTGGCGTGGTCCGCGCGCGCGGCCAGCGCCTCAAGGCCCGTGGTGCGCAGGGTGCGGCGGGCATCCAGCAGATCGGCAAGGTTCAGCGCGCCTCGGGTGTAGGCAAACTCGGCCTGCGCCGCCACCTGCGCTGCGCGCGGCAAAATATCCTGCTCGTAGCTGCGGCTGCGCAGAGCGCCGCTTTGAAGTTGCGCCATCAGGCCTTGCAGATCGAGGCTCGCCGCGCGTCGCGCCTTGTCCAGGCCGTCCTGGGCGGCGGTCAGCAGGGCCAGCGCGCGCCCGGTTTCGCCCTGAAACTGGTAGCCAAACTGCAAAGGCAGTTGCAGCCGCAGCTCAAGCTGGCGGGTGGAGGTGCCGGGGAAATGGTCGAACGACAACCCCCAAGTCACATCCGCTTTTTTTAGCGCACTGGCACTGGCCTGCGCGGCCCTGGCCGCTTCCACGCGCTCAGTGGCCGCGCGCACGTCGGGGCGCGCGTCAACCCAGGCTTGCAGGCTGCTGTCGTTGGCAGCAATCCCTTGCAATGCATCGGGGATTGCCAAAGCGGGCCAATCCGCCTGGGTCTGCAAAGTCTGCCCGCGCGCTACCGATGGAACCGCAGCCGCACCGGATCCCGCGTCGGCCGCAGCCGCAGCGCCCAGCAGCGAGGAGAGCGCCAGCGATGCCCGTCCACGCTCCAGCTTGGCAGTCAGCACCTCGCCCTTGGCGCGCTCGGCTTCAATCTCAAGCCGCAACCCGTCCTGGCGCGCCAAGTCGCCTGCGCTCACGCGTCGCGCGGCGGTCGTGGCTATTTGCGCCGTGCCAGCGGCAATCGCTTCTACCTGGATAACGCGCTCCTGCGCTGCACTGAGGTCAAAGAAGGCGTTGGACGCCGCCAGCAATTGCTGCAGTTGCACGTCTTCCAGATCAGCCTCGGCCGCGCTGGCACCACGCTGCGCGGCCTGAGTGCGCAAGGCCCGCTTGTTGCCGCGCTCATAAGTCCAATCCACGCCAATGCCTTTGTCAATTCGCTTGTCCCCCAGCACATTGCCTGCGCCAATGCCGTTTTGCAGGTCAATGGAACCCAGCTTGGCCGACAGCGTTGGGAACGGCGCGTGGTCCGCTGCCAGCACATCGGCCCGCGCGGCTGCGGCGGCGCTGCGTGCCAGTGCCACGTCCACGTTGTTGCGCGCGGCCCTCAGCGCCTGCGCGAGCGAGATGGGCGCCGCTTGCGCGAGTGCCAGGGGACTCGCTTGCGATAGCGTCTGCGCAGATGCCGTCTGCGCATGCAGCAGCGCCGCAAAAGCAACGCCTGCCAATCCAAGCGCTGCCGCGCTGATGTGTCGTATCCTCATCATTAAATTCCTTCGCTCCTTTATCGCCGCAACCGGCTGACCGCCACCTGACCTGGGCCATGTGCTTACTACGTAGAAGATCCCCTGTGCATCCTCCTTGTCGCCATGCGAATCCTGCTGGTTGAAGACGACGCGGTGTTGCGCGGCGTGATGCACGCCAGCCTGGTGGACGGCGGGCACCGCGTGGACGAGGCCACCACCCTGGCCGACGCCCAAGCGCTCTGGCAGGTGCAGCCCTATGACGCGGTGCTGCTGGACCTGAACCTGCCCGATGGCTCGGGCCTGCTGGTGCTGCGCGAGGCGCGCCGCCGTGGCGACCGCACGCCCGTGATCGTGCTAAGCGCTAGGGCGCGCACCGAAGAGCGCATCGCCGGGCTGGACGCGGGCGCTGACGACTACCTGGGCAAGCCCTTTGATCTGGGCGAGGTGGACGCCCGCCTGCGCGCGCTGGTGCGGCGGACCCAGGGCACGCAAGACCAGCTGGCGCTGGGCGCGCTGGCCCTGGACCGGCGCGCACGGCGCTTCACCTTGCACGGCCAGCCGCTGGACTTGCCGGCGCGTGAGTTTGAAGTGCTGTGGGAGCTCATGACGCCGCCCGGGCGCGTGGTCAGCAAACGCGAGCTGTCCGACAAGCTGTCCTCGTTTGACGACGCGCTGGGCGACAACGCGCTCGAAGCCTTTGTCTCACGATTGCGGAAAAAGCTGACGGACACGGCTGACGCTTCCGACCTGTTGGGTGCCCAGAGCGCGCGTGACGGCGACCGGGGCAGCAACCCGCCCGGCAACCCCTTTGCCAGCCGCGTGACCATCCGCACCCTGCGCGGACTCGGCTACGCGCTTGAAGCCACGTCGACGGGGGTCGCGTGAGCACACCCGCGCCGCTGCCAGCGCCTGCACCACCCGCACAGCGCGCACGGCTGCCATCGCTGCGCACCCGCCTCGCACGCAACGTGCTGCTGCCGATGGCCTTGGTATGGCTGGTGGGCACGGCCATCACTATCAGCGTGGCCTATTACTATGCGCAGCAGGCGTTTGACCGCGGCCTGCTGGACGACGCCTACGCGCTGGCAGCCAATGTGCAGACTGGCCCGCCAGGCGTGCAGCTCAAACTGACCGAGAGCGAGCTCAAGGCGCTGCTGTTTGACCAGAGCGAGTCGGTCTATTTCGCAGTGCGCCGCTTTGATGGCAGCCTGGTCAGCGGCCACGCGTGGCTGCGCGCACCCGTGCCAGGGGCAGCGTCTGGGGCCACCCAAGTGCCAGACCAGGCCATTGGCACAAGCCAGACAATCGGAAAAAGATTCGACTTCAGCAATACCAGTCATCAAGGCAACCCGCTGCGTGTGGTGAGCGTCTACCGCCCTGCAGCGGATGACGGCATGGCTTTCCAGGTGGTGATGGCGCAAACCACCCACAGCCGTACCGATCTGCTGCACCGCGTGCTGATGTTCTCCCTGTTGCCGCAAGCGGCGTTGCTGCTGCTGCTGGCCTGGTGGCTGCGGCGCGCCATTGGCGCCGACCTGCATCCCCTGGCGTCGCTGCAACGCGCGCTTGACCTGCGGGACACCCATGACCTGGCTCCCGTGGTACTGCAGGCCTCCACGCGCGACCTGCAGCAACTCGGCGGTGCCCTCAATTCGCTGATGGCCCGGGTCGAGGCTGGCGTGCAGGCGCAGCGCGAATTTACCGGCAATGTGGCGCACGAGCTGCGCACGCCGCTGGCGGGCATCCGCGCGCTGGCCGAGTACGGGCTGGCCCAGGCGAATCCGCAGGTCTGGCGACAGCAGCTCAAAGCCGTGTCGGCCAGTGAAGCCCGCGCCAGCCACATGGTGGAACAGTTGCTGGCACTGGCGCTGGCCGACGAGACCCGCGACAGCCTGCGGCTGATGCCGGTCGCGCTGGACGCGTTGGTGCGCCGCGTGGTGCTGCAAGCCATGCCGCGCGCCGACGCGCTGGGCGTTGACCTTGGCGCACGCGGCATTGACGAACCAGTGACTGTGCTGGCCGACGTGGGCCTGGTGGAAGGCGTGCTCAACAACTTGCTGGACAACGCGCTGCGTTACGGAAAACCCGCTGCGGGCACAGCGCCCGCCATCACTGTCGAGTTGCACCAATCAGCCGACGATGTGTCCCTTCGTGTGACCGACAACGGCCCCGGCATAGCAGCAGGGCAACGCCAGGACATGGTGCGTCGCTGGCAACGGGCAGGCACTGGCATGGGCGCCGGCGCAGGCAATGGCGTCGGCACGAGCACGAGCCTGGCTGTGGGCACGGGCGTTGGCATTGAGGCCGGGCAAGGCGTTGGCCTGGGCCTTGCGATCGTGGCGCGCTATGCTGCCTTGCTGGGTGCCCGCTTCGAACTGGTCAATTGCGCCAGCGACTCGACAACGCAGGCATCGACCGGGACTGGCCTGTGTGCCGGGCTTGTCTGGCCGGTCAAAAATCGCGCGCTTGCTGCCAGCGTGCCGCAGGCCGCCTTACTGCATGAACCAGCCGTGGCTGACCACCAGCGATTGCCCGGTCAGCGCGTTTGACTCAAATCCGGCAAACAGCAGCGCCACCTCGGCAACATCCTGCACGGTGGTGAATTCGCCGTCCACAGTTTCCTTGAGCATGACCTTCTTGATCACATCCTCTTCGCTGAGGCCCAGCGCAGCAGCTTGCTCGGGAATCTGTTTCTCAACCAACGGTGTGCGCACAAAGCCGGGGCAAATCACGTTGGCGCGGATTTTGTGCTTGCCGCCTTCTTTGGACACCGTCTTGCACAGCCCAATGAGTCCATGCTTGGCCGTGACGTAAGCCGACTTGAGCACCGAGGCTTCTTTGGAGTGCACCGAGCCCATGTAAATGATGCTGCCCCCCTTGCCCGAAGCCTGCATGTGCGGCACACACGCCTTGGTGGTCAGGAAGGCACCATCGAGGTGGATGGCCAGCATCTTCTTCCAGTCGGCAAAGGGAAATTCTTCAATCGGGTGCACGATCTGGATGCCGGCATTGCTGACCAGCACATCCACACCGCCATAGGCCGCCACCACTGCAGCGACGACAGCATTCACCTGCTCTTCGCTGGTCACATCCATGGCCGAGGCCATGGCGGTGCCGCCCGCTTTGGTGATGTCGTCAGCAACGGCCTGTGCCGCATCCTTGTTCAGGTCCGCAATCACGACTTTGCCGCCTTCGCGGGCGTAGGTCAAGGCGATTTCCTTACCGATGCCGCTGGCAGCGCCGGTGACGATGCACACTTTGTCTTTGAGTTTCATGGGGATGCTTTCGGGTTAGCGTTGGTTTGGTTGAGTAGTTAGGGCAAGTAAGGGTAGGTAAGGGCAAGTCAGGCCAGATAGTCATGGATCACCGAGCCCATGCCCAGCGTCATGTCGCAGAGGATATGGGTGCCGGAGATCACTTCAAGAACCGGCAGCCGGGCGACCGGCGCAAGGGCATGGTGCGCCAGCTCCAGCGCAGCCGGGCCCGTCCACGCGCCCTTGACCGTGACATCTTCCAGAAAATAGCGCACCAGCTCGCAAATGCGCGGGCTGCCGTCCACATGGGGGATGATCTTGAGCAGGTAGTTGGGAGCCAGCATGGCCGCGCGAACCGTGTCCACGTCCAGCGTGCGGTGCTTGTAGCCCATGGTGGCCGTGGCCACGCGGACCGGGCCGTAGTCGAGCGTGCCCAGCAGCGTGTCTTTTTCCACTGTCATGGACGGCGCGGCCAGCTTCTTGGGAAAACCCCACAGTTCACGGCCACCGGCAATCGGCGCCTCATCGTTGAGGTACATCGAATGCACGTAGCCGCCGGCCACACCATCAAACGTCACGGGAATCACCTGGCCCGACTCGGTGTAGTCGCCAAAGCCGGTGGAGTCGGGCATTCGGATGAATTCGTACTTGACGATGGGCTCGGTGATCTGCAGCGGCTCGGGCACGACGGCGCGCAAGGCGTCCAGGTCGGTGCGGTAGGTGACGATCAGAAATTCACGGTTTTTAAAGCGGTAGGGGCCAGGAGGAAACGCCGGGCTGGTCAGCGGCATCGCAAAGGCGTTTCGTTTTACGTCGTCAATGTTCATAAGACAGGTCAGGTAACAGCACACCGGCGACGACGTTGACAGTGATCGCAATGATGCTGACGTTGAAGAAAAACGAAACCACGCTGTGAAGCATGACCAATCGCGGCATGCTGCTTGACGAAACTGCCACCTGCTGGGCCAACATCACCGCCACAAAAAACCAGGACAGCGATAGCAAAATATGTTTTAAGGGAAAAACTAGAGACACGAAACGTCAATGCCGAGAACCGTGCTGGCCCCGACGGTGCCTGTGGCATTTGCCACGCTGCAGCTGTGGCCCACAGGCTGGGTTGACACTGTCACGGCATAGGCCGACCCTGGCGCAAGCGTGCCAGGAAATCCATACGCCCCGTTGACAGTGAGGGGAAGAAGGGCCACCCCGTTGTTGCTCAAGGTGACTGTGGTGCCCGCCGCCAGGCCGGAAACCGTACCACCAATGGTCACACCCGAGATGCATGAGACATCAACGCCAACAGCCGCGCTGGAGCCCATGGTGCCCGTCGCATTTGTCACGCTGCAAATTTGGCCCGCTGGCTGTGTAGACACAGTCACGGCATAGGCCGACCCCGACGCCACCGTGCCAGGCAACCCATAAGCCCCGTTGACGGACACCGGAAGCAGCGCCGCGCCGTTGTTGCCCAAGGTCACACTCACGCCGGCTGCCAGACCGGAAACCGTGCCGAAGATAGTCAAACCCGAGACGCAGGTGATGGCAATGCCGCTCACGTTGTTGCCTGTGCTGTCGACAAAGCCATTGCCGTTGGCAATGCTGCACGTCTGCCCCACCGGTTGCGTGACGAGGCTTACCTTGTAGCCGCGGTTGCTGGTCAACGTGGACGGGAAAGAGAACGTCTGGTCGCTCGTCAAAGTAATGTCATTGGCGGCATTGACTTGCAATGCAATGCTTAACCCTGGAGCCAAACCGCTTAGCGACCCGCTGAGCGTCGCGTCACCGCTGCCGCCACCGCCACAGGCGGTCACTGACACAACTGACACTGCGGACATCAACATCCAACTTGCTTTCGAATAGTTCATTTTTTCCTTTTCATGAGCGCTGCCTGGCAGACAGAATAAACCATGATAAACCCCGAGGCCACCACTCCCGCAAGCGCCTAAAACCGCGTGCCGACACTCACCCGCACAACATTGTCCGCTGTGAAATTGGTGTTGGGATCGTAGGCCAGTCGCACAAAATAACGCGGCCAGTCGTAGGTGAGGGTGGCGCCGACTTTGCGGATGCCTTCGCCATTCACCAACCCCTGCTTGTAAAGCAGGTCGATGGTCAGGCGGTCCTGGCCGTTGACCGGCGTGCGGTACACGGCATGGAAATGCTGCTGGTCCGGGTTCTCGCGGTTGTCGCGGGTCAGGCTCACCGAGTAGCTTGCGCCGCCCGGCACGCGGTAGCCAGCACCCAGCGACCAGGCGTCGTTTGGGTCGAAATTCAGGTTGTAGTACGGGCGCAGGTTGGTGCGGCCAAGTCCCGCGCCAACAAACCAGGTTTTGCCGGTTTCAACACTGAGGCTGCCGCCCACAAAACCGCCCGAGGCGACTTGAACTGACGGCAAGACGCGCACCGTGTCGCCAAAAGACCGCTCCCACCCGCCACGAAACTGGTGCGCATCAAGGCCACGGGCGCTGAAATAGCCCAGCCATTGCGTGCCCCAGTCTGACGTGTGCCGCAGGTTGATGTCAGCGCCATTGCCGCTTTCGCTGAAGCGGTGGCCTGTCAGAGTTAGTTTGAAAGTTGGGTCTTCCGCGCCGTCCGCTGCAAGGGCCAAACCCGGCCCGCCCAATGCAAGGGCCGTTAAAGTAAAGACCGTCAGACAGAAGGTTGTTTGAAGCCAGGGCGACGCAAAGTTTTTCATACCCCGGATTCTGGCACGGCATGTCATGCTTCAGCGAGAATGCGCGCTAGCGGATAACATTGCAATGCATCAGCTTTTTTTACCGTTGCCGTTCGCAATAAATCCACCAGTAAGACACCATGAAACTCTATTACTCCCCCGGCGCTTGCTCCCTGTCGCCCCACATCGCGCTGGAAGAAGCCGGCTTGACGTACGAAGCCATTGCCGCCCCCACCAAAACGCATAAATTGCCCGACGGCAGTGACTACTATGCCGTCAACCCGCTGGGCTACGTGCCGTTTTTGGTGCTGGACGACGGCCGCACCCTGCGCGAAGGCCCGGCCATCGTGCAGTACATTGCCGACCAGGTGCCCGCCAAAAAATTGGCCCCGGCCAACGGCACATTTGAGCGCTCCAAACTGCAAGAGATGCTCAATTTCATTGGCACTGAACTGCACAAAGGTTTCAGCCCGCTGTTCAACCCAGCCACGCCAGCCGAGTACAAGGCCACGGCAATGGCAAAGTTGCAAGACCGCTTGAAGTTCACAGACGGTGAGCTCGCAGGCAAAGCGTACGCGATGGGCGACCACTACAGCGTGGCCGATGGCTACCTCTTCACCGTTACCAACTGGGCACAGCACGTCGGCATTGACCTGGCACCCTATCCCAACATCGTGGCCTACCGCGCCCGCGTTGGCGCACGCCCTGCCGTGGTGGCGGCCATGAAGGCGGAAGGCCTGATCAAGTAAAGAGTTCCCGGCGGTTTTCGGGCGGCCCAGCCGGGCTGCCCTTCACTTTTTTTTAGTTCCAATCGAAAGGACATCCCATGGCCACAGGCCTCGTCAACCCCGCCACCGGGCAAATCGCCCGCTGGAAAATGGCCCTTGACGTGGAGCGCTGCATAGGATGCCACGCCTGCTCGGTCGCCTGCAAAGTCGAAAACAAAGTGCCGCTCGGGCGCTTTCGCACCAAGGTCTATTACTACGACCAAGGCAAGTTCCCCAAAGTCACGCGCAACTTTTTGCCGACGCTGTGCATGCAGTGCGAAGACACGCCCTGCCTTAAATCCTGCGACAACCAGGCGATAGAGCGCGGAGCAGATGGCATCGTGCGTGTGCTGGCCGACAAGTGCACGCACCTGGGCAAGTGCGAGGCGGCTTGCCCTTACGGCGCGATTGGCTGCGACGACAACGACGTCGCCGACAAGTGCGATTTTTGCAGCCACCGGCTCGATGCAAATATGGAGCCTGCTTGCGTTGAGACCTGCCCGGCAGATGTCTTCCATTTTGGTGATGCCAATGACCCGGCCTCGCCCTACAGCAAATTCATGGTCAAAAACAAGGGCCTCACCAGCGTGTTGAAGCCCGAGGAAAAAACCATTCCCTCGGTCGATTACAAAGGTCACAACAAAGACATGGAAGCCAAAATCCCGAAAGGCAAGGTGCACGACCCGTACTCGTACGAGATCGAAACCTGGACTTCGCTAGACAGCACGTTCCCCAAGCGCAAACGCGTGCTGTGGGCCAAGCCTGCTGAGGCTACCGGCACCAAAGTCGTTGACAAAACCTGAGGGCAACGACCATGAAGAAATCAAGCGACATCACAAGCGACGCCACGACCCACATTACCCGTCGCGACTCGATCAAGCGCGGTTTTGCCGCGCTGTCCACCCTGGCCCTGGGCGAGATGATCTTGCTCGCCCCGGAAGACGCCAACGCGCAGCTCTTCCCCCCCAAAGACCGCAAGCTGTACGGCAAAAGAAAACTGGAGAGAAGGCCGAGTGGGAAGGGCCGCCTGAAAAACGACTACAGCAAAGCCATCATCAAAAAAGGCGTGTGCCTGAATTGCTCCACCGTCTGCGGCATTCAGGGCTACGTGATTGATGGCAAGCTGGTCAAAGTCGGCGGCAATCCGCTCGACCCCAACAACGGCAAAAGCCTGTGTGCCAAGGGCCAAAGCGGCCCGACCATCAACGACTATGCAGACCGCCTGCAGTTTCCGCTCAAGCGCGTGGGCGCGCGCGGTGAAGGCAAGTGGCAGCGCATCACCTGGGACGAGGCCTACACCGAAATCGCCCGGCGCATCCGCGTGGCGATCGACCAGGGCAAGCCCGAAGAAGTCGCCATCCAGATTGGCCGCTCGCGCATTGCCGAGGAGATGACGCGCTTTTTGAACGCCATTGGCTCGCCCAGCCTGTTCAACCACCGATCCCTGTGCAGCAGCAACAAGCGCGCCGCCAACTACGCCAGCCTGGGAGAGACAGATTGGGAATCGGCCGATTTTGAGCGCAGCAAATACATCCTCAACTTTGGCGCGAATTTTTACGAAGCCCATCAGGGCGCCATTCACGCCGCCAAACGCATCATCAAAGGCCGATTTGACAACGGTGCCAAACTGGTCACGTTTGACGTGCGCATGAGCAACACGGCCGGCCGGTCTGACGAATGGATTCCGCTGAACCCTGGTTCAGACGGCGCGATGGCGCTGGCCATGGGCAATGTCATCATGCAGGCCAATTTGCACGATGCCAAGTGGCTCGACACCTGGAGCAATGTCAACGCATCGCAGCTCAAAACCTGGCTCAGCCGCTACACGCCCGAATGGGCTGAAAGCGTCACCGGCATCGACAAAGCCGACATCAGCCGCATTGCCATCGAGTTTGCCAAAGCCGCGCCGCGCTCTGTGGCGTTTACCAACCGCGGCTCCGGCGCGCACTACAACGGCTTCAACAACGACCGCGCGGTGATTTTGCTCAACGCCATCGTTGGCAGCGTGGGCAAAGAAGGCGGCTACTGCTACACCACCGAGCCCACGCGCGTGCCGCCGGCCGTGTTTCCGCAGCCTATACCGCGCCCGCCCACGCCCACGGTCAACAGCCTGATCGAGAACTCGCCCGAATGGCCGCTGGCCAACAAATGGCAGCGCATGAAGGTGGGCCAAGTCGTCTACAAATACATCCAGGAAGGCCGGGGCAAGATCCAGGTGTACCTGAGCTACACCGTGGCCGCGCCGCAGACCTGGCCAGAAGGCCGTAGCCTGGTGGTGGATGTGCTGAAGAGTGAAAAGCTGATTCCGTTCCACGCTTGCTCCGACATTGTCTACAGCGAGCAAGCGCACTATGCCGACATGATCCTGCCAGACGCCAGCTACATGGAGCGCTGGGGCTTTGATGTGCGCAACAACATGGAGCTGCGCGACTACGT
>JANYJD010000053.1 GCA_025358555.1 Rhodoferax sp.
CGGTAGATCCGCTTCACGCGTTTGTTGCGGGTTAGCCAAGGCATCAGGCGGCGTTCTTTGCGGATCAGGCAAACACATGTTTTCGCCATCCCATTTTTGGCCACACCAGCACACTCCCGCAGCGTTGATCATGCAGGTGCCGCTGCCGCAGCAGCGCAAATCTTCACTCATTTTCAGCTCCAAAACTGTTCACGGCTTGTACTGCGTTGGGCAATAGGCGCGGTACACGCCCGGCACCCGCAGGGCGGCGTGCTTGGTTGCGCGGTTGACGACACGCTTGCGCCACATTCGGTAGGACGATGGTTTGAGCTCGCGGCGCATCAGGATGATGACGGCAGATTCATCCAGCCCATAGTTGATTTCGATGGCTTCAAACGGCGTGCGGTCTTCCCACGCCATCTCGATGATTCGGGACGTGTCTGCTGCGTCAAATGTGGGGTGAATCTTTGCCATGCTGCACGCATTATTCGCAGCAAACCCAGTCCGGTAACGTTGGTTTCCGGAATGACCCTCAGAATGCTTCAGAGCTGACTTTGATGACGGCCCGACTTCAGGCCTTGGAGGCCTGTGTGCGCGGGCAGTCCGTTTGCCGTCCGCTAGGGGACACCGCTCGGAGGCAGTCCGCGCCTATTATGACCATGGCTTCCCGAACGCTCACCATTCAACAGGAGACACTGCATGACGCATCTATACCCACTTATTGCACCAGCCGACTGTCGGCGACCGTCCCTCAAGCGGGCTTTTTTTATGGGCGCGGCTCTGGGCATGGCCCTGCTCAGCTCCCAACCTGCGCTGGCCCAGCTACAGCCCTCAGCAGTGCGCATCACCAACCCCGCAGACGTCGGCATGTCGGCGGCGCGGCTGGACAAGCTAACCACCGCGTTCAACAAAGAGATTGCCGACAAGGCCCTGCCCGGCGTCACCATCATGGTGGCGCGCAAAGGCAAGATCGTCTATTCCAATGCGATTGGCGTGCGCGATGCGGCCAAGGGGGACGCGATGTCGATGGATTCGCTGTTTCGCATTTACTCCATGACCAAGCCCATGGCCTCTGTGGCAGCGATGATTCTGGTGGAAGACGGCAAGCTGCAAATCTCTGACCCGGTGTCCAAGTACCTGCCGGCTTTCAAGGACTTGACGGTGCAGACTGCCACCGGCACCGAGCCCGCGCGGCCCATGACCGTGCAGGATCTGCTGCGCCACACATCAGGGCTGGGCTACGGCGAAATTTCTCCCAATGCCGCCTTCAAGGACGCGTTGGCCAAGGCAGGCCTCTACAAACCCGGCAACATCGACTTTGACGCGCGCGACATGACGCCGAACGAGCAGGTCAGCAGCCTGTCGAAAATCCCGCTGGTGCGCCAGCCCGGCACGGCCTGGGAATACAGCCTGTCCACCGACGTGCTGGGCCGGGTGATTGAGGCGGCATCGGGCAAACGCCTGGGCGACTTCATGGCCGAGCGCATCTTCCAGCCATTGGGTATGGTGGACACCGCCTTTTACGTGCCCGCGCCAAAAATGCCCCGGCTTACTGCCTCATTCGATAAAGACCCGGCCACCGGCACGCCGTTCAAGCTGATTGATGTGAGCAAGCTGCCCGGCAATGATTCCGGGGGGGCGGGTGCGGTGTCGAGCGCGCCAGATTACATGCGCTTCGCCCAGATGATGCTCAATGGCGGCGTGCTGGATGGCCAGCGCATTCTGTCGCGCACAACGGTGCGCTGGATGACCACAGACCACCTCGGGCCGCGCATTCCGATTGCGCCCACGCCCGGCGGCAACGTGCTGTTTCCCTCGCTGTACACGTTTGGCTTGGGCCTCGCCGTGCGCCCCAGCGACGGCCTGGCCAGTGCACCCGGCAGTGAGGGCGATTACTACTGGGGCGGCTATGCTGGCACGATTTTCTGGGTCGATCCAAAGGAGCAGATCGTGGCCGTGATGATGATGCAATCGCCCGGTGCCATGCGCCAGTACCACCGCAATTTGCTGCGCCAACTGGTTTACCAGGCGGTGGTGGATTAAGCTGTAGACTTTCTTTCGGGCGGGCAATGCACCTGTTGGGTTAGTGCATATCGGTTTATAGATAGGCCTATAGCCCTTGTCAAATCTTCATACTTAGCTATAAAAGATATAGTATTTTTCAGAACTGAAGCCATGTCTGACAGCACCGCCGAGATCTACATCACCTACCTGAACCACCCGGACGTGCAGGCGCTGGCGCTGACCGACGCCGAAATCATCGCCGCCGTCGAAGGCGCGCTGCTGGCGCAGGGCAACCGGCAAACCACGATCGAACCGCGCATGCACCTGGTGCCGGAAAAAGACTACCCAGGGCACTTCAATGTGCTGCGCGGCTACATCCGCCCGCTGGGGCTGGCGGGGGTGAAGGTGGTGGGGGATTTTTACCGCAACTACGAGATCGGCCTGCCGTCAGAGCTGGCCGTGCTGAACTTGTTCAATCCAAAGAATGGTGCGCCGGTGGCCATCATTGACGCGTCAGACATCACCGACATGCGCACCGGGGCCGTCACCGCGCTGGGCGCAAAGCACCTGGCCCGAAAAGACGCCAAAGTGCTCGGCCACATCGGCGCGCGCGGCACGGCTTACTGGAACGTGCGCCTGCTGGATTCGATCTACCATTTTGATGAAATCCGCGTGCACTCGCGCCGCCCCGAAAGCGTCAACGCCTTTGCCGCAAGGCTTGCCAAAGATCTGGGCAAAAAAATCACCGTGACGCCCGACTGGGAGTCATGCGTGCGGGGCGCAGACATTGTGGTCGAGGCGTCGCGGCTGGAAAAGCCTGAGCCGCTCCTCAAGACAGAGTGGATCAAAAAAGGCGCGTGCGTCATTCCTTACGGCACCATGAGTGCGGTGGAGCTGTCGCTGACCGACAAAATGGACAAAATGGTCATGGACGACTGGGGCCAAGCCCGGGCCGGGCCGTTTGGTGCGTTGCGTGCCCATGTGGACGCAGGCAAACTGTCTGAGACAACGTTGCACGCAGAGCTGGGCCAGATCGTTGCCGGCCTGAAGCCCGGGCGGCAAAGTGATGATGAAACCAACCTGTTCTGGCATCGCGGCCTGTCGCTGTCGGACATTGCGCTGGGTGCGTTCATGCTGGAGAAAGCCAAGCGCATGGGGCTGGGACAGCAGTTGCGGTTTCGTTGACGCCGCTGACGACGCT
>JANYJD010000063.1 GCA_025358555.1 Rhodoferax sp.
GGTGACGGTGAGCTGTGCCGAGGGTGACACCGGCTTTGTCTACGACGGCTTGCTGGAAACCGAGGTGAGCGAGGTGCAGCGCGGCGAGATGCCGCAGATTCCCATCAAGATCATGATGAACGTGGGCAACCCGCAGCTGGCTTTTGACTTCTGCCAGTTGCCCAATGAAGGCGTGGGCCTGGCCCGGCTTGAGTTCATCATCAACAACAACATCGGCGTGCACCCCAAGGCGATTCTGGACTACCCGAACGTGGACGCTGATCTGAAGAAAGCGGTGGAGTCTGTTGCCCGCGGGCATGCCTCGCCGCGCGCGTTTTACGTGGACCGCGTGGCCGAAGGTGTGGCGACGATTGCAGCCGCCTTCTGGCCCAAGCCGGTAATCGTGCGCCTGTCAGATTTCAAGAGCAACGAGTACCGCAAACTGATTGGCGGCAGCCGCTATGAGCCCGAAGAAGAAAACCCGATGCTGGGTTTCCGTGGCGCGGTGCGCTACGTGAGTGCTGCGTTTGGCGAGGCGTTTGCGATGGAGTGCGAGGCGCTCAAGCGCGTGCGCCACGACATGGGCTTGAGCAATGTGCAGGTCATGGTGCCGTTTGTGCGCACCGTGGGGCAGGCCAAGGCTGTGACCGGGTTGCTGGCCAAGCATGGGCTCAAGCGGGGAGAGAATGCACTCAAAATCATCATGATGTGCGAGATCCCCAGCAACGCCATTCTGGCGGACCAGTTTCTTGAGTACTTTGACGGTTTTTCCATCGGCTCCAACGACCTGACCCAGCTCACCCTGGGGCTGGACCGCGACTCCGGCCTGGAGCTGCTGGCCGCAGATTTTGACGAGCGCGACCCGGCCGTCAAAGCGCTGATCAGCATGGCCATTGCGGCCTGCAAGCGCCAGGGCAAGTACATCGGCATTTGCGGTCAGGGGCCCAGTGACCATCCGGACCTGGCAGAGTGGCTGGCTGGGCAGGGCATTGCGTCCATCTCGCTTAATCCTGATTCGGTGATTGCGACGTGGCAGCAGCTCGCCCGGCTGTAGCGGAGTCTTCTGAAGCGGGGCACAGTTTTGCCCTGCACGGCTGGCTGCTGGCGATCTGGTTTGTCACCTCATTCGTCGTTGTATTTTTTGCGCATGACCTGCGGTGGGTGATTGCCGGTTGGCCTTTCGGCTTCTGGTTTGCAGCCCAAGGAGCGGCGCTTATTTTCATTGCCATCGTCGTCGTCTTCGCCTGGCTTGCCAACCGGCGTGACCCGGATGCAGACAAACGGCCCGAGGCGCTTGAATACGCCGTCTACAAGCGCAGGCTGCACCGCCGGTTTGCCGGTTACGTGGCGTGCTTGCTTGGCTTTTTGCTGGCGCTGGGCCTGGCGGAGCGCTGGGGTCTTTCAAAGCAGTGGGTCGGCTCCATTTTTATGTTCGTCACAGTGGCGCTGTACGCCGCCATTGGCATCTACGGCCGCACAGCCGAGGCCACCGAGTACTACGTGGCCGGTCGCCGCATTCCGGCCTTCTATAACGGCATGGCCACCGCCGCCGACTGGATGAGCGCCGCGTCCTTCATCAGCCTGGCCGGCGGCCTGTACCTGCAGGGCTTTGCGGGCACCGAGTCCCAGGCTGGCGGGCTGGCCTATGTGATGGGCTGGACGGGTGGTTTTTGCCTGGTGGCGCTGCTGGTGGCGCCGTATCTGCGCCGGATGAACCTGTACACCGTGCCCGATTTTTTTGGCGTGCGCTTCGGCGGCCGCTGGCCCCGGGTGATTGCCGCTTTTGCGGCGGTGATGTGCTCGTTCACCTATGTGGTGGCGCAAATTTATGGTGTGGGCCTGATCACCTCACGCCTGACCGGCGTGCAGTTCGAGATCGGCATATTGCTGGGTCTGGGCGGCGTGCTGGTGTGTTCGTTTCTTGGGGGCATGCGGGCGGTAACGTGGACGCAGGTGACGCAATACGTGGTGCTGATTCTGGCGTTTTTGATTCCTGTGTCGTGGCTGGCCTACAAGCAGCTTGGCAACCCGCTGGAACCGTTTGTCTACGGGCAGCAGTTGCAGAAGATCTCGGAGATTGAGCAGCGCCTGGCCACCTCGCCAGCAGAGCAGCAGGTGATAGCCGAGTACGCACGCAGGGCCAAAGAGTTTGAGGCCAAGTTGCGCAATGTTGAAGTGGCGCTGGATGCGGACCGTCAAACCCTCAAAGAGCGACACCGCCGCCTGGTTGAACAACGCGCCGACGACGCGCAGATATTTGCGGCCAGGCGCGATATTGCCGCATTGCCAAAAGACGTGGCCACCGCGCGCGAACGCTGGACGCGCGCCATGCAGGACAACCTGGACCGCGCCAAGCCCCTGGGCGGCATGCCGCAACACGCGCAGCCATTTGCCGGCAACCCGGATGGCACGGCGCAGGAGCAGCACACGTTTGAGGTATCGCGGCGCAATTTTCTGGCGCTGGTGTTTTGCCTGATGGTGGGCACTGCCGGGCTGCCCCACCTGCTCACGCGCTTTTACACCACACCGTCGGTGGCTGAGGCGCGCACGTCGGTTGCATGGTCGCTGTTTTTCATCTCGCTGCTGTACCTGTCGGCGCCGGCGTTGGCGGTGCTGGTGAAGTATGAAATTTTGAGCCAGCTGGTGGGCCAGAACTTTGACACACTGCCGGTCTGGATGGCGCAATGGGCCAAGGTGGACCCAGCGCTGCTGTCGGCAAGCGATGTCAATGGCGACCACATCCTTCAATTTGCCGAGTTGAGGTTGAGTGCCGACATTGTGATGCTGGCCACGCCCGAGCTGGGTGGCCTGCCGTATGTTGTGTCGGGTTTGGTGGCGGCAGGCGGGCTGGCAGCGGCCCTGTCCACCGCCGACGGGCTGCTGCTGACGATTGGCAACGCCCTGGCGCACGACCTGTATTACAAGGGGGAGAACGACCGGGCCAGCTCGATGCGGCGGGTGATGCTGTCCAAATTTGCGCTGCTGCTGGTGGCGCTGGCGGCGGCCTATGTGGCGGCGCAGCGGCCTACGGACATTCTCTATCTGGTGTCGGCATCGTTCTCACTTGCCGGTGCGGCCTTTGTGCCGGTGATGGTGTTGGGCATTTTTTGGCGCAGGACGACGCACGCAGGGGCAGTAGGCGGCATGCTGGCGGGTCTGGGGCTGACGGTGTACTACATGGTGATCAACTTGGCGGCCGTCCGCTCGGCACTTGGGCTTCATGGCAGCGGGCTCTGGTTTGAGATTCAGCCGGTGTCGGCGGGCGTGTTTGGCGTGCCTGCGGGTCTGGCGGTGGCGGTGGGGCTGAGCCTGCTGGCCCGCTCCCGGCACCCCGGTGCCACCCACCCGGTCGCGCCTGGCATATAATCATAGGCTTCGCCTTGCTGCACCTCATCCGACGCTGAGGGCAGCTTTCATCAATGCCTGCCAGGAAAGAATTTTTTACAGTTCTTCCAGCAGGCTACCCACAAGGAGTATCAATGCGTCATTATGAAATCATTCTCATGATCCATCCGGATCAGAGCGAACAGGTTCCGGCCATGCTGGAGCGCTACAAGGGCATGATCACCGCTGGCGGTGGCAAAGTGCACCGCGTTGAAGACTGGGGCCGCCGCCAGTTGATCTATCAGATCAACAAGCTCTCCAAGGCCCATTACCTGTGCGTCAACATCGAGGCAGACCAGCCTGTGATGGCAGAACTGGAGCATGCCTTCAAGTTCAACGATGCCGTGCTGCGCCACCTGACCGTCCTGAAGAAGAAAGCCGACACCGGCCCTTCGTCCATGATGAAATCTGTGGACCGTGAAGACGCCCGCAAGAACAACCAGGCTGAGTACGCTGGCAACAACAACAACAACCATTGAAGCGGCGACGCTGCCCACAGAGCAAGCCCAGAAACCGAGTGCAAACCATACCGTACTGACCGCCTGCATTGCCGAGGTTGAACCTCTGCGCTACACCCCGGCCGGATTGCCCGCCCTGAATTTACGACTCGAACACGCGTCAGACATTCAAGAAGCAGGGCAAGTGAGGCAGGTGAAGCTGGTAATCAAGGCGGTGGCCTTTGGTGCATTGGCCGAGCGGCTGGTCAAGCAGACCATCGGCAGCAGGTGGCGATTTACCGGTTTTCTGGCAACGCCCCGCAACGGTAAAAGCGTCGTGTTTCACGTTCAAGAACTGTCGCAAGACTAAATTTTTGCAAGATTAATTTTATTGGAGGCTTTCATGCCCGCATTCAAGAAATTCAACAAGGACAAGCGCCCCAAGCGCCCAGCGCAAAACCTGCTGTTCAAGCGCAAGCGCTTTTGCCGATTCACCGTGACCGGTGTGGAAGAGATTGACTACAAGGACATCGACACCCTGCGCGATTTCATTGCCGAAAACGGCAAGATCATCCCCGCCCGCCTGACCGGCACCCGCGCCATTTTCCAGCGCCAGCTCAACACGGCCATCAAGCGCGCGCGTTTCCTCGCCATGCTGCCGTACAGCGACCAGCACCGCATTTAAGGGAGTCACACCATGCAAATCATTCTGCTCGACAAGGTTGTGAACCTTGGCACCCTGGGCGACGTCGTCAAAGTCAAAGACGGCTACGCCCGCAACTTCCTCATTCCTTCTGGCCGCGCCCGCCGCGCCACGGCTTCGGCCAAGCAGGAATTTGAAGTCAAACGCGCTGACCTCGAAAAAGCTGCTGCCGCCAAGCTGGCGGAGCAGCAAGCTCTGGGCGAAAAGCTCGCTGGTACGACCATCAAGCTGACGCAAAAAGCCGGTGTCGATGGCCGCCTGTTTGGCTCCGTCACCAACTCCGACATTGCCGAAGAGCTGGTCAAAAACGGCTACAAAGTCGTCAAGGCCCAGATCCGCATGCCCAATGGCCCGATCAAGCTGGTCGGCGACAACACGATTGGCGTAGCGCTGCACACCGATGTGGTGGTGGACATTACGGTGTCTGTGTACGGCGAAACCGCTTAGGAACCACTGAATAAGCTACTGCGCGGGCGAATTTGCGCACTGCGGTGCTCACTGTACTGGTAGTGCAGTTCCGCTGCTCCTGCGCAACTTCATCCCGCTCGCTACGCTTCTTAAGAGGTTCCTCCCCTTGGCTGGAGCCTCATGAAAGGCCGCTGATTTTCCAGCGGCCTTTTTATTTGTCCCAGGCGTCACTATCTACACGAAACGCACAGGTTATTCACAGCGTTTCAAGTGACAGGTCGGGGGACAACCCGTAGCATGGAGAACCTTAAAAAGCACTTCCCATGTCCGCCGTAGTCTCCTCATTTCCTTCCACCGTGCCCGACGATTTCGGCTCGGACCGCCAGGTCGCGCAACTGCGCATCCCGCCCCATTCCATCGAATCCGAGTCCAGCGTGCTGGGTGGCCTGCTGCTGGACAACAACGCCTGGGACCGGGTGGGCGATCTGCTGAACGACAGCGACTTTTACCGCTATGAGCACCGCTTGATTTACGCGGCTATCAGCGCGCTGGTCAACGCCACTAAACCGGCTGATGTGATCACCGTGTTTGAGCACTTGCAAAGCCAGGGCAAAGCCGAAGAAGTGGGTGGCCTGGGCTACCTCAATTCATTGGCCCAGTACGTGCCCAGCGCCGGCAACATCCGTCGCTATGCCGAGATCGTGCGCGAGCGCTCCATCCTGCGCAAGCTGGTCAGCGCCAGCGACGAGATCGCCACTAACGCCTTCAACCCCAAGGGCCGTCCGGTGGCGCAGATTGTGGACGAGGCCGAGCAGAAAATCTTCAACATCGGCGAAGAAGGCTCGCGCATGAAGCAGGGTTTCCAGGGCATGGATTCGCTGGTGGTGGCGCTGCTGGACCGGGTGCAGGAGATGGCCGACAACCCGAACGACGTCACCGGCGTGCCGACTGGATTTTATGATTTGGACCGCGAGACGGCAGGGTTCCAGGCTGGGGACCTGATCGTCCTTGCGGCGCGCCCGTCCATGGGCAAGACCGCACTGGCTATCAACATTGCCGAGCACGTGGCCCTCAACGAAGGCCTGCCGGTTGCAGTGTTCTCCATGGAGATGGGCGCCTCGCAACTGGCAGTGCGCATCGTCGGCTCGATAGGACGCATTGACCAGGGCCATCTGCGCACCGGCAAGCTCACGGACGAAGAATGGCCGCGCCTGACGGAGGCGATCGAGAAACTGCGCAACATCTCGCTGCACATTGACGAGAGTGCGGGCCTTACGTCCAGCGAGTTGCGCGCCAATGCCCGGCGCCTGTCGCGCAAGTGCGGCAAGCTTGGGCTGATCGTGGTGGACTACCTGCAGTTGATGAGCGGGTCGGGTTCGGGTGATGAAAACCGCGCGACTGAGCTGGGCGAAATCTCCCGTGGCCTCAAAATGCTGGCCAAGGAATTGCAATGCCCGGTGCTGGCGCTGTCGCAGCTCAACCGCAGCGTCGAGCAACGCCCCGACAAGCGCCCGATGATGAGCGACTTGCGCGAGTCCGGCGCCATCGA